>JAODGL010000138.1 GCA_025464585.1 Methanosarcinales archaeon
CTGTTTAGAGAAGATACACTCTTCAGTCTCTCGGATTTCACAGAAGGCACCCCAATGACCTGTTTTAAAGCTTCAAGTTTTGGGTCGATATGATAACAAAAAATGTCCAGGTCTATGATGTCATCCTCTTTCCTTGGAATTCTACCAAGAGTTTTATAATACCCCTTAAGCAACAATCTTTGCTGTTTAGATGTAAGGTCAGCCCAGAAATAATCGCTCTTGCCATTTCCCTTTTCTTTTAACCCATTTAGCTTCTCAAGGATTTCATCAATCACCTTCAAATCATTCTCCAAATTATCTAAAACTTTTTTCAAGCCAAGATTCAATAATTCTAAATACGTATAGTATTTCCCTTCCTCCTTTAAATCCTCCGCATAACCCAAAAGAATTTTTACAACTCTGTCAAACCATGTTTCTTCATCTTCCTCTTCCGCATTATACTCCTCCAACACATCTTCAAGTTCCTTCTTTATTTTCGCCTTTTCTACTGCATCTTTTATCGCGTCTCTCAGTGATTCTTCACTTAAAATCGCATCCATTTGTGTTCTGAAAAAGGCATAAAATATCCTTTCTTTTTCGTAAATTCGCCGTAAGGTCGTTTCAAACGGGTATATACCACTTTCCAGCCGTTTTCCAAGTAGTAATTTAAACAGGTCTGCTATTTCCACATAGTGTTTTTCTTCCTCTTCCTCCACTTCTCCTTCAAACACCACAAACCTCGTGCCATACAGTTTTGTATATTCAAACAAGATACTATCCATCCTTTTACTTATCCGTTCGAGAAGCCCTCGGTACTCTTTTGTATAAAAGGGAGAATAATCAAGCCTGTAAGGCTTTGGGTCTTTGAATACCAGAGGCTTTTCGTTTACTTTTAAATCCTTGAACTGTTCCATGATGTATTTTCTGGTTCGTAAAACCATTATCTCGTCAAGTATCTTCTGCTTAATCTCTGTTGCCACTTTCTTCAAATCTTTCCTTATCTTATCATCGTCCCTCTTTTCCAAATTCCTCTTCAAGTCCCTATACTTCTTTATTAAATCGGTTATTGGTATCCCTTTTATTCTGAAGGGGGCAAAAGTATCATCAATAAAAAGCCTGACCAAGTTGAAAATGTCATTAATTGAATTGTTCAGCGGAGTTGCAGTCAAAAGCATAAACTTATTCGGGAAGTTATCGCTTTTCTTTTGTAGTTTTCTAACATTTTTCCACCTGCGTGTATTCTTATTTCTAAATTTATGCGCCTCGTCTATCACGAATAAATCATATTCTTCCGCAAGCCTCTTTAATTCACCTTCCTTCATGTTTTGGAAAATACCCAGAGAGAGAAAAGCAACTCTGCCTAAAAGTTTATCTCCGGAATCATCATAGATTTCGTAAATCTTGTTATTGTTGTAATTTTTTGTGAGCCTCTTGAAGTTATTTCCGAAAAAATAATCAGAAACAATGTTGATCTTTTCTCCGTTGAATAGTCTAATTCTTGTATCCTCATTCATTCTTCCTATCAGGAGTTCTTCCCATTGTGAAATTATAGACGGAGGCAAAATAAGCAATACAGCGGGTTTCTTTTCATTACTAACAATCCACGCTGGATGTTTTCCACTTAAAAACTCTTCTATCACTGCCGATGCCATAAAACTCTTTCCTAATCCGACGGAATCTGCTAATATCACGCCGTTGTAGAAATTATCTATGTTCACAGCATTTACAACCCCAACAAGTTGAAATTCCATGAGAATATCTCTTTTAAGCAAATTAAGAACCCGCCCCTCAAACCACCTGTAAACCAGATACTTAAACAAAACTTGCGGGTCTATTAACTCGCCAATCTGTGGATAAGGGCTTTCAGGCAATACCCCAGAGAAATCTATTACCTTTAGCAAATCTTCACGGAATTCTAATGCTTCTTTCCATAGATTATCAAACCATTTGTTTAAGTAAAGCACTTCCTCTCTCGATGTAAGCAATACATTTAACTCCTTATTTTTCGTAAGTCCTTCGGCTGTGAAATTTGAAGAGCCTACAACCGCTAATCCTGGCGATGCATATCTCTCTTCTGGATTGGTTAAGAACAAATACAACTTCGCATGCATTCTCGATTTTTCGTATAGCTTCACATCTATTACGTTATGGGCAACAAAATCCTTTAAAGTCCTCAATTGTTTTATCTGCTCTTCGTTCAGTTTCCTCTTTTGCAAATCTTCTATCATTCTTTGCTTGAACAGTTCTCTTAGTTTATAACCGGCGACCAGTTCTTCTTTTGTCGGATACGTAGTTTCATTTCCCATCACAATCTTCAGAAACGGAGAATTATCATAATTACCAGGGAAATCGCTCTCTACTAAGGAGAATCCAGTTAGAAAGAAATATCCAATAGCAAATTTAGCCTCTTCTGACCTTCTTATCCGGTCTTTTAAGACTCTTATTAGTTCCCGGTCCGGGCTGTTGTCTATTATGTTCAGGGCATCATTATCTGTCATTTTTTACTTCTCAAATGGATGTAAATTCTTCTGTAACCACTTCGACATTCTTCAACTGGTATTGGTAAATCCTGATAGTCATAGCGGTTTTTTTGCCAGTAATAGTAAATGATAAACATTCTCATATATAAAAAGGTTTCGGAGGACAATATTTTTCTTTCCTTTGGTGTAACTAACGTGAACGTTCTTGTTTGCTTGCCCGCTTTGGCTTACAATGATTCCTGCAAATTTTACCCATCGCTTTTATTCAAGACGCTATACATCATTGCAAAAATACGCAAATTATTTACATTCCATCATTTATTTAAAAGTCAAGAGGTAAAATAAAAACGATAAGAATGAAAAAAGGAGGTACAAATCGGGAGGGGCAAAATGAGATTAGACAGTAAGGATAGGAAAATTGTTGAAATGCTACAAAAAGACGCTACGTATGACGCAATAGCAGAGCGGTTGGGCATAACAGAAAGCGAAGTGGAGGAAAGGATTAGAAGGCTTTCTGACACCCGAACTAAGATTCTGATAGTTGATGACGAACTGGATACCCTGTTACCGCTAAAGAGAGCGTTGGAAATGGAGGACTTCAATGTTATCGAAGCTCAGGACGGTATCGAGGCACTGGAGAAGGTGAGAGCAGAGATTCCCGACCTCGTGCTCCTCGACCTGATGCTGCCCAGACTAAATGGATTCGAGGTCTGCCAGCAGTTAAAGCGGGACGAAGCAACAAGTACTACCCCGATAATTATGCTCACTGCAAAGGGCGAGACCTCTGACAAAATTGAGGGTATTGAAATTGGTGCGGATGATTATGTTACAAAACCATTTGACCTGGCTGAACTAAAAGCGAGGATAAAGGCAGTTCTGCGTAGAACCGCTCCCTGACTGAAAAGTTCTAAATTCAATTTGGAGTTCTATTACGAGCATGAAAGTAAAAAGGGATAACAGAGTGGTTATTCTTGTAATCTGCATCATCCTTATATGTGTTGTAACTTCGTTGGGTTTCAAGACCCACGGGGAAGTGGAGGAGATAGTCCAGGAACAATTCAATGAGCAGCAATTGTTGCTGGCGAGACAAGCGGCTCTGGGCATTGCGGGATTTGCTGACGAGCGTGTAACGATTATAGAAATACTCGCCCGCGATAGGTCTGGTGACGAAATTGCTAACCTTACACGGTGCTTTAAGACAATCTACGAGGAAACCAGCGGTTTTTATAGCATTGAGTTTATTGATACGAATGGTGTGGTAGTATATGGTTACCCGGAATATCGTGCTCCGGTTGGGTATGACCTGTATGCAGAGAATAGAAGCAGCGCATTTGATTCAGCGAGAGATTTAAGAAAGACGAAAATTTCCAGTCCTACACCCCTGTTCGAGGGTGGCTTGGGCTCCTTCATCTGGGTTCCAGTATATAAAGGCGAAGAATTCAGGGGCGTCATCCTCGCCATTATACGAATGTCCACCATCACGGACCGATTCCTCGCGCCTATCATGCAGAACAGAACTGGATACGTGTATATGATAGATCATAACGGGAAATCGCTTTATGATGGAGCGAGAAGAGAAGCAATCGGTAAAAACTATATCAAGATGCTAAATGAGAATAGCACAAGCGAGGGCTGGCTGGAAATTCTCAACGAGCAGATTAACGGCTCTGAAGGGACTGCGGTTTACCTGAAAGAACGGGATAACGAATCGAAATCGGAACAAATCGTGGCGTATGCACCTGTCCGATGGCGTGACGAGATATGGTCAGTTGCTATATCGGTACCTGCAAGCGAAGTAGACCATTTGATACGCTCGGTTTATGCCAGGCAAATGATTTTTTTAGGCACAGTCATCGCAATCATCCTCGGCGGAAGCCTTGGATTGATCGCGATGTTCTCCAGATGGAACAAAACGCTGGAAGCGGAGGTAAAATCGAAAACCAGCGACATGATTCGAATGAACAAGGAACTTCTACTGGCGAATGAACGGCTCAAAGAACTGGACAAATTAAAATCTGACTTTGTCTCTATGGTATCGCATGAACTCAAGACACCGCTTGCCGCTATGAGGACATCGGCACAGGTGCTTAATATGGGGGGCGCGGGGGAAGAGACGAAGCGAGAAATGATGGACATTATCCTCAGGAATATAGACCGCCAAACGAACCTTGTTAATGACCTGCTGGACCTGTCCAGAATAGAATCAGGCAGAATGGACCTGAAAATCGGAAGTGTGTCATTGGATTCTGTAATCGCGGATTCTATTGAAAGTGTGAAGCAGGCAGTTTCCGAAAAGGGCATAAAACTGAATGTTGAAATCCCAGAAGGCATCGCCTTGGTTAAGGGCGACAGAGAGAAACTTACTCAGGTGGTCATAAACCTCCTCAATAACGCGATTAAATTCACGCCGAGAAGCGGAGAAATCAGCATAAAAGCACGCGAGTTGAACGGGCAGGTGGAGGTAAAGGTCAGCGACACCGGGATTGGAATCCCTCCAGAGGATCTGGATAAAGTGTTCGACAAGTTTTATCAGGTTGACAGCACGCTGACCAGAGAAGCAGGTGGAACCGGTCTCGGACTTGCGATATGTAAAGGTATAATTGAAGCGCACAACGGGCATATATGGGCGGAGAGCGAGTTCGGTAGGGGGAGCACATTTATCTTCAGGCTGGCGAAATGTGATTGATGAATCTAAGAGTAATCGAAAAAAAACGAAAGTCTTTTTAACTATTGTGCAAAAATTTGAATCCATGAATATTGAAATAGAAACGCTGTTGCTGTTAGCGATTGCGGGCGTAGCCGCGCTGTCCTCTTTAGCAGTGTTGCTTACCCGCGATAACTTCTACGCTTCGATGTTCATGTCCGCAACATTGGTAATGGTTGCGGGTATTTATGCCCTTTTCAACCTCCAGCCTGTTTTTGTTTTAATCGTGTTCATATTTGTGGGTGCGATAGGAATAGTAACAATAGCACTCGCAGCAACTTACCGATTCGCCCCCGAGCGGCAAATTTCTGTGTTGTGGTCTCTGCCTGTGATTATAACCGCTTTTATTCTCGGTTATTCCGTCCATATCTCCAATCTTGCTTCTCTTGAAAAGATTCAGTTTGCGCTTCAGAAGTTTATAACGCCTGAATATCTATTGCTCATTTTATTCCTTACCGCGCTTATCATTCTGCTGATGCTCTCAGTGTTAAAAATGGGAATAGAAAAGGAGGAGGGAAGGAGCTGAATGCAAGGAATAGAGTTATCAATAATCTATGCAACGTCATTTGCAATCTTGCTTATGGGTTACTTCACCGCGATTTCAAGCAAGGACCTTATCAGACTTCTTATAGCGTTAGAACTGATGTTTGGTGCTGTATTCATGTCGCTAATCCCTCTTTTCTCCGCCCTCAGTAATGCCGCTTTTGGTATCGCAATCATCACGATTTTCACGAGCAGCGGCGAACTTTTAGTTCTCATCGCTGCCATCGTAACGATGGACAGGGAGAGAAAGAATATTTACACGAGTTCTGTTACCATAGGAGGTGATAAATTATAATATGATTATGCTTTACTTCTTGCTCTTGCCCTTAATTGTGGTATTTATAGCACCTCTTTTAAGACCTAAGGGAGCTACTTATCTCTCTTCAGCCGCTTTTTTAATCCCTTTCTTTTCTATATTATACTGTATCTTCAAAGGCTGTCCTTCCGAGATTCACCTCATGAATTTCGCACCTCCGATAGGCGAGATTTACCTTAATTTCGACTTTATCTCAAATGCGTTTGGACTCACTATTTGTATTGTCTCCGCGATGGTCGCCCTTTTTGCGCTGCCCTACATGGAGCACAGGTTCGAGGAGATGGAGCTGAAAGTCGAGAGCGAATTCAGGAGATACATATTCTTATATGACTTTTATGCCGTTTCGATGTTGTGGCTCGTGTACAGTGGAAATCTCATCCTCTTGTACGTCTTCCTGGAGATTACGCTAATTACCGCTTTCCTGCTTATTTACCGCTATGGGTATGG
>JAODGL010000005.1 GCA_025464585.1 Methanosarcinales archaeon
CTTCCCAGCAGGTTCTGATGCCGCAATTCCCAAAATCTTCACCTGTCCCACATTTATCACGTTCGGATTGCTCTGATCCGGTACGAATACCGATTTCGCTGTCTCTAATATGGCGTTGGATACGAACGGCGGGCATTCGTAACCCTGCTCCACCATATTGACGAACATCTGGTCGAGCGTTTTCGCATTTAACCTCTCAGATGCAGTTTTATTTCCTTTCATTCATTTCGCCTCCTCTCAATTCGAAATGCTTTTTATGCCGCATGTCTACATGTGTTATGTAGAGGAGGTCATATGACCTAATAGTAATTTAGGATTTTTCATTGTCCCCGTCAGTCCAGTCCACGGACCCTGGCTTATACCTGTCCCTTAGTGCTTTCTTTCTTCTGCTTTTATCTTCCATCTCTACATCTATAATCTTGCGAAGCGTAGAAGCGACTTCTTCTATGCTCTTCACGCTTGTATCCACTTCATATACAATCTCGCACAGTTCTACCGCCTCAGCCAATATAACATCCAGCATTTCTGCTTCCACGTTCTCACGAATTTTCCGCGCAGAAAAGCCCCTTCGCTTTAGTCTCTCCGCGAGCAAAAGCGGATTTGCACGCAGCACGATTGCAACATCTGGGTTCAGGAAATGAGCTAAGTGGCTTTCTATCACCAACAACAAATTTCCACCTTCTTTCGCTTCTTTGACGTATTCGTTTAGTTTATCGAGGTCTGCGATAAAACAGTCTCGTTCGTGATCCACGCCGGTATAAAAGCCTTTCTCCTCTATTACCTTATTCAAATCCATAAATTCCAGTCCAAGCGCATTACATACGCTTGTCTTTCCCGCGCCAGGAGTCCCTGTAATGGCGAAAATCATAAACAAACCTTTCTTTAGAAAAGAAAGTTTTATCAAAGAAAAATTTAGATATAAAAAAGAAGGAAAGGAGGCGGAAGAAAAAAAAAATGGGAGAAGAGAGTAAGAGTGGGGTCACGGTTTTAAAAGGTAAGTTTTTTAAGGATGGTTTGAGGATATTAGCATATATATTAATTTTTTATGGATTGATAGGATTGATCCTGGTGAGGCTCGGTTTTTGGAACAGCCCCCCGATTGATACGTTCTATTTTGCGTTTGCGTTCGGCTTATACCTCGATGTAAGGGTAGAGCTAAGAGAGCTAAGGAAAGAGATGAGAGAGAAGAGATAATAAATTATTGACACAGATTAACGCAGATTAACACAGATGAAAATAAAAGAGAAAAATGAGGAGATTGAGATAAGATACCGGATGGATTTGACCCGAGAGAGGAGATATACAAGCTAAAGACAAAAGCAAAAAGAGGAAAAGCGGCTGCATTGATAGCGATGTTGCTGCCGGCGGCGGCGAGTGCGGGTGTAGTAGAAGGAAACGAAGGAATGTTTATGGGACTAAAAGGTATTTCTTACGTTCTCATGGGATTGTCATTTTTATCTGCAATTTTAGCTCTTGGTTATTTCATTATTATAAATGATAAGGAAAGCAGCAAGAAGGAGGAAATAGAGAAAAAATGAATACAAAAGAGAAGGGAGGAACAGGGATTGCAATGGCTACGATTGTGGTTGCATTTCTAATTCTAATAGTGATGGTATCGGGGATGAATGTAGAAACGGAAATTGTAGGACAAAGGGGTCTCTTTATGATATTCAGTTACATTACACTTGGATTATCGTTGCTCGTATTTTTCTTTGCTCTTCTGTATATGCTTAAAAAAAGGAAAGCAGGGGTGGTTATAGGGAAAAGAAGAGAGGAGGAAATAATAAAAACGATAAGGGAGATAAAAGAACTGAAGAGGAGGATAGAAGAGAGAGGGGAGAATTTAACTTCGCTTTCTGATGTCTTTTTTACTCAAGTTTCTATCCTCTCGGAGATAAGTAGCATGAGGACACTGTTAGAGGTATTAGTAGCTTTTTGTCTCGCCATAATATCCATGCTCTTCGTCATAATGTCAATGCTTTAAAAGGAGGTAAAAGAACGAGATGGAACCGTGGCAGATGGGGTTGGGAATAGCGCTTTTGCTTGCTGTTTTGACTTTTGTTTATCTTCTGATTAGCAAGCTGAGAAGAAGAGAGAAAGTGATAAAGATACTGAAAGAAGCAAAAGCAATGAAAAAAGAAATAGAAAAGGAAGGGTTAACAACGGCTTCAGACGTTGTTTTAGCGCAAATTCTTTGTGGGATAAGCGACGTAAAGGCATTGATATTGTTTTGTGTGGGGGTATTGGTAGCCCTTAATCTCACGATAATATCAATGTTTTAAACAAAGAAAAAATAACAAAACAACTGCTTCAAAAGAAATAAAAGGGAAAAGATGAAGACAAAAGTGAAAGATAGGGGAAAAGATGGGAGAAATAACAGGGGAGTATCTTAAGATCAGGAATAGAAGAGAAGTCAGGTTGAAAATACTGGATTGGCTTTCAATAATTTGCTTAATTGGAGCGTTAGTATCTTTTATCTTAGAGATAGTGTATGGAGGAGAGCTTTATGTGAAGCAATCAATAGGGTTTATAGTAGGATGGTTGACAATAAATGAGGTACGGATGAAAGAGCGACTTACAGGCGTAAAAGAATTACTGAATATTAAGTTTGATAGCATGAGAGAGTTAATGAATAGCAGATTTGATAGTTTAGAGAACAGGCTTAAGATGACGGAGGGTAAGTAATAAGAGAAAAATATAAAGAGAAGGAATAAATATATCACACTCATCTATTTCAGATGGGAGCGCGTGCGGCGGCATCGCGCTATATAAATCATGTCGAAAAACATAAACCTTTATATAGTGTGTAAAGAATAGTTTAGAGCAGAAGAAGGGAAAAAGAAAGATGGAGGTAAAGGCGAAAGCG
>JAODGL010000212.1 GCA_025464585.1 Methanosarcinales archaeon
GCTCGACAATTTCTTTGCTTATGCTCCAATCGTGCTCTTTTCCCGTCCCACCTATTTCTCCAGTTCCCCCTGTTGCGGTGTCCAGCAATATAGCATTCACAACATTTTCATACGCTAAAGCGTTCTCTAAGGACTTTTTTTTATCAACACCAACGCCAATCTTTTTTATTATCTTTATCCTACTTTCCATACCCTCACGTAAATCTGCGACAAACTCCACTGGTTCCTCACCATGAAGCTGTATGCAATCCGCTCCAGTATCTTCTATTAACGTTATTTTATCCCGTGCGAATTCGATTGGCAAATTATCCAGTGCGATAACCACGACCTTTGATACAAATATCGGTAGAACCGCGAATATTTGCTTTGCCGTTTCTAAATCTATATATCTTCTTGTATTAGCGACATTTATCACGCCGATCGCATCAGCGCCTGCTTCCGCAGCCATTACGGCATCCGCGACATTCGTGTTGCCGCAAATTTTTACCTTCGTGATTCTGTCTCCACTCATTTGTTCTCTTTTTGAATTCTATATCTATAAATCGTATAGGCTTATACCGCTAAGCCACGCGCCCCTCACTTCTTCTAACGAAAGATTCACCAACTCCATGCTCCCATCATAAATGCCAACCCTCTTCTCCCCTACTGTTTCGCCCAGTTTAGTTACATAAACTTTTCTCCCCTTTAACAAATCTTCAAACCGCCTCTTCCCCTCTTTCCATACTTCCACCACCCACCTCGAATTAGATTCCGAGAACATCTTATAATCTATTCTCAGCTCCGGGTTCATACCTCGGATATCAATCGAAGCGCCAATATTCCCGCCTATTAACATCTCGCATACCGCAACCGCAAGACCCCCTTCTGAAACATCATGACAACTCGCTATCAACCCCGCATCCATCGCGTCCCTTAACGCATCCATACTTCTTATCAACACCTCCGGATCAGTTCTCGGCACAATTCCTCCTACTTCTACTCCCCTTGACCTGTAATACTCACTCCCGCCCAACTCCTCTTTCGTTTCCCCTATCACATAAAGAAAATCTCCGGCTTCCTTTATGTCCACGGTAACGCATTCTCTTACATCTTTGCATAACCCGATGCCAAGAATAGTGGGTGTAGGAGGAATAGATTCATTCATAGCTGCGGATTCATTATAAAAACTCACATTACCGCTCACAAACGGTACTCCAAGCGAAGACGCCATATAACCTAAACCACGACAGCATTCATAGAAATCGCCCATTCGGTCTGGCTTTTCCGGATTGCCGAAGTTCAAGCAGTCAGCAAATGAATGCGGCACTGCACCTACCGCGGTTAAATTCCTGCATACCTCATCCACGGCGCTTGCAGCACCCCAGAACGGATTTAGTTTGCAGAAAGAGGGATTTACATCAGAAGTAATGGCGAGCCCTTTATATGTCTCTTCTAACGGCTTTATCACTACTGCATCCCCATGCGTCTCTTTTCCTATTAGCCCTTGCATCGGCTTTAGCACGGTAGAAGCCCGCACTTCATGGTCATATTGTCTTATCACACTCTCCCGCGAGGCAATATTGGGAGCAGCAAGCAGCATCTTTAAGACCTCGTTGTAGTCCTTCGGCTCTTCTAATAACGTCTCTCCCTTCTCTTTCACCCTTATCTCCTTTGGACGCTCATAAACAGGGCATGCAACCAAAAAATCAGTATCCAGCTCAAATACGAGCTCACCCTCAAAAAAAATCCTTATCTGCGAAGCATTTTTGATCAAACTTTTTTTAAAAGTTTGTTGCGAAGCGTTTTTGATCAAACTTTTTTTAAAAGTTTGTGTTTGACCTATAACCACGGCATCCACATCCCATTTCTCAAATATCTCCAGTAACTCGTCCACTTTGTTTTTCGATGCCGCAATTAAAAACCGTTCCTGTGATTCCGAAACCCATATCTCCCATGGACTAAGCCCCTCCTCTTTTAACTTCACGCGCTCCAAATAAATATCAGCACCGCATCCCCCTGCATGGCACATCTCGCTCACTGCGCATGATAATCCGCCTCCACCGAGGTCCTTCATCCCACTTATCAATCCGCGCTCATTCGCTTCTAATATCGCATGTATTAGCGGTTCTTTTGTTATCGGATCGCCAAGTTGAACGGCGCTTCGGAATTCATCCTCTCCTGTTAACTCTACGGAAGCAAAAGTAACGCCGTGTATGCCGTCCCTTCCTGTTTTACCGCCGACCAGAACAAGCACTTCGTCTTGTTTCGCCATGCTTCTGCTCATATTCGTCTTCTTCATTATTCCCACACAACCCACGTTCACCACGCAATTGCCGACATAACCATCATCGAAATAAACCATGCCCGCACAGGTTGGAATGCCTATTCGATTCCCGTAGTCGCTTATTCCGGAGACAACACCTTCAAACAAGAATCTTGGATGCTTCACCTCTTCAGGAAGTTTTTCATAGCCGTAATCCAGATGCCCGAAGAACAAGGGGTCAATCAAAGCAATAGGCTGAGATCCCATGCAAACCACATCCCTGACGATGCCACCTATTCCAGTCGCCGCACCGCCATAAGGTTCGATTGCTGATGGGTGATTATGACTTTCGAATGCCACAACGTAAGCATATTCTTTATCAAATTCGACAATGCCTGCGTCTTCTTTTATCACTAATATGCTCTGCGGCGCTTCTATGCCAAAAATGAACTCTTGCAAGATTTTTTTCGAACTCTTGTAGCAGCAATGCTCTGACCATGCCTGAGCAATACTTTGAAGCTCCACATCCGTTGGTTCTCGTTCTTTCGCCACGAAATATCGTTTTATCCGCTTCATCTCTTCTAAATTTAGCGCAAGACCCATACCTTCACTTATACGCATCAAATCCTCATCATGCGCGTCCCTTATTCTTACTTCAAACCTCTTCTTGTTCCTGGAACGATTACCAAAAGAACTTTCTCTTCCTGCTCCCATCTTTCAATCTCTCTTTCTGTTTTGTGGCTTTAAAACTAGACCGGAAGAAATCCTCTATCAGGTCTAATGCCTCCGGAAGTATTACGAACACCGCATAAGCAATACCAATC
>JAODGL010000142.1 GCA_025464585.1 Methanosarcinales archaeon
TTTCTTTGACCTGTTGGAATAATATATGTTAAACGTCATAAACTCAGTTCTTTTTTAAGCTCTTCGTGTGATGTTAATTTCCCCTCGGATTTTTCTATCCTGTACTCTTGCAATGCCTCATAGTCGTCTTCCGTCATTATGCTATCTATATCCACAGATATCACAAATAAAGTAGTAATCCCATCCTGTGCAGCTTAATTCCGAGCGTGTCTTCGGTTTATTTTCGTCCTTCACAAGGCTTTCTATGGGTGCTACCGATTTCTCAATTGCCTTTTTTAATTCCCTAAACATGGTAATCACCCTAACAATATATCATACCCACATTCCGCATTTATAAAACTTTATTTTTAGTTTTTATCACACAGACTATTGAGCAATTACTTAGTTTTTGACATCACCAATCTTCCATTCAGCCTTCCTCAATATCCCTCTCAGTGTTTGCACCTCTCTCCCGGTAAGTTCCGCTCTGCCGAGAATTCTTCGGAGCATGAGCATAGTCTTCTCCTTTTTGTGCTCCTTGTAACCAATCTCATCCAAAAACGTTTTTACATGCATGAACAAACGCTCTTTAGCCTCCACACTTGCTAATTTTTCCGTTTCCGAAGTGGCAGCAGCACCTTCCACTTCGCTTAGTTCGTACAGAACCACTGCAACGGCATGTGAGAGGTTCATCACTGGATATTCAGTACTCGTAGGAATGCATACAACGACATCGCAAAGCATAAGCTCTTCACGCTTCAGTCCGGTATCCTCGCTACCAAACAGAATGGATAAAATTCCACTCTTTCCGAGTGCTTTAACCTTCTCTTTTAATTGCCGTGGTGAGAAAAATGGCATTCTGAGATGTTTATTAGCGGAAATGCCGTGCTTAGAAGTGGTGCCAGCAACAATAACCGAGTTTTTTATCGCTTCTTCTATTGAATCCACAATTTCGCATCTACTTAGCACATCGTAAGCGTGAGAAGCAACAGCCTTCGCTTTTTCTCCTATATTAGCTGGTTTTACTATATAAAGCTCCGAGCACCCGAAGTTTTTTATCACCCTTGCTACCGCTCCTATGTTCTCTTCAAGCTTTGGTTCCACCAGAATTGTTCTTATTTCCATAAACCTTTACATAATTAATAGAAAGACATCAAATATTTATTCTTCATAATGATCACGAAAGAACTGATTAAGGACGTAACGATAACTATTTTGAGAAGAGCGGAAACTGCACTCCCGGGTGATGTGAAAGAGGCGCTGGCTCATGCATACGAGTGCGAAGAGAATGAAATAGCAAAAGTGCAGTTGAAGGCAATGCTCGATAATGTAAAGCTTGCGGAGGAAATGCAAAGACCTTTATGTCAGGATACGGGCATCCCACTTTTTTTCGTGACGCTCGGAAGTGGCAACGTAAATCTGAACGAGATCGAAAGCGGCGTAAGAGAGGGCGTAAAAGAAGCAACGCGAATAATCCCTTTGCGTCCAAATGTGGTGAATCCGATAACGAGGAAGGGCGGGGAAGCGAACATAGGTAACAGAATGCCGCATATAAATTATAAAATCGCGGATATTGACGGACTTGAGATAACCGCATTTCCAAAGGGCGGTGGCTCGGAGAACGTAAGTGCATTTACTATCCTTTCTCCTAAGCCTGAAGAGGAAGCAGTGAAAGAGATAACGAACTTTGTTCTCGATGCGGTGCTCCGTGCTGCCGGGAAACCTTGCCCGCCTACCATCATTGGTGTTGGTATAGGTGGTTCTGCGGATATGGCGATGAGCCTCTCAAAAGTGGCGTTGATTCGACCCGTGAGCATGAGGCACAAAGATGCGCGGATAGCGAGGATTGAGGCGGAACTACTCGACGCGGTGAACAATACCGGTATAGGACCCATGGGCTTAGGAGGAAAAGCAACTGCCCTTTGCGTGCATATAGAAACTGCGGATACGCACATAACAAGTTTGCCCGTAGCAATAAATTTCCAGTGCTGGGCAGCTCGTAAAGCGTCTGCAAAGATATATTCTAATGGTGAGGTGGAATATGTATAAAAACCAATCTCACGCCTCCGCTCCGAATTCCTCCACGCTTATCTCGCCTCCCTCGCGCTCCATCAACTTCTCCACTTTATATTCCGCCTCGTCTAACTTCTTATTGCAAAACTTGCACAGCTCCATCCCCTCCTCGAACATCTTCAGTGAATCGTCTAAGGAGAGATTTCCTTCTCCCAGCATTTCTACTATGCTCTCCAACCTTTTCATCGCATCCTCAAAAGTTATTTCTTCTCCTTCTTTCTCTTCCATGCTTAAATAATATAAAATATAAAATTTATATTAAACTTGGACCGAATGTTAAAAAAGCGAATATATTCCTTGTCGTTGAAAAATGAAGGGAGTTATTGATACCTGTTTCTTGGTGGACTGGGTGAATTATAAAAGAAGGGACATCTTGAAACATGTTTTTGACGTCAAAATTATGAGGGAGTCTGAAAAATGCTTGAAGAATATCTCGGCAAAGTTGTGGATAGAAAGGATCTGAGTGCAGAAGAAGCGGGAAACGCGATGCAAGCAATAATGAGCGGAGAGGCGGGTAATATACAAACTGCTGCTTTTTTAGCTTCTTTAAGAACGAAAGGCGAGACAGAAGAAGAAATAGCTGCGTTCGCACGCGTGATGCGAGAGCTCGCATTAAAAATCAATCCGAAAGTGGAGAAGAGCGTGGATGTATGCGGGACAGGTGGCGATGCGATAGAAACATTCAATATCTCTACCACTGCGGCTTTTATCTCCGCTTGCGTGGTTCCCGTGGCGAAGCATGGTAACAGGTCAGTAACGTCAAAATGCGGTAGTGCAGATGTAATAGAGGAATTGGGTGTGAACCTGGCTTTACCGCCTCGCAGGATAGAAGAGTGCATAGAGAAAATAGGTATTGGGTTCATGTTCGCACCGCTGCACCATCAAGCGATGAAGAACGTGATGGAAGTGCGGCAGAAACTGGGGATGAGGACTGTTTTTAATATCCTGGGTCCGTTAACGAATCCCGCAAATGCATCGCATCAGCTCATTGGCGTTTACCATGCCGAGCTTACCGAGCTTATGGCGAAGGTACTTCGTATCTTAGGTCTGAAGAAGGCGCTGGTGGTGCATGGAGAGCCGGGAGTGGATGAGGTTTCAGTATGCGGGAAGACAAAAGTATCGCAATTGAGTAACAGAGAGATAACGACTTATTTCATAACCCCAGAGGATTTTGGTGTGGAAAGAGCGTCGCCGGAAAAAATTGCCGGTGGTGATAGAAAAGAGAGTGCAAGAATATTGAGGGATGTGTTGAATTGTAAGGAGGAAGGAGCAAAGCGAGATGTTGTTTTACTGAATGCCGCAGCAGCTATTTTTGCCGCCGATGAAGCGAGAAGCATAGAAGAGGGGTTTGAAATTGCAACGGATATATTGGAGGATGAGAGGGCTGCAAAGAAGTTAGAGGAGTTCATCAGGTTTGCGAGGTGAAACCTGCAAAATTTAATCTTTTTCATACCGGCGCCGACGATTCCCTTTTGGACTCAAATTACTTTGCCCTGTACCTCAATATAGCGGCAACGCCACCAAATGCACGTTTTAATTGTGCACCCTCCTCAAAGTCCGTTGAGATGACTTCCACATCTGCTCCTATCTCCTCTGCAAGCTCCACCAAATCGCGCATGACCTCTGTCTCGAGCTCCTCGGAGAACAAAAGTGTGCCAACGGCGCCAATTTCCAATTTCCTCCTCACTTCTTCTTTCCCGTATACTACCATTCTTTCATCATTTGCCAATAGCTTCATGAACTGCACCATGAGCTTCTTCTCACTCATCAAATCCAGACCTTCAAGGACATCCTCCGCCTTATCAACGAGCTCATAAAGACCGGATTCATCTGTATAGGCTACATCAAAAGCTCCAAGAATCTTATTCTGCAGCTCGTAATGCAGGTAAGACCCTTTTATAAAATCTTCTTTCGTCGGACTCGGTCCTCCTATCAAAATGCCTCGCATATCTTTGATTTGAAGTAAAATTCGTGTTGCATGCTCGCCTATTCGCTTGTAAAAATCTTCTGTTGCAATCTCTCGCAACCTTTGAAATCGCGGTGCCGACTGCCCCCCTTTCCTTATCTTTCCCGGAACCGCAGAAGTCAAGTGCTTCATCGTCTCCACCACTTTTCCCGTTAAGATGCCTATCGTCGCTTCTCTTTTGTCAAGCACGATTAAACCATATTTTTCGTGCTCCTCCACCATCTCTTCCAGCGGCTCAAGGAAGAAGCTCGAATCGCAATGATAGATGTAAGACAGTATTTTCTCCGGTGGCTCCACGATGAACGTTTCTATATCGGTCTTGTCCCCTCCCTTCTCTACCGCACCACAGAATATAACCACACCATTTTCTCCTACCCGTACATACTTCAACTTGGATAAAATGGAATCTAAAGAACTTTGAACGTTGGTACGCGTGGATTTGCTTTTTATATTCATCGCTTGTCCATATTCCTCTCTGAGATGAGAAGTAACATCTGATATCTGCTTATCTGGCGGAATGTAAACTGATACAAGCTCTGTTCCTCTACCGCTCTTCTTTCTCAGCTCTTCCAATACCTTCCTGAATTCATATTTTTTTATTCGTTCCATTTTTTCTTTGATCAAACTTTTTCTAAAAGTTTGATGCGAAGCGTTTTTGATCAAACTTTTTCTAAAAGTTTGATGCGGCAACCGGGGTTCGAACCCGGGTTACAGGCTTGGGAAGCCCGTGTCCTACCGCTAGACTATTGCCGCTTTCGCTTTTTTATACAGCGACCCAAACTCCTCAAATTCTGACGCCAGTGAAGCAGCAGCGGACTTCACCGCCTCTATCGGGTCCCCTTCCCTCATCTTTACGTACAAGACAGGGTTGCTCATCAGCGTATGTTTGATACTATAGGTTGCGATGTAAACTTTTTCATTCTCCAGCAGCTTTGATGTAAGAGGAGCTAAAAGTGTATGGTCCTCTCCCTCTATCTCTATCTTCACCTCTTTTTCCTTCTTCTCCAGCACCTTTAGCTTCTTGTTCCCCTTTTCCATACTTACACCTAAATCAAGCCCTTGCCATAATCATCGGCTATTTTTCTCGTTTCTACCCTTTTACATCTCCCACATGTCAATACATTCCCTTTCCTCTTCAGATTCCCTTTGCACTTCATACACATCGCTTTTATCACGCCCAAATCCCGCTCTTCTGTGCTAAGTCTCAATGTCTTTGTGTCTATCACTTTCGCCTTTACCACATCAAGATAACCAAACTCCTGCTTCAATTCACTTACATACCCCTTTTTTACGTTTGATATATGAATAACCCCCTGAGTAGAGGCGGCAATTTCTCGCTTCTCCTTCCCTTTCACGCACGCTATACTCACAATGGCAACAGTGTCCTTTATATCCTCTATTCTGCCTATAACTACATCACCCTCTTCGAGCATTGGTGGTGTTCCCACGACAGGCAGGACATTTATGACCCTTCTATCACTTATGCTGATTTCCCCTATCTGAGAGGCATATAAATTCCCTTCTTCATCATATACGCCTCTTCCCAACATAAATTCCTCGGTAGTGCCCAGGAAATCACCTGGAACCACAATTCCTTTGTCTTTCCCCATTTAAACTTACTCACCTGCTTTCGTCTTCCTCTTCTTTTCTCTCACTTTATTATTAGTTTGCTTTTTCTCTATTTATTATATTATTTATGCGTGTAATCGGAATAGACCCGGGAACTGCTCGCACAGGGTGGGGTGTTGTTGAGTTCAACCACGGGATGTTAAAATCAATTGATTTTGGATATATAAAGACGACTCCAAGACAACCAAAAGAAGAGAGATTAAAGAAAATATATGAAGATTTGCTCGCGGTGATAAAAGAGAAGATGCCTGATGACATGGCAATCGAGAAAATCTTTTTCAATATTAACGTGAAAACAGCGTTAAGCGTTGGTCAAGCACGTGGAGTTTGCCTTTTAGCTGCGGCTATCGCCGACATACCTGCATATGAATATAATACTTCAGAAGTGAAAAGTATTATAACCGGATATGGTAGAGCAACGAAGAGTGAAGTGGCAAGCAAAGTGAAGGAGCTACTTCAGTTGGAGGAAACGCCAAAGCCCGACGATGTCACCGATGCCCTTGCTATCGCAGCTACTCATATACTTCTGCAAGGTACCTGTAAAAACCGAGATTAAAAGGAGCTTTTTAGAATAAAAGCATCAACAATAATGTAAAGCCAATAAACCAGCAGAAGAGGGTCATAAACGAGATGTAAATCCAATCTTTTGCTCCTTTTATGCTTGTATGTAAGAGAGGATACACGAATTTCTGCACCAGGATCAGAAGTATGGCGATGAGCAACCAGTCTTCCGATGTGGGAGGCAAGTAAATAGTTAACTTTTCCCCTTTTTCCCTGATAAAGTATGTATTTTTATTTTCTTCATCATTTATCAGCCATTTGTCATTGCTCTGCTTCGTGATGGAGACATTGTCAGAAAGTGGGCTACCTTTTGTTTCAAACATATCTAACAAGTTTTCGGGAATGGTACCGTTATCCAGGTTCTTTTGTAAACCCACGTTCGTAGTGACTAAATACGGGGTGTAAACAAATATTAAAAAGCATATAATGCCCGCGAGAACGCCAAATAGAAGCGGAGTTAGCGTCTTTTTTAACCCTTCTGCATATTCTGCTTTCTCCTTCTCTTTTTTATCCCTCGCTTTTTTATCATTCTCCATGGGCTTCATCAACTCAATTTAACTTAATATATCCGCTATATAAAAGAATCTGCTCAAGAATCGGTGAATTTTGAAAGTCATAAAGCCCCGGGAGGGATTTGAACCCTCGACCTGCTGATTACAAGTCAGCCGCTCATCCAGGCTAAGCTACCGAGGCTTTTTTTTCAATATTTAATTTAGTTTGGTATAAAGTAGCATGGTGCTCCCGTAAATAGTTTTAAAATATAGTCTATTAATAAATAAAAGCGTGAGGCAAGAGGTCATGAAAGTAGTCATTTCATTAGGCGGCATTTTTTTTGAGGATGCCGAAAGCATAAAGAAAGTTGCAGAGGTCTTAGAAGCACTCGCGAAATCATACAAGCTCTATATAGTTACCGGAGGTGGAGAAACAGCGCGAGAATGCATAAAAATAGCACGTAATCTGGGCGCGAACGAGGCGACATGTGATTATATAGGAATTGACCTGACGCGGGTAAACGCAAAATTGCTTATCGCTGCTTTAAAAGATGCGGTGTATCCTGAACCTTTCTATGATTATAAAGAAGTTGCAGAAGCGAAGGGTGAAAAGGAAAACGTGAAAATAGCGGTGATGGGTGGCGTAAGCCCGGGTTATACCACCGATGCCGTGGCTGCGATTCTTGCTGAATATGTAAATGCAAACCTCCTCATAGATGTTACATCGGTAGATGGTGTCTATGATGCAGACCCTCGCATATATCCAGACGCGAGGAAATACGATAAGCTCACGGCAAAGGAACTCGTAGCCATCACCGCGAAGGAGGAACTAAAAGCAGGATCGAGAATTGTTATAGACCCTGTTGCCGCAAAGGTAATAGAGAGAAGCGGGATAAAGACCATCGTCATTAACGGCAGCAATCCTCGTAATATTTTAGATGCCGTTCACGGGAAGCATCGAGGCACGGAGATAAGATAAACATACTCAATGAAAAGAAAATTCAATTTCTTTTCTCTTTTTATATATAGGCTCCGTACTTAAGTACGGGTATGTGACTGAGATATAATTTTATCCTTCGTATATCTCCCTGTATTTTTTCTCCACATCCTCGGTCGTCACATGCGTATATATCATCGTGGTCTTCAAGTCCGCATGACCTGCGAGGTATTGTAGTCTGGCAATATCTATCCCCTTTCTCCATGAATGCGTAATAAAGAAATGTCGAAGAGAATGACAGGACACATTTTTATCTACGCCTGCAAGCTGCGCATACTTCTTCGGCAACCGCTG
>JAODGL010000144.1 GCA_025464585.1 Methanosarcinales archaeon
AGAAGCAGTGAGAGTGCACAAACATGCGGCATTGCTTATGACCGCGAGAATTTGAATAAAGCGCATATCTAACCAAGGACGAAGTCAGCCAAAGTGCGGCATTGGACCGCGGATAGGTGTATGTCCTGAAGCGAAGGGAGTATGAATGAAAAATGGAAAACAAAAAACTTTAAATAGGACACAGGAATAAGAGAAGAGTGAGGACGAACTTAACATAGGTGTTTAGGATTTAGAGTTTAGTGCTTAGAATTTATACCACAAGATATTGAGCAATTACGATGCAATACCGCTCGTTTTTTTACTTTTTGGATATCTTTATTCCGTATCCCTCCTCTGTATATTCTACATCCAATTCCAAGCCCAGTTTCTCCGCTCTCGGTTTGAAATATCCTTCAATGCATCCTCTTTGAATTTCTTCTTTAGTTATAGGCAACAGTCTTTTTTTTTAACAAACGTATGTCTCCCCTTCCCCAGATGCAAAATAAAATAGTCTTCATCTAACAAAATCTGTGGAAATTTTGAAGTATCGTCAAGCTTTGTTGCGTCAAAGGGATTCCCAAATCCATATTCTTTACATACTTGCTTTACCAATGTATTATCAAAGATAAATTCTTTTTTCTTTTTACATCTCTTAAACTATTTTAAGAGAGAGGTACTTAAAGTGAGAAAAAAGATAGCAGCCTTTCGACCTGAGAGTGTGCTTGAACGGTCGATGGAAAAAGCGAATAGATATGGCTTTGATTTCTTCGGGTTCCCTGTTTTTGAACTTGTGGATAGGAAAGAGGCATTGAGAGAGATAGAAGAAGTCTTTGAAGAGGGAGTGGACATAGTCGTTTTCACAAGTCTAAATGGCGTAAAGAAAGCATTTAGCATCTGTGAAGGCGAAATTGACTTGAAAAAAAATCTATCTACTGTCATTGTCGGTGCTATTGGTCCGGTTACGAGGAAAGAACTTGAGAAACGCGGTGTAAGAGTTGATTTTATGCCTGATGAGTACAGTGCAAGAGGACTTATGAGGCTACTGGAAGAGCAGCGAGACGTTAAAAATAAAAATATCGTTTTTCTACGGAGTTCTGAAGGTGGTCAGGATATTTTGGACTTTTTACGTGGGAAGGGAGCTTCCGTGAAGGACATCCGGGTATATAAAGTGAAAATAAAGGATTCAGAGGAGGAGAAAAGGCTCTTTTCGGATTTGTTAATTTATAAACCCGATTATATTATATTCACGAGTTCTTTAACATTTAAAACATTTTTGGAGCTTGCCCGTAAATTTGGAATGGAAGAGAAGATTTTTTCGGTTTTAGAACACGCGAAAACTGTTGCTATTGGTGATTTGACCGCCGAGACCATTCGTAAAGAAGGGATGAAAGTGGATCTGGTTGCGGGAAAAAGTACGTTTGAGGATGTTCTGAAGGGGATAGAGAGATAAAAAATGGAAATCGAGAACACCTATTGCGAAGCATTTGAGGGATTATTTGTAAGAATGGGCATAACAGCGAAAGACGAGAAGAGATTGAAGCGAGCAGCTTACGGCGCCACTGCGTTGCCTTCTACGGTCTTCGGCGAAGCAGAGGGTGGGATAGAGAAGTGGCTGAACGAGCACGAAACACCGGACGGCAGAAAAGGGGCAGTGATTCAACTCTGGGTGAACTGCGATAAAGGTGAAGATGCCGCTAAAAAACTGGAATATGAAATATCGAAACGAATACGGCAGGGAATACTGGTAGTGCCTACGACGTCGGTCTTCAATGCCCTCACTTCTGGTCTTGATCCAGAGGGACTAATTGACACCCTGGATAGAATAGGGCACTGCGGCGATGGATACGAAACAATAGAGCAGAGGTTTGGAAGAGAAGTAATAGTAGTACCGATAATGATGGGTGAATTTCTCGTGGAACGTTATTTAAGCTATAAGAAAGGAGTAATGGGCGGGAACTTATGGTTTTTATGTGCGAATTTAGAGTCGGCATTGGAGGCGGGTGAAAAGGCACTCAGCGCAATAAACAGGATAGAAGGCGCGGTCACTCCTTTTGATATTTGCGCAGCAGGTTCTAAACCGGAGACAAAATATCCCGAGATAGGTCCCACGACAAATCATCCCTATTGCCCAACGTTAAAATATAAAATAAGCGGGTCGAAAGTTCCGGAAGGTGTGAATTTCATTCCGGAGATCGTTATAAATGGTGTTTCGCTCGATTCGGTAAAAGAAGCGATGAAAGCGGCGATAGGTAGCGTAATGGATGTCGAAGGATTGGTGAAGATTTCTGCAGGGAATTACGGGGGTAAATTGGGGAAGTATAAGGTTTTTTTGAGTGATATACTGGAATGAGCCCAACCTATCCACGATAATAGATTATCCCTAAATTTTCTTATCGCTTTTCTGGATCAACTTATTATAATCACAAGATAAAAGGGATGAAAGTTGAGATTCATTGGAAGCGGTCCGACATCGAACATATAGCAAAGCATGGAGTGAGAGCAGAGGAGGTAGAGGAGGTGTTAAGAGATAAGCATCTCTTCCATTGGCGAGCACGGTATAAAGGTATTATCTGTGATTATTTCTTAGGCTCTTCTTTTGGACGGTTGTTGATAGTCATCGTCAAATACGATAAGAAAATCAGAAAATTCAGGGTTAAAACAGTGAGGGATGCAAATAGACATGAGAAGAAGTTATATAAAGAGAAGAAGTAAATTATATATATGGTATGGTAAAATTTGAGGACAGAAAGGTTAAAGAAGTAGAGATAGAGGATGTAGAAGATCTATTAAATGTACCTTTGAACGAAATACAGATGATCAAGGGAGGTCTCACAGTAGAATCTAATCTATCAGCGCTTGTTGAAGAGGTCGACCTTAACACGAAAATCCAGATCATGGGAAACGAGGTAGAGATACCAGTTGGAAGGTTAGTTTATGATAAGCTCAAAGGGAAGAAAATAAAGGTTGTGGTGAGGGAATAGCCCATGCGAAAGTTATGTTTTGATGTTCCCCTAATTTCTCGTGGGACGTTATTTAGGCTATAAGAAAGGTGTTTTCGTCTTTCATCATATCCCTGCACATCTTTTACTAACACATAGGAGGTATATAAAAGCTTTTTGCTCTTTTTTCATAAAGAAGAATTGAATTTCTTCTCCAACCTTTATAAAAAGGCATCTTAAACATTCTAAAGGCGAAGGGGGAAAGTGAGGAGCGAAAGCGAAAAAAATGCGAAGAAGAAAGAAGACCAATCCGAAACTTGATAAGCTAATAAAGGATTTGAAGAGGATTGCGAGGGAGAACAGCGCTCCTATATGGAGAGACATAGCGAAGCGATTAGAGAAACCACGAAGAAATTACGCAGCGGTAAATCTGAGCAAGATAAACAGATATTCCGCCCCGAACGACACTATTTTAGTTCCGGGGAAGGTGCTGAGCAGTGGGAGGATAGAGAAGCCGGTTACCGTTGCGGCATTGAGCTTCAGTAAAAAGGCGTTTGAGAAAATCGGCGAATGCGGAGATGGCGCAGAGAAAGGGAAGTGCATTAGCATCGAGGCGTTGGTAAAAAATAATCCAAAAGGCTCGGGTGTGAAGATCATTGTTTAATAAATCTTTTTAGAAAAAAGTTTTATCAAAAAAAACGAAGGCGATGAGTGAAAAAGTGGAAGTAATAGATGGCGAAGGTCTCATTTTGGGACGATTAGCGAGTGAAGTTGCGAAGCATTTGCTAAAAGAAAACGAGAAGAAGATAGCAATCGTCAATGCAGAGCAGGTGGTAATAAGCGGCTCCAAAGAGGCAATATTTAAGGAGTACAAAACGAGAAAGAACCGGGGGTCAAAAGAGCAAGGACCTTTCTTTCCCACGATGCCTGATAGAATCGTGAAGCGCACAGTAAGGGGGATGCTTCCTTATAAACGCGCAAGGGGTAGAGAAGCCCTTTCAAGATTGCGCGTTTATCTCGGTGTACCTGACGAATACGAAGAAGTGGAGCGGAAGAAGTTGGAAAATGCGAATGCAGAAAGATTGTCACTCGCTAAATATGTAACCTTAGGGGAGGTGAGTGAAAAGTTAGGATGGGTACCAAAGCAAAGGTAAAGAAGATAGTAACTCAGGTAGGGAAGAGGAAGACGGCGGTTGCACGAGTGACCATAAAAAAGAAGGAAGGGAAGAGTAAAGGTCTTGTGAGGGTAAACAAGAAGCCTCTGGAGATAATAGAGCAGGAAGTAGTAAGAGCAAAAATATCAGAACCTTTGTTTATCGCTTCTCAGCTTCCTGATGTTGCCGCTGAGGTTGAGGACATCGAGGTGGACGTAAATGTGAAAGGAGGCGGCTTTATGGGGCAGGCAGAGGCAGCACGAACTGCTATTGCTCGTGGGTTAGTCGATTGGACAGGGAATGAAAAACTAAAAGAAACATATCTTGGCTACGACCGAACCTTGTTAGTCAGCGATACGAGGCAGAAGGAACCGAAGAAGTTTGGTGCAAAAGGTGCAAGAGCGCATAGGCAAAAGTCTTATCGGTAAAAGTAAAATGATTCCAATCAGGTGTTTTACATGCGGAAGAGTAATATCAGATGTGTGGGAGGAGTATAAGGAGAGGATAAAGCACGACGAACCGGGAAAAGTACTGGACGACTTAGGAGTAAAAAGGTATTGTTGTCGGAGAATGCTTCTAACGCATGCAGAGCTGATAGACGAGATAACACCGTATGAATAAGGGTGAAGAGAAGAAGGGGGTTGTAGGGTAGCTTGGACTATCCTTCGGCGTTCGGGACGCCGAGACCTGAGTTCAAATCTCAGCAACCCCATTTC
Source organism: Methanosarcinales archaeon (assembly GCA_025464585.1). Classification (GTDB taxonomy): domain Archaea; phylum Halobacteriota; class Syntropharchaeia; order Alkanophagales; family Methanospirareceae; genus QMVO01. Next base: position 4,789 of record JAODGL010000144.1, read on the forward strand.
CTCAGCTATATAAATAAGGGTTGAAGGTCGATTTACTTGGAAGAAAAGAGAGAGAAATACACGAAATACGAAAAAGCACGCATCATAGGTGCGAGGGCACTGCAGATAGCAGCAGGTGCTCCTGTGCTTATAAAGACAGAAGAAATAGACCCCATAGAGATAGCTATCGAGGAATTTGAGAAAGGTGTTATCCCGATAACTGTGAAGAGGGATAAATAAATCCCCTATAACTATTCCAATCGTATCTGAACCTCCTTTTAGCAAGGAAGAAATCCAATATATGCAAAGAGTCCATGAAAACAGAGATTTTGTCTTGTGTGAAGGTGGAGAAAAAAAGAGGTGAGGAAATTCGGAGAGCATTGAAGGAACTCAAACTGCTGAGAACTGATGCAAGAATAACCTCCAACGATAATTTCATTTATTTACCGCTTACAAGAGAGCTAAAAGAAGATGAAAAAGGAGAATTAGAGGTTGATGAAATTCCAACAAGAGAATTTAAGGTGTTGGAACAGAGAAGAGACATAGAAGACCTCATTGGATTTAAGCCCTCTTATGAAATAGTAGGAGATATAGCGGTGCTAACCGAGATAACGGCTGGGAATGAACAGCTCGCGGCACATGCACTAATGAACCTGCATAAAAACATTAAAGTGGTTGCAAAACGGATTTCACCCGTGGAAGGTGTATTCAGGAAAAGGAAAGTAGAGATAATCGCAGGCGAGAACAGGACAGAAACGATGCATAAGGAGAACGGATGTAGATACAAGCTTGACCTGGAAAAGGTTTATTTTAATCCTCGGTTGGCGAGTGAACGAAATAGAGTGGTATCGCAGATCGAGTGCAGCGAAAGAGGGGAAATAATAGACATGTTCGCAGGTGTCGGCTCTTTCTCTATACAAATTGCTAAACGAGCGCCTCAAAGCCACATTGACGCAATTGATATAAATCCCATTGCGATACAATATCTCAGGGAAAATATAAAACTGAACGGCGTTAGGAATGTAGAAGCAATAGAGGGGGACATAAGAGAGATTTACGTGAAGTTCAGAAACAAGGCAGTTAGAATAATCATGAACCTGCCGAAAAGCGCTTATTTGTTTCTTTCCGAGGCGTTGTGTATGCTCAATTCGCAAGGCGGGATAATCCATTTCTACGATGTGGAATCTTCTTATGTGAATGCAGGGAAGAGGAAATCGCCTGAAACTGCTATCGCCAGAGCGAAGGAGAAATTGATGACGAAAATAAACGAGGCATGTGAACGTGAAGGATTTCATTTACAGTCATTAGATATACTGGATGCGAGGAAAGTGAAGCCTTATGCTCCGTATGCGTATATAATTGGCATAGATGCAGTGATAAAATGCACCGGATAAGGAAAATATTGGCAATTGGATATTCTGTCAGGCATATCGTATGCTCCGGGAGCAGAGCAGGCTATGAGATGTATGCTGCCGATGCCTTTGGCGATGTGGATACGAAAAGATGTGCAAAAAGACATCTCCTCTTGAACCCATTTCAGCTTCGAGCTGATGTTGTCAAAATGCTTAATGCGGGGATAGACGGCATAATTATTGGCTCGGGCTTTGAGAGCGAGGACCTTGATTTCTTAACCGCTGAGGATAGGAAGATATTAGGGAATGCACCAGAGCTCACGAAAGAAGTATCGAATAAAGCATGGCTCTCATCTCGATTGGACGATTTAGATATCCCACATCCTCTCTCCTGTACCGGCAGAGAAATAGCAGAAGGAGAAGAAAAGGCGAAGCTCTTTCACTATCCTGTGGTAGCCAAACCCGCTTACGGCGGCGGAGGAACTGCTAATTTCTTCTGTCGCACTGAAAAGGAGTTAATTCGATGTGCAAAACAATTGCCGGAATTTCTATTCCAGGAATATATAAAAGGGACCCCCGCCTCGGTTTCGCTCATTTCTACAAAAAGGGAGGCAGTTCCGGTATCCGTGAATGAGCAGTTGATAGGTTTGAATTCGCTTTCTGCTCCCGGACCATTTGTCTATTGCGGGAACATCTCTCCGCTTGTAACGAAACTCTCAGTCTCGGAGCGGATGTGTGAACTTGCAGCGGAATTGACGCAAGAATTGGGATTGGTGGGCTCAAACGGCGTTGATTTTGTGCTTGCTGACGATGAACCTGTCGTAATAGAAGTGAATCCACGCTTTCAAGGTAGTTTGGATACAGTGGAACTTTCCACGGGTTTAAATCTGGTAGATGCGCATGTGAATGCAGTAAAAAAGGGCATATTGACGGAACGAGTGGAAGCAAGAAGATATGCCGCAAAGGCGATTGTGTTTGCAAAGCAAGAAGGAATGGTGATGGGAAATTTAGATAGGGATGGGATAGTGGATATTCCAGAGAAGGGCAGAATTATAAGGCGTGGAGAACCGATAGCCACGGGCATAGGGATTGGTGACAGCAGGGAAAGTGCTTTTGCTGAAGCGATGTTGATAGTTGCCACTTACGTATGTCATACGATGTTGCGCCCTTTTCCAACTTCTATCTCTGTGGGTCTTGTGTGCCGATAATATAGGCAGCCCAGTGGCGGGCATCCTCAATCCTGATCCAACGATTTCGTCTTACGTTTTGGGGATATGTGAAGTTTGCGGAGCGATAGCGGAGCAAATTTGGGCGAGCGTAAGCGAGCCACACATCTCCTGTTAGACGACAATCGAACAGTCCGGCAAAGAAAAGTATCAAAACAATCGTTTTGGGGCTGTAATCCCGCCATTCACGTTTATAACAGGGTCTCATGTAATCATTGATAAAATCGGATTGCTCGCGATTTTATCTTTCCACCATTATTTTATTGGGCAAGGCTCATCATCCCCTCCTAAGATGGCTTTAACACCTGCTATCTCTAAATTAGAAGGGGTGGATGATATATTTTTCCCTCAAAAACCTGAAAAAATTAGTTTATAAATGCCTGTTAAAGTAAAAGCGATATGAACTGGAGTGAAATACAAAATAGAATAAAGGGATGTACGAAGTGCAAGGAAGAAGGCTTTTATTCGGTTAGATGCCCTGATGATAGAATCCCAACATCAGAACCCCGGAACGCAAAGTTCCTTTTTATTTCTGAAGCACCTCCTCTGAACGGTCGCTACTACTTCTATCACGAAAGATCAAAAGACAGATTGCGAAATAGTTTATTTGAACTCCTACGAAGTGATTTGAACTATGAGGTCAACACCATAGACGATTTTATTGCGGCGGGTTTTTATCTTCTGCCGACAGTGAAGTGCCCCTCAGCGAGGAACGATAGAAATGCCGCGCCTCAAGGAAAAGTTATAAAATTCTGTGCAGAACAGCACCTTAAACGAGAAATCGAGTATATAAAGCCCGAAAGGGTTTGTTTATTAGGACGAACAGCGCTACTGGGTTTTTTAACCTTACGCAATATTTGGGACTTGCAAGCGCGAGGCACTATGGACATGTGGAGACCACTAACCGACACAGCGGGAAAAGTGTTAGAAGTAAAGATTTTAGATAAAAACGTAAAGTTCGTAATTTCGTATTGGCCAACGAAAAGACATCGCAAGTTTCATCAAATAAGCGAGCACATAAAGCTGTTGATAGATGAAACGTAGAGGGGATTACCTATCAAACCGGTGGCGAGTAAAAAAGGGAAGAGAAGATAAAACGCGTTGCCTGGCAGTGCTTGTATTGCCGCTGACGAAGAAGGACATCTCAAAAGCATCGGTTCTTACATTTACGTTGTTTTTGTGCGTGCTAATCGGCGAAATTCTGGGAAGAGCGGTGTTCTTCGGTGCGAACGTGCCTCTTGGTGAAGTCATGCCCTACATCATACCGCCAATAATATAAGAGCAAAAAAGAAAAAATGGAAAAAATGTTTTCCTCACTTTTCTTCATATATGACCCTATAACCCAAAGTAGGCATGGATGAAATTTCCTTCACCTCCACCACATTTCCTTCATCAAGGTCAACCGTCGCGACAATAACTCTTTCCGGCGATTTCGGTTTCGGCTATGGTCAGTTCCTGACGGTATAGTTCATGATGAGAATGCCATACAAAAATATAATTTTTATGATTTTTTATATTTAAATATTTCTAAAATTAAAAAACCGAAAAGCTTATATATATGCAAAATCTTATGAGCGTTGAGGTAGGTGGTGGATTGCAGATGGCGGGAAAAAGGCGTCAGGGTATGGGGTGCGATTGCTGTTTTGACGGTTTTGGAGTTGTTTAATGGCGCGGTAGCGCCCGCGGCGGATGTGGCGAAAAGGGAGGTGATATGTAAGTGATGAATGAGAGCTGGAAGATTGGGTGTTTGGTTGCGGTTTTGGTTGGTTTAATATTGTGTACATCAGCGGTACAAGCCGTGTACGTGTATCAATGTGGAGATCAAAAAGATACTTGCTATTGTGGCAAAGCAAATCCTATGCCTTGTTGTGACAATAATTGTAACGGAAGAGAAACTGATGTCTGTGATGGAAATTGTGCCTGGTGGGCATGGGAGCAAGCATGCTGTAATTGGGGTGTGGGATTACCGGGCAGTGTAAGTAAGTGGGATGATGGTCGCACCTATTCTAAGACAGTACCAGTGGTAGACGCAATCGCTGTTCGTTGTGGTAAAGTACAGGAAAGTGGTGGAGACATCAGATGTGCTCTTGGCGAACTTAAACACACAGCTTATGTGGTGTGGGTTAGTAGTGATAAAAAATACGTGAAAGTTTCTGAAATGAACTGTTGGAATAAAAACGGTGGTCCTTGTGACAAGTGCAGTGGACAGCCGTGTTCAGATTGCGAGACAACTGGACACAGTTACAGATATCACACTTACCCATCCAGCTGGTTTAGTTATTATATATACCCTCCTACTGTTGTAAAACCAACTGTCGAAACAAAACCTGCTACATCTATAACGGAAACAGCAGCAACCCTCAATGGAAAAATCATCAATGATGGAGGTGCGAGTGTTGATGAAAGGAGATTTGATTGGGGAACAACTCCTTCTTGCTCAGATGGTTGGACAAGAGATGTTACTATATCCGGCGATAGCTTTAGTTATCGGCTTACTGGATTAAAACCCGGCACAAAATATTATTTCCGTGCATGGGCTCATAATAGCGCAGGTTGGAGTTACGGGAAAGTTTTATCTTTTACAACAAAAGAAGACGGAGATCATACGCCTCCAACAGTTGATGCTTTTGATGTTACACCCCGCTCTATAACTTTAGGTAATGCATTTACAATTTCCTATACCGTTTCAGATAAAGGGGGTTCTGGTCTAAATCGGGTGGAACTGTGGCGAAAGCGTGAGGGAGGGGGGGATTGGAGAGAAATTAATAGAACTTCCTTAATAGGGGTAGGTGATGGACCTTACTCTGGCTCCTTCTCTGATAGCCCCATTTTTCCTGGCACTTATTGGTATGGTATACATGTAGTAGATGATGCAGGACTTTGGAGTGTTGAGCCAGACCCACCAGGTCCAATTAAAGTAGAAGTTACAGAACCAGATACAACACCTCCGACCACATCATGCTCGCTTTCACCCTCATCACCCAACGGAGAGAATGGATGGTATGTTTCTTCTGTTAAAGTTACACTATCATCAACAGATTCAGGAAGTGGGGTTGACTACATAAAATATAGGATTGATTCTGGACATTGGAAGACTCATTATGGCAGTTCTATATCATTCACAGTGTCAGACGATGGAAAACACACAGTTTATTA
>JAODGL010000122.1 GCA_025464585.1 Methanosarcinales archaeon
ATTTCTTGTAATACAGTTTGATTTGATTATCTCTGACAATAATTTTAATTAATTGATTGATTGATTCTTACTTTACTTATGAAATCAGATTTACATGAAATCTTCACTCCGGAAAAGAAGAAGATAATAGACCATATCGTGATAGGGAGAAATAAAGAAGATTATGTGAGTTTTATGGATAAGGGGTGGATAAAGGGTGTGTGAATAACTTAGAATTTTGGAAAATCTTACCAACTCTCTAGTTCTAACCCTTCTATTCTGTTAAAATGCTTGATATTCCTCGTAATTAATTTTTCATTGCTTGCCAGAGTTATGCTTGCTACAAAAATATCCATATCACCCATCAGTTCTCCTCTTTCTTTAAGCTCAGAATAAATCTCGCCGTAATGCTTTGCCGCTCTGAAAGTAAAATCGAGTAATTTTAACCTATCGAGAATCCCACTGACTGCTTTTAGATTGTCATCAACTCTTTCAGAAAGATAAGCACCCTTAAAAAGTTCAGAAGCGTTTATTGGCGTTGTGGTTATTCTTTCACCCTCTGCAAGCAGATTTTTAAGCTTTTTCAAAGCGTATTTGTCTTTCCTAATCAGAGCTATGAGGAAATCTGTTTCCAAACAGACCATCAAAATTTTACCTCCCTTCCAGATATTTTCCTTCTCTCCTTGTAAACCTCTTCAATCTTATCCGCGAGTTCTTCAGGGAAATCTGTTGATTCTACGTATTCAACCAAATCCAATCTTTTTGTTAATCTCACTATCACATCATTAATACTTTCCTTCTCGCCTCTTAACTTCTCCAAAACTTTATAGGTAGTTTCAGATAGTGTTATACTCTTGTGTGCCATGATAAAAGCTTACATTTAATTGTATTTAAAGTTTGTTTTATCTTATCTCACTCAATCACCTCGCCATAATACTTCTTCACCACGCTGTCGGCGAACCGTGCTTCGCTGTCCTCAACGGTTCTGACGATTTTCGCAAGTGTGATGGCTTCCTCTACAAGCGATTCATCAAGTTCGTTCGCCTTTTTCAAAAACCTGCTTCTTGGTTGAATATATGCGTAGTATTCAAGCAGATGCAGGCAATCAACCGCGTTCCTGAGCTTTGGTTTCTCTAACATCTATACCTCTGCTCTTGAGGAAACTCTCAAACTTTGAAGCATCCGAAGGCTCCACGAGCACGTATTCTCTATCCTTACCTCGTTTCACGATGTTCATTGTCTCAAGCTGATTGGGGTCTGCACGTGTTGCGATTTTTAGTAGCGAAACGTCGCTTCTGTCAAGACCCTTCTTATTCGCACCGCCGAAGAGAACCTTCACCATCAAATAGAACAAAGATTCGGCGGATGTCACGGGTTTGCCCTTCACCTTCTCGCTCAACGCCATTGCTATTCCTAACGCGGTAAGCGGGAATGCGAACTCGTTTAAAATCTTATCACCGTCCACAAAAGCCTTCACTGCTATCACATATTCCTCGCCTGCTACATCGCCCGGCACGATAATCAGATTGCTCCTCAGTCTCCGAAGCTCCTCAAGCATCCTTACCGTGTCCCTCGCTGATGTGACAGGATAACTTTTACCTTGAAGCTCCAGTATTTTATTTCCAAAGATAAGCATCTCATCCTCAAAATCCTTTACCGTTTCAAATCGCCCACCAACCTTCTTTATATTATCCCTTATCTCCCTCGCCTTCACATACGGATACACACGCTTCTTCGAAAGCTCACGATTCAAATCCTGAAGATAGAACAGGAACTTGTTGATGTACTCTTTTAGCCTGCCCTTTATCAATGCCATACTTTTTTATGCTCAGTCCCGTATTAGAAATAAATGCAAATGGATATTGACAACGTGGATGAAAAAGCCTTCAAGAGCTTTGAAGGGAGGATTGTAAAAAAGGACCTTGTAAGCTCCCTTAAGGGGCAAGTTAACGTTCCTGCATACGTATTGGAATACCTTCTTGGCAAATATTGTTCATCTTCTGATGAAGAGGTTGTTGAAGCAGGCTTACAAGAAGTAAAAAGGATTTTAAGTGAGCACTATGTTAGACCAGACCATAGCGATTTATTTAAAGCCAAGGTGCGAGAGCTTGGAAAGCATCAAGTCATTGATAAACTCAAAGTAAAGTTAGTAGAAACCGAGGATAAATACTGGGCAACTCTCGTAAATCTTCAAATTGACCACGTTAACATTGGCGAAGATATCGTTTTCAAATACGAGAAGCTCCTCGCTGGCGGTATCTGGGCAATAATTGACCTCTCCTATGACCCTACATTGTATCATAAAAAAGAGATACGACCTTTTGTTGTTGAGGAGATAAAACCGATTCAACTCGCTTCAAGTAATGTGCTGGACGAAATTAACGACTGCAGGAGCGATTTTACGAGAGATGAATGGCTAGATTTAATTCTGCGCAGCATGGGACTCGAGCCTATTTCTATATCACACAGGTTGAAAATGCTATATCTCGCAAGACTGATTCCTTTCGTCGAAAACAACTATAATTTAGTTGAGCTGGGTCCTCGAGGGACTGGGAAAAGTTATGTCTACCGGGAACTGTCCCCTTACACCATTTTAATTTCCGGTGGAGATGTAACAGTCGCCAGTCTGTTTGTTTCTCTTACAGGTAGAGGCAAAATTGGATTAGTTGGCTTATGGGACGCTGTTGCCTTTGACGAAGTTGCAGGTTTGACGCGTCTCGGAGCTTCTCAGGCTATAAATATACTCAAAGACTACATGGAGTCCGGTAGTTTCAGTAGAGGGAGGGAAGAAATTACAGCTCACGCATCACTTGTATTCGTGGGAAACATAAATGTGGGTATTGAAACAGCTTTGAGGACATCACACCTCTTTACTGCATTTCCTCATGAGATGCAGGATTTGGCTTTTCTCGACAGGTTTCATGCATATTTACCGGGATGGGAATTTCCTAAGATGAAAAGCGATTTGCTTACAACCCACTACGGTTTAGTCGTAGATTATTTGGCAGAAGCATTTAAAGAATTAAGGAAGCTGAGCTTTGGAGATGCAATAGACCACTACTTTGAGCTTGGGACATCTTTGAACAGAAGGGATGAGAAAGCAGTAAGAAAATCTGTATCCGGGCTCATAAAACTTCTGCATCCAGATGGCGACTTCACAAAAGAGGATGTAGAATATTACTTGAAGCTTGCATTGGAGTTAAGGAGAAGGGTGAAGGAGCAGCTAAAACGAATGGGTGGTGTGGAATACTGGAATACTGCCCTCTCTTATATTGACAAGTTCAATGGCCGGGAGTCTATTGTTCCTTTACCTGAACAGGTGGCTTCCACGCTAATTTCACCAGACCCCCTCTCGCCTGGGACTGTTTACACTGTTGGATTAGATGTTGAGAGTGGGAGGTATGCCATTTTCAGAATAGAGGTTGCGAGGATGAAAGGAAATGGAAATTACACCGTAACCGGAGCAGTGGGGCGAGCTATGAGGGAAGCAGTTAGAACCTCATACGATTATCTGAAGAGCAATATCACAAAGTTCGCAGTAGATAAATCCCTGGAGGATTACGATGTTCATTTTCAGGTCGTGAATATTATGCAGGCTAAGGAGGGAAGTCAGACGGCATCTGCTTTCTTTGTCGCTCTATACTCGGCACTGATGAATATTCCTGCTAAGGCAGGAGTGGTTGTGCTTGGTGAGATTACGATTCAAGGAGGTGTGCTTCCTGTTCAGGACTTTGCGGAGTGTGTGCATCTTGCAAAGGAGAATGGAGCAAGAAGGATTATCGTTCCCGTAGGGAATTCAAAGGAAATAGCTTTTCTTCCTCCTGAAATACTTCAAGGGTTGGAACTGTCTTTTTATTCAGACCCAAAGGAATGTCTCGTAAATGCTCTGGAGGGGTTAGATTGATAAAATATGAGAGCGGGCTTACGAATGAAGGAGTATCGCTTCATGAAATGGTCAAGCTTATCGAACTCTATAAGGATGTTGGCGATTATAGGAAATTAAGAACGAAAGTATTCTCCGAGAACTACTTGGGAAAAAATTCTGACAGCAGAATAGAGAACATTTTAAGGGCGTTCAAGAAAAGATTCTTGAGCAGCGATGATACGGGGTTTCCACCAGTAAAAAACCTCTCCTTTGCAATAGATTCGGATTTGCCAGAGGAATCAAAGAGACAAATACTATTCCCCTACTATCTATTTTCTGATGACCTGTTGAGAACAACTTATGACGAATTGGTTATCGAGAGCATGGAGAAAAGGGAGAGGCTCGCAATAAATAATGCTGACATTGTTGATTTTCTTAAAGAGCTTGGAAAGGAGCACAAAAATATGGCGACGTGGTCTGAAAACTCGAAGAAGAAGTGGGCTACCAGATTCCTTACATTTCTCAGAACTTTCGATATTCTTGAAAAATACCCTGAAAACAAGCTCAAGAAAATGTATGTATTACCAGAGACATTTGCATTCTTTGCCCTCTGGCTCGCTGATAATGGCTTACCGTTCCATAGAATCAGGTCTTATATTCTATGGAGACTTTACCTTATGAACACGGAAGAAGTTCTCGAACGAACATATTATGGTAACAAAAAAGATTGGTGGTATTTTGAGAAAGCTGGAGGAATTATCACTTTCCAGCCGAAATATAATTTGGAAGGGTGGTTAGAACATGGGTTGGAATGAAGTTATTGGAGAAGTTGAAGAAAGGGTTGTGGGGACGATTGAAGGCACTTTCAGACCCCTTGAAGGCATACCATTCTTCACGATATGCTATCCTCCAGAAGAGGAGAGAAATGCAATAAAGGAGTTTAAGCATCTTTCTGAAAGATTTGTAGCAAAAGATATACCCTCAGAAGTCATTTCTATGAAAGAGGTCCTCAGAGATGCTTTGATAGAACTTGATGTTGCGAATGAGAGCGATGAAAGTGCGGTAGTCAAATTTGAGAGAAGCAAGAACAGGGAAGAGTTGAAAGAGGATTTATCAAGGTATTTGCCCAAACAAGTCGCTGAAGTTCTTAGCAGAAAGTTGAAGAATAAGGGCAGGAATTCTGTTGCTGTTTTAATACGCACCGGGGCTTTGTATCCTTTCGTAAGAACCTCTTCAATCAGGGCGAAACTTGAAAATAAGGTGAAGTGTGTTGTTATTATCGCTTATCCCGCGAACAACATAGGGGAAATGCTTAATGACTCCTCTTTTAAATTGGGTGGATATTACAGGGGTGAGATAATATATTGGAGGTGAACATGAAGATGCTGCGAGATTTGATTGAAAAGGATCCATACAGGGAAATTGTGAGTGTAGTGAAAGTTGATGACCACACACCAGAAATTGTGAGGATGGAATTAGAGGAGTACATTCCGACTGAGGAGATAAAGGAGAGCTTTAGAAGGATTGTTGAGGGTTTCATCGAAACCAAAAGAGGTTATACAGAAGAAGTATGTGTGTGGCTGTCAGGATTTTTTGGGTCAGGGAAAAGCCATTTTCTAAAGGTTCTGGGATATTTACTTGAAAACCGTGAATTGGCAACACCAGATGGAAGAACAATGCAATCAACATCTTATATTGCAACCAAACTCGGATTGCAAAATTTGGCACCGTTAATATCGAAGGAATTCAAACCAAAGGTTTTATTCTTATATTTGCTCGATTATGACCATGCCGTTGAGCCTACATTAAGTAGGCTAATTTACAAGAGTTTAATGAAAGAGAAAGGTCTCTCTGATATTATTTGGGTGTCTTTGTGGGAGGAGGAGCTTTGGAAAGAAGGGAAATATGAGGAGTTCAAGGAATGGGTGAGGAAAGAGTTTGCGAGCGATTGGGAAGAGAAGAGAAAACTACATGCTGGAGTGATTCTTAAAAAGGCTCTTCCCATATTTTTACCACTGTATTCAAATGAGGAAGATGCTGGGAAGGCTATTGAAGAAAGCAGGAGAGTGGAACTCACCCCTTCTGAAGTAATCAAAAAATTTAAAGCATACGCTGAGGAGATTGACGAGAATAAAGGGCGGATAGTCGTTTTGCTTGACGAGGCTGGGTTGTATGTAGGAGATAGCACAGAAAGGCTTACTGATATGAACGCATTAGCGGAACAGGTAGTAAAAGATGGGGGAGGGAAGGTTTGGCTAATCGCGACATCGCAAGAAGCCTTGCCAGAAATGGTTGATCGTTTTGCTATGGAGAGGCAGAAGTTGGAGTGGCTAAGAGACAGATTCAGACATTTTTCATTAACACCTGCGAGTGTTGAGAAAGTTGTAACCGAAAGGATGCTTAAAAAGAAGGTTGAAGCGATAGAAATATTAAGAAAATTTTATCAGAATAAAGCAGGGGTGATTTCAGAAGCGCTGGGCTTAAAATCGGCAAAATTGCCAGACGAGATAAATGAAGAGGGTTTCATAAAGTTTTATCCCTTTTTGCCATATTCAATTCGCCTTTTGCAGGATATTTCGAGGGCGTTTGTGAGAACTATGGATGATGCGAGGAGGTTCAGTGCGAGAGAACGTTCAATGTTGAAAATCGTGCATGCGATATTAAGTGGTGAGGGCGACATTGATTGTTTTGCCGAGAAGGAGCTTGGAGTTTTTGTAACCTTTGATATTCTTTACGATGCTATAAGTTCTGATTTGAGGTTCATAAAATCAGATTATCATGCGATAATACAAGATGAGATAGGGGAACTTGGGGAAATAGAGGGGATTGAGATCTCTTCGGTAGCAAAGGCTCTCTTTTTGCTCCAAAACATCGAGGAGAAGGTGCCATGTTCTTTGGATAACCTTTCAGCAGTTCTTTTCCCTGAAGTCAGCGCGGATAAAAATAGGAATAGAGAAGCAGTCAAGAAATGTTTGGATGTGCTAAGAGCAAATGGGTGGGTAATTGAGGAAAACGGTGCATACAGGATGCTGACATACGATGAGCATAGTCTTGAGAGGACAATAAAAGAGAATTTACCAAGAGTAGCGGAAAAGAGGAAGTTTTTAAAGGAAGAGCTTGAAGAAAAATTGAAGAAATTTGAGTATCGGTATGGCAAATCCAGAAGACCGTTTGATGTGGGATTCACGGTTGACGGTGAGAAAATAACAGAAGAGAACCTGGAAGTAGTTATTTACACTTCTTTTTCTGGTAAGAAAGAGGAAGAAATTTCGAGAGAGAGCTCAGATAGCGCGAATACAGTTTACTGGTTGTCAGCTCAAGATTCCGAATTTGAGCGTATTGTAGAGAGAACGATAGCGCTTAAAAAAACGGAAGAGCAATTCAGGACATTGACACTGACAGAGAAACAGCGACAATACATAAAAATTCTTAGTGAGGAATATGTAGGGAACAAAAACGACATTTCGAGGAAGATTGAATCTGTTTTCGAAAAAGGCGTGGTATATGTGAGTGGAGTGAAGAGTGCACCCTTTGATTCTTTTGAGAAGACGCTTGAGGAACGATTAAAACCGATTGCAGAAGAAGTTTATTCTGAATTTGTTGATGCGAGACCAAAAAGGGATGAGGAATGCGCGGAGGTGTTTAATTGGAAACCTGGGGTAAAGATTGCAGAAGTATATCGTGATTTAGGTATTGTAGTGAACAATACAATAAATGTGAGTGCTAAGGTGCCGTCAACTGTTTTGAAGCGGATAGAGTATCGGAGGAGCTATGGTCTGTCGAGGACAGGGAAGGATTTGATTGTGGAATTTGATAAACCACCCTATGGCTGGGACACGAGAGTGGTGCGACTCGCGGTGGCGAGTTTGTTCAAAGCAGGTAAAATTTCGGTTATGTGGAACAACAAGCCATATTACTCAGCAACTCCAGAGCTCAACGATGTTTTTGTGAAAGGCACCCAATTTAACAAAGCGAGTTTTGATGTGCTTCCCGAGGTGGATTGGAGGAAAGCAAGAGAGCTGCTATCGTCAATTTTTGGAGTAAGGAGTGAAGATACCTTCGAGAAGACAGCGGAAAAGGTGAGGGATGTAGCGAATGAGTGGTGGAGCGATGCGAAACAATTCCAGACAAGAGTTATTGATAACGAGTTGTCAAAGGGAATAAGAGATGAGATTGAGGGGTTTAGTAGAGCAATTGAGGAAGTTGTAAAGGTAGAGGAGCCGAATGCGAGGTTAAGGGTGTTTTTAGAAAGAGAAGAGGATGTAAAAAAGAATTTTAAAACCGTGAAGAAACTTGAGAGTTTTGATTTTGGGAAATATCGCGAGATAAAGAAATTTATTGAAAATTCTGGTGTGAAGAATGCTCTGGCGGATTTCAGCGAAAAACTTGATGACATCAGAAAGACACTCGTGTCAGAAGCGGTTATGGATAGGATAAACGAAGTAGCTGGGGATTACAGTAGTTTGATGGATACATTCAGCAGAAAATACAAAGAGCGGCATGAAGAATTTAATAACTGGATTATAGCTGCTTTCGAGGTGGTTAAAAACCATAATGCCTTTGAATTGAAGCCGGAAGAGGCGAGAAAGAAGGAAGAGGAATTAATGAAACATCAGTGTAAAAATTTGGTTTTTGAGCCGGGTGCATTATACTGCAAAACGTGCGGAAGGTATTTTACGGATATGAATGAGGATTTTGTAAGGCGACTGAAACAAAGGGTGCTGGAAGAGCTTGATAAGCTTATACCGGATGTGCCAAGACCTCCAGAACCTCTCGAGATAAAGGAGGAGGTAAGGAGTGAAGAGGTTATGAAGGTCATAGAAAAGATTAAGGAGTTCTTCTCGAAGTATAAAGGCATATTTGAGGTTGAGATACGGATTAAACCGAGGGAGAAGTGATGCTTTCAAAGGAGCAGAGGAGAAAAATAGAAGGTGTTGTTCTGAGAAGCAAGAAATTATTAGAAGATGAGTTTGACAGATTGCTCCGAACATACAGGCTGATGCCTGAGAAGGCAATTGAAAGAATTACAGAGGAGAAACAGGCTGTGCGGAAAAAGCTGGAAGTAGCACTGAAGCGTGAGAGTGAGGATTATGAAAAAGCAAGAAGGAGGTATGTGAAATATGCAGCATTCACATTTCTCAACAGGATACTTGCATTGAGGATTTCAGAAGTTCACGGATTGATAAAAGAAACGGTGATAACGAGAACGGTGTTTGGAGAGAGGTCAAGGAGTGAGAGAGATTTGCTTGATATGCACCCGGGACTCGTATCGAATCCGGAAGAGCTGGCTTTCAGGGCATTAGCGGAAGCTTATGAAGCGGTGGGAAAATACATCCCCCATTTATTCGATTCAAACGACCCTTATGCAATTCTGCAACCTTCGCTCGTGGCATATCGAGGGGCGAGGAAGATTATCTCAGAAATACCAGAAGATATTCTGCGACAATTAGAAACCATAGGATGGGCATACCAGTATTTCAACACGAAAGAGCGCGAGGAGATAAGGAAGCGGATGCGAGGAAGTCCGCAACCAGACGAAATTCCGCCCCTTAATCAACAATACACAGTTGGCTGGATAGTGAAGTTTCTCGTTGAGAATACGCTTGGTAAATTGTGGCTGGAGACGAAGCCAGATATAAAGCTGGGATTGGATTATCTCGTGCAGACGGAAAACAAGATAAAGCTGGATGGTGTAAAGGTAGAGAATCTCAGGGTTCTTGACCCTGCGTGTGGGAGTGGACATTTCTTGCTTGGTGCTTTTGACCTGCTCATGGAGATGTGGAAGGAGGAACATCCGGAAATTCCAGACTGGGAAATACCAGCGTTAATACTTGAAAAAAACCTTTATGGGATAGATATAGATTTGAGGGCGACGCAGATAGCGGCAATGGCACTGTATTTAAAGGCAAGAACGGTGTTCGGAAAAGAGAAAGAAGAAGAAGTAATGGAAGAGTTCGAACTCAGGAGAATGAACATCGTGTGCGCTGACATACACTTCGTAGATGGCGAGATGAGAAAAAAATTCCTTTCCCAGTTTGAATATGACGGGAAAATCAGAGGTATAGTGGAAGAGATGCTAAGGGCTTGCGAGAACGCTTTTGAAATAGGCTCATTGTTAAGAATAAGGCAACCTTTCGAGAAACTGTTCGAATCAAGGAGAAAAGGATGGACAAAAGCTTCTTTTGCTCAGGAACAACTCTCAACCTTCGCTCCCGAAGCAATACCTAAGGAGAACACGGTAGATGAGATAGTGGAGAAGATAAAGGTATTCATCAAAGAAGCGACGGAATCGAAGGATATGGGCACTATGCTTTTTGGATTTGATGCGGAAAAGGCAATTAGTCTTGTTGATGTGCTTACCAATTACTATGATGTGGTCCTGATGAATCCACCATATGGAGCAATGCCTGCGAAATGCAAGGCGTACGCAAAGGAACGCTATAAAAGAACACATCGTGATTATTACACTGCTTTTATCGAGCAGGCGGTAGATTTATGCAAGCCCGGGGGTTATGTCGGCGCTCTCACAGGGAGGACGTTCATGTTCTTGAAATCGCATCAGAAGTTAAGGGAGGAGATTTTGCGGGATGATGCGTTGCCAGAAGTTGTTCTTGATCTGGGGTTCAACGTGCTCGATGGAGCGACGGCGAGATATGCGGCGTTCACGTTGCGGAGAAGGTACAAAGAAGATGGAGTGAAGTGGGAGGAGCATCCTGTTACGTTCTTTAAACTCACGGATTATGCGTGGGATGAGAAACGTGTGATGTTTGAAGAATCAAGAGTAAGAACAATATCTAAAACTATATAAGGAGAGAAAAAAAGTATCAATAATGTACCGATGTTAGGCAAAATCCAAAAAGAGGTGGAGATAAATGGGGTTGATGAGCGAATATATAAATAGAAGAATGAGTGCAAAAGAAATGGAAGAGGAATTGCTCAGGCTCATTGGTAAATACAATAAAATCAGAAATACTTATTTGTTCGTATACGCGGGAGCGATTGGAAAGCCAATACCTGACATCCCATTAAGTATGGACGATTATTATATTGTTTTTGATATGCTCAAAGATGTGAATTCAGATAATCTTGACTTTTATATTGAAACACCGGGGGGAAGCGGTGAAGCAGTGGAGGAAATTGTCAGGTTTATCAGGAATAAATTCAGCAAAATTGCTTTTGTAGTGTCGGGAGAGGCAAAAAGCGCTGGGACTATTCTGGTTCTTTCAGGGGACGATATACTCATGACAAATAGTGGAAGTCTTGGGCCAATAGATGCGCAAGTAAAAATTGGGAGATCTGTAATCTCTGCCTATGATTACATTGAATGGGTAAATGAGAAAAGAGAAGAAGCTGAAAAAGCAGGAAAACTAAATCCCTTTAATGCTACTATGGTAGCACAAATAAGTCCTGGAGAGTTAAGTGGTGTACATCATGCGCTGAAGTTTGCTGAAGAGCTGGTTGTGGAATGGCTCCCAAAATATAAGTTTAAAAATTGGAATGTCACCGAAACCAGAAAAATTCCAGTTACTGATGAGATGAAAAGAAGAAGAGCGGAAGAAATAGCAAGTGAATTGATGAACCATGCCCGATGGAGAAGTCATGGACGCTCTATTAAAATTAGCGATTTGGAAAGTGAAAGTATTGGCTTGAAAATAATAAAAGTGGATGATGACCCACAATTGAGGGATACCGTTTATAGAATACAAACAATTTGCCGATTATTATTCGCCGGCACGACTACATACAAAATCTTTGCTACGGAAAAAGAGAAAATATTCAAACAAGCGGTTCCTGTAGGACCACCACCAAAAATACCGGCTGGAAAAACACCTGACGTTGCAGAAGTCGAAGTGAAATGTCCAAGCTGCGGAAAACACCATAAAATTTACGCAAAATTTATTCCAGACCCCAAGATTGATGAAAAATTCCGGAATAAAGGTGCCAAGCCGTTTCCCAGAGATAATAAATTAATATGTGATTGTGGTTTTGAAATAGACTTAAGTGGTATAAAGAATGAAATTGAAGCACGGAGTGGCAAAAAAATCATAATTTAAGGAGAGGGGGTAAAAATGGAAGAGAGGAGACAAAAAATAAAAAAAGAAGCGGAAATATTGATAGCCTTTTTAAAACGGACCAGAGAAGGGGAGTATGCACCTATTGAAGAGAGTTCTCTGCCTTATGCCAGAATCAAAGAAGAAACGGAATCCGTCGAAGGATACGAAGAAGAATACTACTACGGCGTAAGCTAATCTACCAATGAAAGGATTAAGAGAAGACCAAAAGATTGCTCTTGAAGAAATAATGGAATTTAACGTGGTAGTTTGCATGCCCCCCATAAGGAGTTACACCTTAAAGGTGAAAGTGAAGAGTATCAAGAAAGCAGAACCGAGGATTGTGGGACCATAATGGATTCAAATTGAAGTGATAAAGGGAAAATATACAAGAAGTGAAAATATAAGGGATACCATGCCAAAACACGTATATACGGTAAAATTAGGCGACCTTGCGGAAATACCGGGCTCACCTTACGCATATTGGTCTTCCAAATCCATAAGGGAGCTATTCCTGAAGTATCCACCACTGGATAGAGATGTCGCGGGTAAGAAAGAAGCGCCGAAGATCGCTGATGTTAAAGTGGGGTTACAGACAAGTGATGATTTGAGGTTCACACGATTCTGGTGGGAGGTTGATACGGATAACATAGCAACAAGCAGGGAGGAAACCTATCATAAGAAGTGGGTGCCTTATGAAAATGATGTTTATTTGTTTTATTTCTATAATCCAATTACAGTGGTTGTTGATTGGGGAGATGACGGGTTAAAAATAAAGAATTATAAAAATTTGGAAGGAAAACTGCTTTCACGTCCACAAAATGTAAATTTCTACTTTCTTCCGGGAATAGTATGGAGTTGTGGGATACAACGAAGTCAACTTAAAAAAGTTCAAGGCTTACAAAGGATTCCTTACAGGTTACTTCCGACTGGCTGCATTTTTGGAGTTGCTGCCCAGGGTATAATTCCTAAAAAAGAGGAGGATAATTGGTGGCTTTTATCAATTCTGTGCTCAAAAGTTGTCTTTTGTTTCTCAGGGCTCATAGTACCAGACAAAATGCCAGGAACGGGTCCCTGTGCAAATCTCCCTATTGCTAAACCCGCAGATGATGAGAAGAACAAACTCGAAACCCTCGCCAAAGAAGCTTACTCCCTCCTCCGTGAATGGGACACAGGCAACGAATCCTCAACGCAATTCATCATGCCCTGGCTTTTGC
>JAODGL010000146.1 GCA_025464585.1 Methanosarcinales archaeon
TTCTGCGAAGCATTTTTGATAAAACTTTTTTAAAAAGTTTTGCGAATAACAAAAGAAGGCTCCAAGTATCTTAGATGGATACTCATAGAAGCAGCGAGAGTCCATGTGCAGTGGTGTCGGCATTGCTTATGACGAAGGAATAAGAAAATAGTGAGGACGAACTTAGAATTTTCCACAATCTATTGAGCACCTACTTTTTTGTTATCAATCTCGGCACAAGCGTCGAATACCTACCCAATTGTATTCCATAGTTTTTATTATATGTTGCCATGTCCATCAGCTCGCCAGACCTATGCCTCGCCCTCTTTATTCGCATGCCCTCGACCTCCCATCCATGCTCCGTTTCCAGCTTCCTTAACAACTCCACCTTTCTCATCACGTGTAATTCCTGCTCTGAGCGCACGTACAAATGCCAATCATCGGGATATTCATCGAAGAAAATCTTATGTGCTTCGTTCTCTGCTTCCAAACTCGCCAGTCGCGGGTCTCGCAACGCAAGCGGTCGGTGCAACAATTTAGCACTCATTGCTATTGCTTCCTCTTTCGTCTCCACCGGCACGAGCATATGCGTGGGACAGGGTTCAACCTCTTTCTTCTCTCCCGTGACGCCGTCATACATCCACCACTTGCTCCTGTCGTATTTATCGCCCATAAAATATCTTTTAAACTTGAAGCCTGAAGGTCCAACGACAACCGGTATGCCTGACCTTACGAGTCCCGATGCTACGGCATACATCTCTTCAGTCCCCGCACCCCACATTATCACTACCACGGGCAGCCTCGCATAGAGATAATCAGCAATCTGCGTCCAGTTCGCTTTTGGTACGTATCCACTACCCACCAATGCACCTCGATATACAGCCGAAGGAACGTGCGAAATAGCTGTACATCCGCCAAAATTCACCAACCCCTTCAGCACACCTGCTGCGATGTATTGCTCAAATAAATATTTCTTCTCTTCCGCATCGAAATATTTCGCCACATCTGCGGCTACACAACCAGAAACGGTGACAAGAGCGTTCCTCTCTAAGAAATATCTTGCCATATCCGCTACTTCGCGCTCCGAACCCGGATAATTCCCACATCCTATAATGTTAATCATCCCAGGACCGTTTCCACCGAGTATAATCCCAAAAGTCAGGTCTCTCCACTCTAACTCTGACATAGGTCCCCTGCCAGCACGCATAAGATACTTATCTTCACGTATTTTACCCGCGGCAGAAGCGGCACTTATAATCAAATCAACGATTGGAATTCCTTCAGGGCACGCTCTTTCACATTCACCACAGAATATACAGTCATCGTAAATATCGGCGAGTGGTTTCACGCCCTCCTTCATCGCTTTGCTCAGCGCCAACCTGCTTGGGCATACCCCAAAACAGGTATCACACGATTTGCACCGCGATGCTTCTTCCTTTATCCCGTCCTCCGAAAGCAAATAGTTCCTTTTTCTTTTCCCTTTCTTCTTTATCTCCTGCGCCAATTTAACCGCAAGCTCCCCCGCTTTCTCCAGATTTGTTAATTTTATGCCTGGCAAGTCATTCTCGACTATGTCGTTGATTATGTCTTCCACAGAATCCTCGGACCGGTCTTCTAACTCATTACCTGCTCCGTATGCTATCACCTTCGCATCCACTCTTTTCGCTTCCGCTAATAGATCAAACCCGAAACACGAGTCGCTGACTACGACCACATCCGGTATGCCCGTTCTGAAGACCTTCCTTATCTTCGTTGCCGATGTGAGAACCTTACCCATTTTGTAAAACCTCGGGAGGTCATGCCCTACTGCACCCACACCACAAATTTCTATTGTATTATCCAAGCCCTCCCTTCTTAGGTACTCAATAGCAAACCACGCAGGCAGGAAATTATTGCCAAAGAAGACTACAACTGGCTTGGTTGTATCAACCGCACCTATCCCAACCTCAGTCTCAACCGGAGGGAAATCTGAATATTCCGTTGCCGGATGCTTGCCCGCGTTGAAGAAATCAAAACAGCACATTTTTATAGTTTCTGATACTTCCATAGCAAGAAAAATAAGAGAGCCTGCATGCAGTGTTTTCTCTTCTAATTCTATCTCGCTCCTGGCAAAATCAGAGATAAGCAACTCTGATAGCTGTGATTCCGCATAAGAGAGCGCTCTATCCATATCGCCCAAATTTTTTGTGTAAAATCCCGTTAGCATGGACGTGTTCATCGTAGGATACGTAATAGCGCGTCCAATGTCTATCTCCTTATCCCGTCCGAATATTTTAATCGAGAAATCGAGCAGCTCCCTCGCAAATGCTAATTGTCTGGACAGCCCTTTACAAGCTTCCTGCAAGCTCGAATCCAATCCATATTCTTTTTTTATGTTCGTGTACACCGGGCGATACCGGTTTAGAAGCACGTTGTCCCATTCTGCAATATCAGATGCATGTGCAAATATATTCAATTTTGGTTTCCATTGTTTCAATCGTCTTTCTCCCATCTCATGGAGTATATCAGTAGCGATGTCCTCTATCTCTTCTCCTCTCACCACTTCCTCAAGGTTCACTTCTACATCTCCGACCCTCACTATTCTCCCCTTCTTTTCAGTCATTGACAAATACTCCTTCAAACATTCGTTTATTTTCGCCAATTTTATTCAAAACGCATTTTATCGCCTTTTCAATCCTTTCTATTTCCTCTGACTTCTCCTTATACTTATTTGTAATTTCAGAT
>JAODGL010000087.1 GCA_025464585.1 Methanosarcinales archaeon
GCTCAATTACGGATGTATCCACGTTCTTTCGTTTTAATGCGTCTATTTTGGTTGAAACGGAATTTATCAACTTTGATGCGGTCTCTTTGGCAAGGGATACCGAAAGCCAGTCTATAATATTCAATCCCAATTTTTTATTGTCATATTCATAAAGATTTTTGATTCCGTCTTTGTTGTCATCGGCGCTTGATAAAAACCCTACACTTCCAGCAAAAACTATCTTGCCTTTTCCATATTCTATTACTGCAAGAAAAGGTGGATTTTCACCTTTCTTATAATATTCGCCCCTGTATCCTGTATAGGAATCTTCATCTCCAGAAATTACAACATCCACCGAAGCACTGATAGTTAATGAACTCGGAAACCCTCCACAATTGGTGATTCTATTTACATCTTCTGTTATTGGATGGTTTTTGATGAATGGTCTGTGAAAAATTGGACAACCTTCGCCTTCGCTACAACCCGGATAACGATTAGTGGGGTCATAAGTAATATCGTCATTTAACTTAATTCCAAATTCTTTCCCTATTTGATTAACTGGAGCTTTTTCTATGGAAAGATGAGTGTAATCAACCCAGGACCATCCACAACCAAATAAGAAAAGTCCCCCACCATTAGCAACAAATTTCTTTATTGCTTTTATCTCATCGTCAGTCAGTAATTTAACGCCTTCATCAAAGGAATATTTTCCCACAAGTCCATTTGGTAAAACAAAAATATCATGGTCTTTTAATTTATCATACGTGATTGGTCCATCAGTTACTCTATCTACCTGATATCCAGTATTACGCAACTCTTTGGCAAAATCAGCCAATCCAGCATCTATACAGTTATACCAAGACTGATGATGTGATTCATCGAATAAGACCTTTTTATTGGTAGTATTCTCTGCGCTCACTACATTAATACAACTAACTGACACAGCCCATAACACCAAACATGTTAACAACAGTCCAACTAAAGCTTTTCTTTTCATCTCCTTTCGATTTTTGTCTCCCACATTTTCATCACAAACCTTTTCTTAGAAAGAAAAGCTTTACCAAAACAACTTAATAGCCGGTATCCAGTCATTGTATTTCTTTCCATTCGTATCTACGAATACAGTGCAGTTAATTGCTCCTCCTGTTACTTCTTTGCAGGATTTATGGATTATCTGTGGATAAGAGCCTGTTATGATGGTATAGTTGTATGTTTCGTTTGCGACAAGTGTGAAAGATTCATTAAAGGTGATATTGTGCCAGTCTCCAGTGTAACCGTTCCAGGTTGCGTTCACATCTAATGTATCGTTCCATATTCTTGCGTATTCGGTATGACCGCCCGTTCCAGAGCAGGGGTAAGTATAAAGCTTGGACACCGCAATTGTTACTTTTGGTCTTATTGTTCCGTTATGTGTGCCGGAGATGCTGGGATATGGATTTGCTGGCGCTCTTGTGTCGAATACTTTCGATACTCCTTTTGGGACTAAACACTTCGTGAGAATAGCCTCTTCTGCATTGTGGATAAATATTTCTTTGACTGGTAAAGGCTCAGTGGGAATGCTTACCGCAGAGAGATTCTTTTTAAATGCTGCATCTTCGTTAATGATGAAAATATCTTTTAGCGGTGATGGTTGGGTTGGAATACTTACAGAGGATAAATTTTTGTCTGAAGATGTATCCGCGTTGACGACGAAAACGGTTTTGATTGGAACTGGACTTGTTGGAACACTCACACTTGATAAATTCGTTTCGTATATTGCCTCGGCATCGGTTATGTTAATCGCTGCCGCTGATGCCGTGTTTACGAGTATTGCTGAGGCTGAAATAAAAATAAAAAATAGAAGAATTGATTTTATTTTCATGCTTTACCTCCTTTAACAAGCTCGTTCTTTTCAGGGACTGGATTGATCACACTAAAATTTTCTATTTCATCCATTTTTGCTCGTAATTTCTTAAATGCTCCATCATGTGTCATTATTTCGCTCGCTTCTTTCCTGGATAACTATTGTATTTGCCAATATCCCTTCTTTTCCCATGATAATTTCTCTCATTGGTTCTTTAACATATTTATGTTCCTCTAAGCTTTCGTCAAAATAATATATCCACATATTGCTGTCTACCATTATCATCAACGCATCTTCCAGATACCTTTTATCTCGTCTGGAGAAATCGTTTTTTTTCCGCTTTTTAGCTTACCTTCCATCCTTGCGATAAACTCTTCAGGCTTGATTGAAGGTAAAAGAGTTATCTTTTTCCCTTCTGTCCTGAGCTCGAAAGTTTCCCCGGCTTTCAGGCATAACTCCTCTCTTATCTTCTCTGGAATTTTTATCATTCCTTTTTCATCTATTGTTATTGCCATGTCATCATCACCTTACGCAGTCCCGTATATCAGCACCGTTGCCACGCCTGCCGAACCTGCATCTTCTGGAGAATAACCGGTGTATCCTGCTTTTTCATAAGATATTTCTATCTTGTGCAGCGTTCCAGTTGTAATATATGGCCCATATGAGTCAAATGCTCTCCACCAATTATAGGCATACTTACCCGTATATGAAGTAAGAGCATCACTAACCGTTGTTCCATCTACTTCTAACTTTGAATCCCAGTATGAATCCCGGTAGCCACACTTATAGTAGATATAATGATAATAAGAAGCTTCGTAAAGCGTGTAAGTTGCCGGAATCTCAACCTGTGCAATATTTGTTCCCTCTGTTGCCCTTGTCCTGATGAAGAGTGTCATGCCGTTTGCATCTGGAAACTCGAAGTCGTAGTATTTTATATCTGGAAGAGTTGCCGGCGGTATATCAGCGGCTATTGCAGCTTCAAAAACAGCATCTCTGAGCGTAGTTGTCGTTATTACAGTAATCTGTGGATTATTCACATCCGTATCTTTACCCCACTGCATTACCATCGCCGCTGGCTCGTCTTTTTTGAAATAAGCGACAATCCAGCCGCTCGTGTCTGCATACACCGTTACGTTTATGTCGCCACCGAAGTCAGAAATATT
Organism: Methanosarcinales archaeon; assembly: GCA_025464585.1. Lineage (GTDB taxonomy): Archaea > Halobacteriota > Syntropharchaeia > Alkanophagales > Methanospirareceae > QMVO01. Next base: position 2,986 of record JAODGL010000087.1, read on the forward strand.
TGTTATCCCGATGATGTAGTTATCGCCGACTTCTTCCACTTCAAGGAAAATCTCTTTTAGTTTAACGGGGTCTATTGTTTGAGATGTGTTCACGTATGCGGAGATTCCCGCTTCGTCTTCTGGGAATGCGCCTCCGCCTCCACCTGCTGCTCTCGCAGTTGAGATGAAAGAAGGCGCCACAAGCGAGATTACACCATTTCCACCGTCTTCGCTTATCCCTTCTTCCGCTTCTGTTCCGCTATGCCCATACATCGCTACGCTGCTTGCGACCAGCACCAAAGCGGTTAAAACCACCAATACTTTCAAATTCAATCCAAATTTATTTCCTATTTTTTATTTCATCCCCCTTCTTCTTTAAGCTGCCACTTTTAACTTCTGAACTGACCCTTTATAAATTTTTCGGTTTTTTTGTGAAGAATATTGCCAGAAGAATAGTGTATTAATATGCCAAAATTATCGTCGAATGGTGTTATTTTTGATTGCGCTATTATCGGACTCTATTCTTATTCCCGTATCAAGCCAGGAAGGACTCCCGGTTGCTTTGAATCCATAACCCTCATTTCCCAATCATGGA
>JAODGL010000147.1 GCA_025464585.1 Methanosarcinales archaeon
CAAGGCACTGATTTTCACGCAGTTCGCGGGAATGGGAGCTATGCTGCGGCACTATTTACAGGAGAAGCTGTGGTGCGAGACGCTATTCTTGCATGGAGGCACAGCAAAGAAGCAGCGAGACGTTATGATTCAGCGTTTCCAGAATGACCCTCATGGACCACCGCTATTCGTTCTTTCGCTCAAGGCAGGCGGGCTTGGACTCAACCTGACTGCTGCGAATCATGTCTTCCACTTTGACCGGTGGTGGAATCCAGCAGTTGAGAACCAGGCAACGGACCGCGTGTTCCGTATAGGGCAGAAGAAAAACGTCCAGGTTCATAAGTTCGTCTGCATCGGCACGCTTGAAGAGCGCATAGACCAGATGATAGAGCAGAAGAAGGAACTCGCGGATTCTATTATCGGTGCTGGCGAGGCATGGCTCACGGAATTATCAACGGAGCAGCTTAAGGAGGTGTTCTCGTTGAGTCGCGATGCGGTGGAGCCCAGCTAAAAAAACACGAGATTTTTAAATGTTTGGTTGATTTAAGCCCCAACCTCTCCACACCCGATTAAAATCGGATGCATCCCTGCTGTTTAATATGTCCTATCCATTTTAAATATACTCCTTTTTCACACACGTATAAACAAATTCCTCAGCTGTCATCACCTGGATCTTACCTGAAAGCCACCTAAAATGTTTAACGTTATCAGTTATCAAATAGCTCCCTTCTGACTCTGCAATGCTTCCTATAACATAGTCCCTTGCATGGTCTTTGAAAGGAAACACTTTACCAAATTTTAGCGCATTCTCTGTAATTAAATCGGACAAATTCGTATCCACAAAGATTATTTTTGCATTTAATTCGTTTAAATCGTCGTCAAACCCTTCTTTTCCGATGCCAAGACGTTTATACCACAAGAGCGTTTCCATATATACCACCTCCGAAATATGCGTTTCAAAAAGGTTTCTATTATAAATTAGCCAATCAATAAACCTCCTATTCTTAAAAACTGTGCTATCTAATCCTATTCTCAAATTTCTATCCCCCATCTGCGGGATATAACCTCAAAAATATCAGTCTTTGCTTCTTCAATAATCTTTGCCCGCTGTGCCAATCGCATATTTGAACTTCTAAGCTCATTGGATGCTTTTTTCATGTGTTCGTTTGCTATTTTAAATTTCATATCTTTTTGTTTCTCTTCCTTAAAAGCATCTTCAAAAATAGATAAGGCAGTTTCTATGACCTCTTCTTTGCTGATATTCAAATGTCTTGCGATGTCCTCTAATTTTGCCTTCACCTCATCACTTATCGTTATAGTGTTCATAAATTATCTTAAGTTCTATATATTTAAATACCTTTAGTTAGGTTCTGCAAGACCTCATATCAGACGAACAAAAAATAATGAACGGCTTCACCTTTGTAAACAACCTCTTTTAACGCATCTATTGAAAGTTCAGACGAACGAACTGTGAACTCGTATTCTGGCGATGAAACATCAACTTCGTTACACGTTGCTTGTCTGATACTATCTTTGCTTTCCATTTTCCCACATCCCAACCAGTAGTGTCGAGCAGAGGCCAATCACTTGGAGTAATATCTATTTCTGAAGCGTCCACATCTATTTTTTTACCATCATGATCCCATCAGGGGCAATTAATTTTGTTCCAGATTTGATAACTCCCTGTCCCGACCCCTTCATATATATAAAAATTGTTCGGATCTGCTATAGTGATCGTTTCAACTACTGTATCATCCTCTATCTTCTTTAAGCTGGCTGCGTCAGAATAATTAGCATGGAAGTGTAATCCATGTTCGCCAAGAAAAAGGGTATTTCCACTTATGATGTCGCCATTTGCTTCTCTCATCGCTCCTTCCTGTGCACCGCTTCTCGAAGCCATCACCGAAACCACCGAACCCACCATTATCAGCGCAAATAAAATACCGTGTACCGCGCTCATTATCCCGATTAAAGCGAGCAAGCCGAAGATATTGAATGCAGGAACTGGAACAGGTGGTATTTCTGTTTTTCCCGGACCTCCTTGGTCAACGATTACACCATCTGCAATACCATCATCGTCCCCTAACCCTCCATCGATCAAAGTGATTGTTATCACATTGTCGCCATCGTCGCTGCCCATCGGTATCTGAATCCATCCACCATCAGAGGCATGATATTTCCAGTACTGTGTCCCCACGGGAACGTTGTCAGGGAGCGTTATCGTAACGGTCACTGTTTGACCCGGTGTGAGTCCTGTCATGTTGAGCGAGAAAAAACCGTGTGGAAACACCACATCTGGCTTGCCTTTTGAAGGCAGGTCTGATTCATTCACACTGGTGAGGTCTTCGATAGTGCCTGCTTCTGAAGCAAAATACGCGGTACCAGTGCCAGTCGCCGTTTCGATTGGCTCTCCAAGCGTTGGTGCAAAGTAATTCTCCCAAGAACCCATTAACGGATAACAATCTATGCGCTGAGGTCATTGTGATAGTATTTTCCGTATTTTTTATATCCGAACAGTGAGCATAAAAGCTTTTCGATTTTTTTCGGGCGCTCATTTTTGAAGATGCAGACTCCACCAAAAATTTAGCATAGAGCGTCACATATCCGATTTTAAGCGTCTTCTCCCTATCATCATCCCTCTCCGCTTCCACTTCGCTCATCTCTCTCCAAGATAATCATTGAGAATGGTAAAAAAACCTATACCGCTAATCCACTAAACCTCTAATTTAGAAAGTCCGCGTAAATCAGTGTAAATCTGTGTCTTAAATAGAAGAAAGTTATACTTTATTTATATTATACAAATATAAACAAAAAAATGACCTGGGGTAGCTACTGGGGCTATTACAAACCCGCGAAACCGAAAGAAGTAAAAGACGGCATAAAGGCGAAGAGCAAACGAGGCGCAATTGGCGAGACGTGGTGGTCAAAACGATGGATTGGCGTGCTCGAATCCTTCGACATGGGTGCAAGACTGACCCGAGGACGCACTTATGCTCGCAAGGGGCAGGTAGTTTCCATTGACGTCCAGAAAGGCGAGGTTACCGCTAAGGTTCAGGGCACACGACCAAAACCATACACGGTCAAAATCAAATTGAACCCGATTTCTGAACCCGACTGGGAGAAAGTAACGGATGCAATGGCATCGAAGGCGATATTTGCGGCTAAGTTGCTTTCTGGCGAAATGCCACTCGATATCGAAGATGCGTTCAGCGAAGCAGGCATATCGCTTTTTCCAAAAGCCCGTAATGAACTCGAAACTGAGTGCTCGTGCCCCGACTGGGCGAATCCATGCAAACATATCGCGGCAGTTTACTATCTCCTGGCAGAGCGGTTTGACGAAGACCCGTTTCTTATCTTTAAACTACGTGGTCGAACAAAGGAGGAGATTATTGATACACTTCGTGAAAAACGTGCCGCTGCTACGAGTGTAGAAGAAGAAAGCGAAGTGATAAAGGAGCATGCGGTTTCCACCACAGGTGAGAAAGTCAAACCACTCGAGGAATGTCTGGATTCGTTCTGGCAAGCGGGTGATGCGCTGGATTCCTTTTCCGTTAATCCTGCTCGTCCAGAGGTAGAGAATGCGATTCTTAAACGACTGGGCGATGCTCCTTTCTACGTTGGCAAAGTCAATCTCGTATCATTGCTGTCAAAAGCATACGAGGTGGCAAGTCGTGAAGCATTGCAAAAGGCATCCGGGGAATCAGAAGAGGGAGCAGGAATTAAAAATGCCAAACATGTCCCGTCGGTGCGATGATACAGAAGCACTTTACCTCTGCACAGTTTTTGCCCAATTTTGAGGATTTTTTAAGAACTTTCTTATCTCTTTGCATTCGTCATTTGAAAAATATCCATCCTCATAAGCTAAGGATAACAGAACATCCCAATTCACCAGAGAATGCAACATTAAACCATGTTCTTTAAGTTTTTCCCTTGCTTTGGGTATCCCATATTCAAATATCACTAAGACATGCTTCATGATCCCGCCTGCATTTGAGACTCCTTTAAAGAAGTTTATTTTACTACTTGAATCAAAAATCAAGTCTTCAAACAATAATACTTTATCTCCTTTCTCGATTTTTCCTTCTATTTGAGCCAATCTGCCGTGCCCTTTTGGAGTTTTTCTGACGTAAATCATTGGGATATCCAGCTCTTCAGATAGCCACGCAGCAAACGGAATCCCTGCTGTCTCCCCTCCTGCGATTATGTCTATGTTTTGAATTCCTATGTTCTCTCTTACAATGTAACTTGCACATTCTATTATTTTCCGTCTTTCATTTGGATATGAGATTATTTTTCGGCAATCAACATAGACAGGACTAAGCACACCGGATGTAAATTGATAAGGAACTCCATCATAAAAATGAACAGATTCGATTTTGAGGAGGATTTCTGAGCACATCTCTGATATATCTTCCATGGTTACATCCACCACATACATATATAAATTAATTCAATAAATAACCGTAACTCCGCAAGTTAACCCATAGGTAGGACCTCGGGGAATAACGAACACATCCGTCTTGCTCTCTTAGGAATCATAGCGAAGTACTCTCTTCCGCTCTTTTCAACAATTTTTGTGACCTTTGAGAGCTCGAATAGTACTTCCTCGACAGAAATCTTGTTTGTGAGACCCTTTTCTCTCAAACTCTTCAGTATCTTGAAGTATATCCGCATAGCAGGAAATGTGGCAAGAAAATACCCCCTTACCGCCTCGTCAGATCTCAAATACGTCTTATCTGACTCCAATTCATTTTTCATCGCATCAAATGCCTGTTCCACATCTTCGCATCCATCTGAGATCGATGAGTGTTGAATCCTTCCTTAGAGGAACAATATAGTGTATTCCATCTCCCCTGAGGTCATCCAACAGTCCATACGATGAGAATCCTCGATCAAAGATAAAGCCGATGTCTTTCTTCGGAAATCGTGCAATGAAGTCTCTAACCGTTGTTATATCCTTCATAGAGCCATAAAAGACATCTTTACCCACTGGCAGCTTTGTAATAGATAAAAAAGCCATAATCACGCCTATTTGATCGATGTATTCGTGATCTGCGTTGTATCCTCTCTCCGCGAGTTTTATGTTCTTTGAATGGGTAAAGACGGATGTTAAGTCATAAAGCAGAAGATCTCCTTTGGTGGCAAGTTTTGAGAAGAGGTCATACCACATGTGGATGTCCTCGCCTATACTGCTTAAGACAGACGAGAGATGCTTTGGGGTAAGGCTGACATCGATTAGTTTGGAGAGATACAGTTTCTCCCACCTGCCATATTTGAAATCCGGAAGTTCCCACTTCCAGAAAAGTCCGTAGTTAAAACCCTCGAAAAAGATAAATCTTGGGAAATAAGAGATAATGAAACGGGCAATCAATACTATTTCGTCAATATCAAGAAAAACGAACTGGTTTTTTATTATCTGGATAAATCGGAGTGGAACTCCACGAAGAACGCCAAAAAATTTATCATGCGTTACTTTCCTGAGAAATACGAGGATATTCCTGCACTTCTTTGGGAAGGGATAAGAAACGGACTTATCCATACTTTTTCACCCAAATTCTTTGAATATAAAGGAAGATACATTGAATCTACTTTTAAAAGATTTAAACGACCATCTAAATGTAGATATATTGAAAATATATTCCTTAAAGATAAGAAGGTCATAAAAGAAACATTTTAAATTTTTCTTTCCCCAAAACGCTTTTCTTTTTCCAAAAAAGATTTAATATCTACACACCCAATTTTAAATTAAGATAAGAGAGGACAAAAATGGATTCGCACTATCTAACGCTGGCACTGTACATATTCCTGATATACTGGTTTATTCTGCTAATTCTTGACAGAAAAGGCATTTTGCAGCGATATAATATCTCCGCGTTTGGACCCGTTCTGATGATAAGGACGACGAGAGGGCAGAGATTACTGGAGAAATTGGCACGAGGCGAGCTAAGGGAAACTTTTTGGCGGACTTATGCCAACATCGGCACCGTTTTAGTGGTTATAGCCATGATTTTCATGTTCGTTCTCGTGTTACTCAGCGCTTACGCAATGTTTACCGTGCATCCAGAGCCAACGGAGTTAAATGTGCCGAGGAACTGGCTGCTTATACCGGGGCTAAACGAGTTTATACCTTTGTGTGCATGGGTTGGCTTTGTCGTTGCGTTATTGGTGCACGAGCTTTCTCATGCGATATTGAGCACCGTAGAGAAGATAAAAGTAAAATCAATGGGTCTTTTAGTTGCGGTAATCCCGATAGGAGCATTCGCCGAACCCGACAGCGAACAACTCTTTGGTGAGAGAGCAGGAAAAGAAGAGCAGAAAAAAGTGGCAACTGCTCGCGAAAGAACTCGCATACTTTCCGCAGGTGTGACGAGCAATTTTGTCGTGGCGTTTATTGCATTTGCTCTTTTCTTTTCCATATTATTCGCCGTTCAGCCTGTTGATGATAAGGTGCTTTTTGTTTACAGCATTGTAGAGGGTAGCACCGCGGAGAGAGCAGGGATAGATTCCGGGATGTTCATTACAAGGGTTGACGGGTCAAAGGTTACGAATGCGACCATAGACGAAATGGATAAAGCAATAGAAGAGAATAAGGAGATTATTTTCGAGGTCTTGAATAAGAGAGGAAAGCAAACAGAAATAGTGGTAGAAGGAGGTTATGAACACGAAGGGGTAAGAATAGCAGGAGTTGAAGAAGGTTTTCCAGCAGCTAATGCGGGCATGAAAGCAGGAATGAGCATTATAAAGATGAACGACGTGAATATAACCGGCTATAAGGATTTTCAACATTTTATGAATCTCACGGCACCCGGGCAAAAGGTAGAAGTGCGAACAAAAGAAAAAACTTTTATTGTGGTGCTAAAGGAATCACCACAAGGCAATAAAGGATTCCTGGGCGTTTTCCTTGTTCCAAATAATCCATTAGGAATGTGCGTAAGAGAGTTCCCTACAAAAGGATATTTGGAATCCCTTCGAGTCATACCTTCTTCTCTTCTGTCCCTCTCTGTAAGTGGCTGGTTATGGCTAACACTGCTGCCATTTTTACCTCTTCCCGCGGGCTTCAGTAGCTTTAATCCGCTCCTATCTCATTTGTACGAGCCAGTAGGTGCATTGTCTTTCCTGGGCGGTGGAATTTTTCTCATCGCCGATGTGCTATTCTGGATAGGCTGGATAAATTTCTACGTTGGACTGTTCAACTGTTTGCCTGCTATACCTCTTGACGGTGGCTACGTATTTCGAGAGATGCTAAATCCCGTGCTGAGGCTAGGCATAAAGGAAGAAGGAAAGAAAGAAAAAATTTCAAAGCTGATTACCGCCACTATCGCAATTTTTATCGCTTCTGCCATCGCTTTTATGTTGGTGGGTCCTTATTTCCTCTGAGATATTAGGGAATACCGCTAAACCGCAAAAACGCCAATAACATCCCCTCTCGTTATTAGCCCGACCAATTTCCCTTCGCCATCTACCACCGGGAGCCGGTTAAAATCGTTTTTATGCATTAACCGTGCAGCATCTGAAATAGAGTCTTCAGGTGAAATCGTTACCGGCTTTTCTGTCATCACGTCCTTTACATATCCCTCGAACAGGGTGTCTATCTCATCCGAGATTTTCTTTACCTTCTTCATGTAGCTGGATAGAGAGAACACCGGGAAAGGATTAAGTGGGTCTATATCCGGGAAGGGAATCGTTGCAGTCAATTTCATTATGTCTGCTTCACTGATTATACCGATAACCTTTCTCTGGTCGTCAATCACCGGTGCACCGCTAATTCTATTCGTTCTGAGCGTCTCAGCTACGTGACGGACCTTATCGTGAGGCGAGAATGAGATTACATCTGTTACCATCAGTTCTTTGACTCTAACATTTGTTTTTGCTTGCACTGCCCTTCCTTCTCCCTTATTTTTTATAGTGTTGATTTTTTAATCATCTGCGTTAATCTGTGTCTACAATTTAGTTTTCATATAGTGACCCGATTATGTCTGCTCTGGCAACTATTCCAACCAGCTTACCTGCTTCATCCACAACGGGTAATCTATTAAATCCCGTTGAGTGCATAATCTGTGCAGATCCGAAGC
>JAODGL010000148.1 GCA_025464585.1 Methanosarcinales archaeon
GGGTTCTTACGGTGGCAATAAATGGGGCGGTAAGTTCTTGAGAGCACCTGAGATATTTTATACGATTTTGAGGAAGGGTAAAGATAAACTGGTGCGGCTGGGCGATATTGCGGAGGTTAGAAGAGGATTTACAACGGGAGCGAATGAGTTTTTCTATCTGCCGAGCAAGTATTTTGATATAAGGGATAAGGGCGATTATTACAGGTTGGTCCCGAAACGGGATGGTTTGCCAGACGATATAAAAATTGAGAAGGAGTTTTTGAAACCTGTGATAAAATCGCCGAGGGAATGTAAAACAATCATAATAAAGTCTGAGAATTTGAAGCACAAAGTTTTCTTATGTAACAAGTCAAAGAACGAATTGAAAGGAACTGGTGCGTTGAAATATATCGAATGGGAAGAAGAATCAGAAACAAATAAGGAAAGGATTGAATTAAGGAAATTCGACAAAAGGCCTTCAACAAAAAACAGAGCAAGATGGTGGGATTTAGGAACTTGGATTTCTCCTAAAGTGATTTTTCCCTGTGGAATATCAGATATTTATCGTGTTTTTTATAATGAGGGTGTGGTGTTTGCGGATAAAAGAATGTATTTTTCTAATCCAGATGAATCCTTGAAAGAATATGTGTTGGTTACAAATTCAACCCTTTATGCTTTAAGTCAAGAGGTATTGTCTAGGGTTGGATTAGGAGAGGGACTGTTAGACCTAACTGTTTATGAAATTGAAGATGTATTTATTTTACATCCGCTCCTGCTTAGCAAAAAGAAACTCGATATGGTATGGAAAAATAATTCTAAAAGAGAAATAAAATCAATCTTTGAAGAATGTGGCATAGACCCGAGCAAGCCAATTCGTGAGCAGGAGCCGAATCCATTGCCCGATCGTGCGGAACTCGATAATATCATCTTTGATGAGCTGGGCTTAACAGAAGAAGAGCGGAAAGAGGTTTACCGCGCGGTTTGCGAACTGGTGAAGCAGAGGCTGGAGAAGGCGAGGAGTGTGAGAAGATGACAGCCCATAAGGGGTTTACCCATGTTGCTTATTCTGATGAAGCATATTACAGCGAGGGTTTATATCATTCCATTTCACTCTTAACGCTCAGTATTGAAACAGCCGAACAACTCAGGGAAAAATTAGAGGATATTCTAAACAAATCTGGTATTTCTGAATTCAAATGGAAGAAAGTGAAAAAACGGAGTAAAAAGTATTATTTCTGTGCAAAGAAGATTTTAGATTTAGTTATAGACTTCGCATTAAAAAATAAAATTAGATGTTGTAAGAAGCATAAATTAGGTGTAAGCCTAAAAAGCAGTGAAGGGCTCTGGACGCCAAATCCAGGGAATCCTATAAATTTCTGGACATTTAAAGCGCAATCATCAAATGAAAAGACAAAGCAGGTACCATTGTCGCATTTTAAGAGGGGGGGTTAAAATGCAGATGCCAGAAGAGATGATAGCCAATAACGAAGGGGATAATTTGCTTTTAAACAAATTGCCGGGTTACATTAGATACAAAAACAACGAATTAATGATAGAGGACGTATCAGCAATGGAATTGGTAAGGGAATACGGAACTCCTCTATTTGTTATCTCAGAGAAACAAATTAGACAAAATTACAATAGAATGCGCAGGGCATTCTCAGGGTATCCTAAATGCTTGATCGCTTACTCCTATAAGACCAATTACCTTCCCGCTGTTTGTAATGTCCTGCACAAGGAAGGAGCAGGTGCGGAAGTGGTTTCAGCATTTGAGCTGCATCTTGCAAGAAAACTGGGGGTATCATCATCAAAAATAATCTTTAACGGACCCGGAAAAAGCGATAGAGAGTTAGAAATGATTGTTGACGATGATATCGCACTGGTAAATGCTGATTCAATGGATGAACTGGAGAGGATTGACCGGATAGCAGAGGCGAAAGGCGAAATTGTGAATGTAGGGATTCGTGTAAAGCCCGAAGTTCGCAATTACTTTGTGTGGTCTAAGTTTGGTATGGATATAGCCACCGGGCAGGCATTCAAAGCGTATCGAAGAGCATCTGAATTGAAGAACTTAAATGTTGTTGGGATGCATGCGCACATTGGTACTCAGATATGCAACACCCGACCATATACCGAGAGCATACGCCAGATGGTGAAACTCATGTCCAGAATAAATGCAGAACTAGGGATTGAATTTAAATACTTTGATATTGGTGGTGGTTTTGGAGTGCCAGGTTTTACACCGCTTTTTCCAACAGAAGCGAAAGTTGAGAACCCTGCCACGATTGAAGAGTTTGGCGAATCTATCAGTAAGACTTTACTCACTTGCGTATCAGATTATAAGTTACCTGAACCCACGCTGGTGCTGGAGCCCGGGCGGATAATCATAACAGACCCGGTACTTATCTTAACGATGGTTGAGGGTACAAAAGTAATTGGGGGGAGTACGAAGACGGTTGTGGTAGATGCGGGAGTAAACCTGCTCATGTTCGCACCTTATTATTATCATCGTATTGTTCCGGTTGTGAACACCGGGAGTGCGAAAGAAGCGGTTGATGTTTATGGTCCGCTGTGTATGCAAATGGATGTTCTGGGTGTGAACAGGAAGTTGCCGGTATTGAAACGAGGCGATTTTCTCGCTATTCTGGATGCCGGGGCTTACAGCATATCGCTATCCCAGCAATTTATTAGACCCCGCCCGCCGGTTGTGATGGTTACCGGGAGAAGGAAAAGACTGGTCAGGCGAGGGGAAACGTTCGAGGATATACTTAGGTTGGATATATTATAGTAATAAGGTCTAAGTTATTTTACAGTGAATGCGACGACGGTGGTAAGAAATGGTTGGCGAAAAATCGATTATAGATAAAATAAAAGACGTAGCGGTTACTCATAAAACTATTACAGCTATTATTGTATCTGCATCAATTGCTGTTATTCTTATCCTCCTGATATCATATCTTGTTATACTTCTATCTCCTCTATCCTTCCATATTTCACGATTTTTGGTGACTGACGCTACGAATGCACGGTATATACTGAGTGCTATTGCACAATCAGAGGCAGCAATTATTGGTATCATGTTTACAGCAATATTAATCATTTTTCAAGTGTTAGTGAAAAGTAATCCTGATATAAAAGAACTCTCAAATCTTTTGACATCTCCAATTGTTGCTATCACAATCATAGTGTATGCAATAGCAATTGGGTATGATCTTATCCTATTACACTTTATCAAGGAAGGGACCAAAATAAATGTTTTTCCACCAATTTTTGTGATGATCTTTCTTATCCTTTTTTCATTTGTGGTAATTATAGTTATGCTAATAAATATACACCAAAAAGCTATTGCTGGAGGTGTACGCGCGGGAGCGCGAAAATTTTTAAAGGATGCAGGTTTAACCAATGAATCTTTTATTGGTGTTAAATTGGCAGAAGCGAAGTTTATAAGAGCACACTTAGAGGGATCGGACTTTACAGCTGCTGATTTGCATAGATCTACCTTTAATGATGCTTATTTACGTGGAGCTACCTTTGATAATGCTGATTTGCGCGATGTTGACTTAAGCAATGCTATGTTAACGAATGTTAACTTGAATGGAGCAGATTTACGAGGTGCAAACTTGTCTGACATCGAAAACATGAGTGGTTGCAATCTATGGATGGCTAAGTTAAGTGGGGCAAATTTAACCAGGGCTAACTTAAGCGGTGTTGCCCTATGGAAGGCTAACATGAGAGGTGCAATCGTGACGGGTATCAATCAAGAGGAGGAGGTGGCTAAATGTAACGTTGATTTAGGTGGTGTTGATTTGAGTGGTGCATATCTTAATGGAGCGAATTTAAAGAAAGCAAACTTATGTAGAGCTTGTTTGAGTGGTGCTAATTTAGTGGGAGCTAATCTAAGCGAAGCTGATTTGAGATTTACGGATTTGACTGGAGCTAACTTGAGTGAGGCTGACTTAAGAGGAGCTAATTTGGTTGGGGCTGATTTAACTGGTGCTAATTTAAAGAACGCTAAGTTAAAAGATGCTAAATTGAAGGATGGTGATATGAAAGAAAGGCGTTTGCGAGGAAAGGAATTAGGCAGATACCTAAGTAATATAGGCATAGACCGCCTAAGTAATATTGATTTGATTGGAGTGGACTTAAAGGGTGCTGATTTACATGATGTGGATTTGAAGGGAAAAATATTAAGGGACACTGACATGAGATTTGCTAATTTGACGAATGCACATCTGGAAAAAGCAGACCTACGTAGAGCAGATTTGAGATTTGCAGATTTAAGAGGTACAATATTTGAGAATGCTGATTTGAGAAATGCTGATTTGAGAAATGCTAAATTTGATAATACGAAATTTAAAGGTGCTATTTTGAAAGGTGCTAAATTTTGCGCCAATGTTGACAAAGGTAAGATGAAGGATGCTGATTTGGAAGAGGACAACATGAGTAAGGAGAAAGTACCAGTGGAGGAGATTAACCTGAGTGGAGCTGCTCTTGATAATGTTGATTTGAGCGAGATTGATCTGTGTGGAATTAACTTGGAAGGGGCGGTCTTTTTGGATGCTAAATTGGAGAATATTGATTGGGCAGGAATTAACGTAAAAGGAGTTTATCTAAGTGGAAAAGATATAGAAAATGATGAGATCATGGATGACTTGGCGAGGAGAGGCGCTGTTTTTGAGGAGAACGCATCAAATTATGACTCAGATGAGATCACAGGAAAAATACAGCAAGGTAAGTCTATAAGTGAATACATGTTCATAGGGATAAACTTGCTGCAAAAGGTTGATTTGAAAGGTGCTGACTTACGTGATGCAAATTTAGTCGTGGCAGATATGCGTGGAACTAATTTAAATAATGCTAAACTGGACGGTGCAAAAATGAGCGGAGCACGCATGGAAGGAATACATCTGGAAAACGCTTTCATGAAAAAATCCAATTTGGCAGGAGCTATTCTGAGTAACGCTCACTTAAAAGGAACTGTCTTGGAAGAGGCCATTTTAAGTGGCGCTAACTTGTCAGGAACTAATTTACGCGAAGCTAAGATGCGTAGGGCAAACTTGAGTGGTACCAACTTGAATGGGGTAACTTTTTATAAGGCTGATTTGAGTAAAACTAACTTAAGTGGCGCTAACTTGTATAAAGCAGATCTACGTGAGGCGGACTTACGTGGTGCTGACCTCAGCGGATCAAATCTGAGTGAAGCAGACTTACGTGGTACCAAACTTGATGGAGCCATATTAAGTGGGGTAAAAGGAGTTGAACAACAAAAAAGTTTGCCAGTAAGTTTGCCAATAATGGTTGAGTTTCATGCAGAAGAGGGACACTCTTGTAGGTAAAGAGAGTGTCCGAAATGAACAAAAAGTTATTAATATTTAAACGTAAGAGGGCAAAAGAACTACACGAGAAAGGCTGGAGTAACCGCAAGATAGCACGTCATCTACTGGCAAGCAAAAACAGTGTAGGTAAATGGGTGCAGATGGATGAAAGCGAAATATCAAATGATAACCGAGGCGGGAAAAAGGGGAAATCGAGAAAATACACGCCTGAAATAAAACAGCAAATTATAAAAATAAGAAAAGACCTGGAGAAAGAAGACAGCTATTTTATCGGTTCAATGATGGTAAAGAAAAATTATGAAAAACAGACGGGCGAAAAAGTCTCAAAGTCCTATGTAGACAGAGTATTGAAGGAGGCAGGAATGGTGAAAAGCCCGGGAAAGAAGAGAAAAGGGCGGAGCAAATACATGAAATATCTTGAATATACGCTGACCAAATTGGGCAAAAGCATGATGAGCATTGATTTTATCGGCCCGAAGTATCTCAAAGGATCAGACAACAGAATTAATTTCCTCTCTTGCAAATACATTCGCCCGGAAAAGCGGGGCATAGCAACGAGAATTGAAGGACAGACTACTGAAGAGACGATAACTGCATTGAAAGAAATCTGGAGAACGCACCCAATCCCAGAAGTATTGAAAATAGACAATGATTCCGCATTCGGGGCTAATTTGCCGCACGAGAGGCACATAGGCAAACTTGCGTTCTTCCTGCTTAATCTGGGCGTTTATCCTTTGTACATAGCTCCGAGAAGCCCGTGGAATAACGGGCAGGTAGAAAGATTTAACAGCGTCTTCTCAAAGAAATTCTGGAATAAACTGCAGTTCAGCGATGAACAGGAAATTGACGTCAAGATCGAGGGTTTTAATGTCGCTTATGAAAAGTATTCGCAATTGATCTCAAACAATCCTGAGATTAACGAGGAAAACATTAAGTATATGGATGATTTTAAGAACGTGAATCTGGAAAATAAAGGTGTCGAACATTTCAAGGCGGACAAAATCTATTTTTTACGGATTGTGAGGCGAAAGAACGATAAAGGCAGCGATAACGAGTACGGATTCATTGACATTCTGAAACACGAGATAAAGTTGCCAAAAGATCTGATCAATCTGTTCGTATTCTGTGTTTTAGATCTTAAATCGAAGCTTCTCAAGATTAATATCGAGCTGGATGACGGGTCCTTGAAAGAGGTCAAATCAATGGCGTTCGTAATAAAAAATGTTATATATAATCAAGCATAGTTAATAACATAAAGGGGTGTCTGAGTGTCCCACCTTTGCTCTAAACTCAACCGTTAATGTAGGGAGGGGGGAATAATATTTGGTGCGTCTTTAAATCTTTCGTGGTCTATCAAAATACAAGGCTTGCAAACTTTTACCGCCTAAACCAAGATACCCCCCTTCGTAAGAGAATATAGCCTGCCGTTCCATAGATGGCTTCACATATTTTTTCTTCTTTTCCATTCCACCCCTCCGATTACCTTCATGCCCACGACCTTATCAATATCGGTTGTAGCAGTCATCGGAAACTTAATAAAAGTAACACCAGTCCTATATTTAAAACTTTTTATTTTTCGCTTCTGCCCGAGAAGTATCTCAGCTAACATCGCCGGGAGGTTCATCCCCGCGCTTACACCCACATCTATCCATGACGGAAATCTTGAGTTCATCTCCAATAGATGGTAGTTATTATCCTTTATAAACTCTACCTCGAAAGGACCCTCCCAGCCTACACCGAGAACAAAGTCCTCAGTAATGGCTAATAAATCTTCATCGTATATAGTAACGCCGAAGATTGTCGTTCCGTTCTCCGCTATCCTGAGTTTCTTCATCATCAGCGCCGTCACATCGCCATCGTAAGCGATACCAGCCACGCTGTACGGTTCTCCATCGAGATTCCGCTGCGCGACTGGTAGTTCACCCATCTGCTTTAAATATTGTGCGATAACAAAAGCCTCTTCTGGAGAACGAACCCTGAAAACACCACGAGAACCGCCTTTTAGAAAATACGGGGGTTCCCAATCCAGCTCTTCGCTATATCTGACAGTTTCGGGCATTGAGATGCCCTTAGACAATGCATACTGGTATGTCTCAAGTTTATCATTTGCAATACGCACAATGTTCGAGTTTGGTACCAAAAGATTGATGCCATATTCGTAGAAAACATTTTTGCTTTCTGTAAATGCCTCTACATCGTCATCCATATTTGGAATAATAGCACGCACACCTTTTGCTGCTGCTATCTTCACAATCGCGTCTATATCATATGGTGCCACCACATAAGAAGCATCCACATCTATGTACATCCCTGCCTGCATGGGCTCTCCGAATGCTACTATGTGCATATCAGGGCAGCCTGCCTTTATGCTCCGTGCAACCGATATACCGGGTGCCTTTTCGGACATCCCGGTAAGTCCTATCTTCCGCATAGCCCCTCTAACGCATTACAAAACTCATGTACATCCTTACGAAGAGTGTCTTCATCGGTATCGTATTCCTCCAGTATCCTCTCTATAGCGCCTTCCAGGTTATTATTCAGAATACCCTCCACGATGATAGACGAGGTTTCGTTTAACAGGTAAATATAACCTGTCTTTGTGTCAAATATATAACCCCGCTCTCCAATACGCCTGTAATTTATTCTGTTCAGGTCCATATAGAAAAATTAATAGCCTTTTCTTAATTTAATATTTACGGTGTGCAAATGCAATGCGGATTATATCAACAATACTGAAAGCAAAGAGTGTTGGTAAAACAGCCATTCTCTGCGGAGATAAACGGCTTAGTTATGGAGAATTAAAAGAAAGAATTAACGCGCGATATAGCGACCTCAGAAAAGTTGTTAAAAAGGGAGACCGTGTTGTTTTGAAACTACCAAATACTCCCGAATTGATTATACTCTCCTATGCGATAATGAAAATAGGAGCGATACCTGTCCCAATATCGCATCTATTAAAACAAAGGGAAACAGAAGAAATCGCAAATGACGTCAAAGCAAATGTTATCATCTCAGATGGCGGATTGGAGGTCATAGTGGAAGACCGCGAGATGAATCTGGATAATGATGTGGCGATGATTTTTTACACCTCTGGCGTCACAGGAAGACCGAAAGGAGTTGCACATACAGAAGATACAATCATAACCACGTGCCGGATGGAGGGGGATGCGATGGGGATAAGGGAAGACGATGTGATTAGCGGAACTGCGCCCTTATCGTTTACATACGGCTTTGGCGCACTTGCCGTAATTCCTTTTTTGTTTAATGCCACAGTGTCTCTAATAGAGCATGTTCCATCGCGAAAGAAGATAGCGGACATATTAGAGACAATAGAAAGAGACAAAATCACCGTTTTTTACAGTACCCCAACCACTTACCGCCTGATGTTGAAGATACCACATAGGCATAACCTGAACTCTTTGCGATTACTTATCTCAGCGGGAGAACCAATGGGAATCGGACTTTACCGCAGGCTAAAGATGCTATTGCCACATGCCGAGGTCGTTGAACATTTCGGATGCACGGAGTCTTTTCATGCTGTTATCTCCAATGTACCGGGAAAAGTAAAACCCGGATCTCTTGGGCGGGAACTCCCGTGCTATCAGATAAAGATATTACGTGATAACGGGGAAGAATGCCCACGAGGTGTCTCTGGTAACCTGGCATTTCGCGGTCCCGCAGGTAAATACATTAGCGAAAACGAAGATAAAGAATGGCATTATACCGGTGATATTGTGTACCGGGATAGTGAAGGCTACATCTGGTATGTTGCAAGAAGCGATGAGATGATAAAGACTGCAGGCTATCTGGTTTCTCCTCATGAAGTAGAGAATATTCTCATGGAACATCAAGCGGTCTCAGAAGTTGCGGTGGCTGGCATCCCTGATACTATGCTGGGGCAAAAGCTTAAAGCGTTCATCGTACTTGAAGATAACTACAAACCATCAGAAGAGCTTAAAGACGAACTAAAGCAGTTTCTGATAGTGCAAATAGCCGATTATAAAGTTCCGTCTGATATAGAGTTCGTTAATTCAATCCCAAAGAGTAACAGGGGAAAAATAATAAGAAAAAAGATGATATAAGAGAAACAGGCACGAAGAACACAGGAGATAAAATGCCAATCCCACCGCAAATAATAGACAACAGCGAAGGAAACACCCTGGTTAGTTTCCTGAACCTCGTTCTGAAAGAGAACCCAAACACGAATCTGGACATAGCCACTGCGTTCTTCAATATCCAGGCGTATGAAATGGTTAAAGAAGGCATAGGAGCTGTAAAAAGATTCAGACTCCTTCTCGGTAAGGCACCGGAGATAAAAAGCGATAAAACGCTCGGCGAGGAACTGCTGAGATTGGTAAAGGAGGAAATAGAAGGCTTTGAACTGTCAAAAGAGAAGGAAGACAATGTCAAAGCGTTCATCGAATTCTTGAATAGACCAGGCGTTGAGGTTAGAATCTATGATGAACAGTTCCTTCATGGCAAGGCTTATATCTTTGATGATGTCGTTGTAATAGGTTCTTCAAACTTTACTGTCCCCGGTCTGACACACAATACCGAATTGAACGCCACACATTTAGGTGCTGAAGCGGAGTATGTCAGGAAACACTGGTTTGATAAATTCTGGAACCACACAAAAGATTTCAAACATGAACTCATACAACTGCTGGAAAATTCACGATTCGGCAGTCGTGAATACACACCATACGAGGTTTTTATCAAAGTAATCTACGAATTGCAGAAGAAGGATATAGAAGAGCAGGAGAAACTGGAAGAAAGAGAGGCGTTTTTACCTTCTAAAGTCGAGCTGACGGAATTTCAAGAAGACGCCGTGGTGAGGATAAAATCGAGATTGAGGAAGTATGGCGGTGTATTAATTGCCGATTCCGTTGGACTGGGGAAAACGTGGATAGCGAAGAAGATAATAGAGGACTTTGGCATTTATCGAAGAGGGCATTTCTTGATTATTTGCCCCGCGCAACTCAGAAATATGTGGAGAGAGGAGATCAAGGATATAATACTGGCGGAGAATATTGTCTCCCTGGAGGAGTTAGCCGCGGATAATTTCCAGGAAAAGGTGCAAAGGGCTACTGGCGGTCAGAC
>JAODGL010000134.1:0-1764 GCA_025464585.1 Methanosarcinales archaeon
TGAGCCAGAAAGAGACGCACAGTTCCGATATATAAACGAACAAGTGAAAAAATTTGTTGTGCAGGGCGACCCTGTTATATCGGTGGACACAAAGAAAAGAGAAATAGTAGGGGACTTCAAAAACCCTGGTAGAACATAGAGGAAGAAAGGAGACGCAAAAGAAGTCAATGTTTATGATTTTCCATCACTGGGGATCGGGGTGGCAATTCCATACGGTGCTTATGATATTAATAGGGGCGAAGGATTCGTGAATGTCGGCATTAGCCGTGACACTTCGGAATTTGCACGAGTAAGAAGTCCGCGTATCTAATGAGGCTTGCACGAATGGAGAAAATAGATATTGCAATCCCAGAATACTCTTTCTATGAGGCAGACGGATCATTGAATAGGTATAATTATGCGCAAAAATACTGGGGCAATGTTTGTAGCGATGGATATTTCTTTGAGCAATCCCATCCGCCAACATATTTAGGTGCGGGGGCATCCGTTCCGTCTGAATGTGGATACGAGGCGGTAAGAGGGTATTTTCTTGCCACATTTCCCGCTATGCGGATATACTTCAAGATACTGAAGAGTTTGAGAGAAAAGGGTCTCACAAACAAGATTTCTGTCGAGGAAGTACTATTCGAGCTCTCAAAGGTCACAAAAATTGTTGAAAAGAGCGGAAGAGAGTACTTCGCTATGATTCCTGAGAGAGCAAGACGGATGTGTTCGTTATTCCCCGAGGTCCTACCTATGGGTTAACTTGCGGAGTTACGGTTATTTATTTGTCAATTGCAATAGATGGGAAATGAGGTGGAAGAAAAATGGAAATACCAACTTTACCGGAAGAAGAGAAATGGGAGATGATGCGGGAGATATTCGTACTGAACAACCAACGAAAGAAGAATTTCAAAGAGGATGCATTGAAGGATATTTCAAACCGAGAGCGGAGATACTGGGCTTGGAATTGGATGTAGAATATACAGATGAGGGATACAGAATAAAAATATCCAAAAAGTAAAAAATGAACCAATGTGAAAGTTGCGGGATGACGCTTGATGAAAAGACGACATCCAAATTTGACGAGCGATTTTGCATCCATTGTCAGAACCAGCAAAGCGGCGAATTGGCAAGTAAAGAGCAGGTAAAAGAAGGGAGTATTAACGCAGCGATGCAAGTATAACCTCCAGGATCGCGGCAACCACACGCGATGGAAGCCGTAATTTCGAGCAATCTTTCTCTGTGGTGTCCAAACCTGAAAATGATTTCATCCCGCGACTATGGGCGTACAGCAAAATCAGAAAGTTGTTGGAAGGATTGATGTGGAAGGGTTATTTAAATATTTTTCAAGAGCTATATAATGTACGGGAAAAGATGCAAGTATAGCAATAGCAAAAGTATTATGATCATAGGAACACGAGGCAGCAAACTTGCAACATTGCAAACAGAGAAAGTCCGTGAGCGGTTGAAAGAGCTGGGCTACCAGCCCTCGATACGAACAGTACAGAGTTTAGGAGATGCCATGACGGACAGGGGTTTATACGAAATGCCGGAGAAGGGCGTTTTTGTAAAAAAACTCGATATGCTGCTTTTAGAAGGTAAAATAGACATTGCCGTGCATTCCATGAAGGACATACCCCTTGAACGCGATGAAAGGTTAGAGACGTCCGCGGTTTTACCTCGCGATTCCCCTTATGATGCTTTGGTATCGAAGTATAGATTGGCAGACATGCCAGATGGTGCGGTAATAGGAACGTCAAGTGTACGGAGGAAGTTTCAATT
>JAODGL010000134.1:1938-2528 GCA_025464585.1 Methanosarcinales archaeon
GTGGAGAATAAAGTATTGGAAGTAATCGGTGGTGGATGCGCGCTTCCAGTGGGTGTGCACGCGCATTATAGAAATGAACCGGAGAACAAAATTGAGCTGGCTGTTTACGTCTGTATTTCGCGTGAGAAGCATGTTTTGGAAAAGGCGGTGCTTAGTAAAGAAAAAAGTTTGGAAGAGGCACGGGATTTTGCATCTGCGCTGCAGCGAAAAAGTATGTTTTGAAGATTGATGCCATGAAATATATACTTCCCCAAAGCACATATTAGTGCTTTGTTGGGTCGGGGGTAAGCCGTAAAATCCCATGGTCGCGAGAGACCCAGACATTGAGCATTGATTACTACAATGCGATGATGATAAAGAACGATATAGGGGAGATCGAACGATTTCCTGGTTACAAGGAACTTTGCTGCTTTGCGGGGTTAGCACCAAGGGTGGAACTTGCTCAATAAAGAGTGGAAAATCCTAAACTCTAATTTCTAAACTCTAAACTGTGGGGCTCTGCCCCACGACCCCGCAAGCCCAGTAGGGGCTTATTCAAATTTCAAAATCCAAATATTAAAACCCCCATACGACCTCACGAGCCTGTAAGA
>JAODGL010000089.1 GCA_025464585.1 Methanosarcinales archaeon
CGAAGCCGGATGTTCGAGGCTTTTTTCGTAAAATTCAATGATTTTGTTTATTCTATCGAAGTTTAGCTTCTTTAGCGTTTCCGCTATTTCCTTTGCTGCACGCTCTGTCCACGCAATATACTCGGCTTCGTATTTCTTCTCTCCTCCTTCTCCCAAAGGGGTCATTTTTTTCACCTGGGCAATATCGCTAAGGTTATCGAGACACCCATGCCGATAATTGCAATCAGTGTTGTAATTTGAATCGCAACCAACCATTTGAAATTTGAATCCAGCTTCTTGTTTGTTTCGTTAATTCGCCTATCTAACTTATCTGTGTTAGCATCAATTCGCCCATCTAACTTATCAATTCGCCCATCTAATTTATCTATTCTCTTGTCTAACTCGTCAAACCGTCTGTTCGTCTCTTCCCTGAAGTCATCTATCCTCGTGTTCGTGTCATCTATCCGCCCGTCAATGTATTCCCTTAGCCCCCTTAATTCTTCACGGAGCATATCGAATATACGGTCGTGCTCGCTTACCACTCCCTCTACCTTGCTCAGCCGCTCCTCTATTGATACAGCCATAATGATTGATTATGTCATACGACTATAAATAGGTAGAGGGAAACAAGACGCTTTTTCTTTTAATTTTAACGCATCCTGCATCACCAGCTAAAGACTTTCTCGTCCAGCCATTTTTTCCAGAATCTCGTATTCTTCACGTGTGTTCACAAATAAATGAACATTCCCAAGCTTAATTTTTCTCAATCCCGCATCTTTTGCCGCGTTATATGCTCCTATCATTTGCCACATATTAGGAGACGGGACATCCATCATTTTATACTCGGGGAAGAAAGCGAGGATAGTAAAAGGAATTTCTGTATCCACAACTGCTAACTCAGTCGCAATTTTGGCTATCTGGTCTGTCTCTACCCAGCCGGGAATATATAGTGAGAGGACCTCTAAAACGAATCCTCTTTCCTTTATCTCCGCCGGAAGTTTCAAGATACGAGAATTCGATACCCCCGTCAGCTTTCGATGTGTCTCCTCATCAAAAGCCTTTATATCCAGCCAGAAGGTATCTATTCCTGCCTGCTGGAATAAATCCAAATTATGTGGCGTTAATCCATACCCGTTAGTTTCAAAGAGCACCCAAACACGTTCATTTAATCCCTTTATCAATTCTGTGGTTTTTGCATAAAACCCTGGCTGGCATGCGAGGTCGCCCCCGGTGAATGCAACTATGTTCAGAGCAGGTCCCCAGCCTTGCGGACTCAATTCAATTTTGTCAACGCCAAGCACTCCCGGGCATCTCTTGCCCCTCTTACCATACATAACGCAACTTCCGCATCCGATACAAAGCTCACGTGCGTGCCAGCTCGTTGCGTGCTCCCTGCTTACAAAAGTGATCTCGTATTCGCCCAAATATTTCTCGACTTCTTTTGCCACATCGTAGGGAGACATCCAGTCACCTACGGCATTTTGAGTAAAATGCCATGAATGGCACTTTTTACATGAAAAATTGCAGCCCGACTGGTAAATGGAAAGATAATGCTCAGGTCTTGAAAGGAAAATTGCATTTATTAACCGGTATGGAATTCCATCCTCGTACCTAAGCGTGGATTCACAAGCTTTTCGCCATCTTCCCTCTTTAAAATCAAGCACCTGGCAACTCCCTTGCTCGAATCCCTGCTTAATTAGCTCACATTCCATGCCTTGAGCTTGCTAAGTTTTTTCCTTCACATAAATCGTATCCCCTTCTTTTAGCTTGCTGAGAAAAGACATAGTTGAAGGCGTGAGAGAGGAAAAAGAAAGTACGAGGTTAACACCATCGAAAGTCTCACCGGTGGGTCCGTACTTCTTGCTGTCGTCCAATCTAATTCCCATTAGCCCACGGTTTGCTCTGGACATGTTTGTAACCCCAAGAATCCCCTTTTTTACCTCTCCTTTTGGCAGGTTCTCAGGAACAAGTGTCCCGGCTTCGTCTGCGTTCCCCTGAAATAGCACCATCATCCCCGGGACTGAAAAATGCACTCTTAAAATCCCTATTGGTCTGTTAATCAACCCCGTAAGCTTTCTGAAATACCACACGGTCTTTGGCGCCTCATCATAAAATAGCTCCACCGGGAATACCCATTCCTTCTTTACCCCAATTGTTTTTACTTCTCCGACCTCCATGATATCCATAGTCAATGCTGGCTCCTGGTCCACAACCACTGCGTTATCATCCTTATTTCCTTCTCTCAACTGTCCGATGTCTTCACTCTCTAAATACTCTTCCGCTTCACGCTGTGTTTTCCCCACCACCGTCATCCACTTGGGCTCGGTGGTGACATGAACAGTATCCCCAAGTTGTGCGTAATCCATCAATTCCCCACCTTGTATTATTTCACCAAATACGTTATGAGAAGGATGAGGCAGCCTACTTTCCTTATATGCATACACTTTCCCCTTCTCACTCCCTGAGGTTCGGACCGACAGATAATATTTTGATCGGTAGCTGATGTTCTCAACCGGTAAATTAAGACTTTTTAAAGCTTCTGAAGCCAGATAAGTATATGAAAGATCATCTATGTGGAAGAGACCATCTCTTGTAAGAGACAAGAAATGCTCACTTGACATAGGTGCTTCTCGAAGGAGTTTTATTTTTGCAAAGGTGAATATCTCCTGTCCTTCTTTTATCTCGGTATTCAAGTCAGTGGTAACAACGCCAACTCGCTCCGCTTTTGTTACAATTGGGCTTATCTCCTCTATTCTATCACCCTCGCGCAAATCTGAAATGATGCCCCTTCCCCTCGTTAATTTCCCAATTATGGCATCCCCGCCAGTTCCATAAGCAGCTTCGTGCTCTCGCTTGCTTATCATAAGGTATGTCATGTTCGGATCAAAGCCGCCAAAGCCGAAGAAGACATCCCATTTCTTGTATTTATGCTCGCTTTTTTCTACACTTAAATTCGTCCTTATCGGACCAATACCGATTATATCCTCGCTTACCCAGCCTATTCTACCACTTTCACCGTGGAACCTCTTATAGACATCATGGAATAAAGACATCGCTCCCACTTCTTTTTCTCTGGCAATCTTTATCCTCGCCTCCCTCTTTGCTGCGGTCTTCAGGGAAAATTCGTTCTTCAATGCTTCTCTCTTTATTTCTGAAACAATCGCTATTATACAGCCTTGTCGGTATGCACCGCCCAGCTCTTCGATAATATCACCTAACCTCCTACTTCTGACTTCCTGCAACTCACCATTGAACTTGACTTTCATACCTATATTTAAGAGAGAGAACATTTTAAAGTTTTTCTTTTTTCCTTTTTAAATCTCTGGAATAATAAGTATGCAATGGATGTGAAATTGCTTAGAGTAACAAAAGAAGGGATAGATTTAGTCTCGGAGGGGGCGAAGGTGAGCGGTGTTCCCCCGACACAAAGCGCAAGGGAAATTGTCGCGCTAATTACGGATAATGATTATTCATCGGTGCTCGAGCATATCTATTTCACCCTGGACATCTCAGGGATAAGTGTTGCAGTGAGCAGGGAACTGTTAGAGCACAGGATTGCCTCACACACCGCAAGGAGCACGAGGTATAAGGAAGAAAAGGGGTTTGATTACTATATTCCAAAAGGGTTAGAGCGAAGAGGGAAAGAAGAAGAGGCGAGGATTTACATGGATGCAATGAAAAACGCTAACGAAGCATACACAAAGTTGCGAGAACTTGGTGTTGCGAGAGAAGAAGCGAGATACGTCCTGCCACTGGCTTTGCATACGCATTATGTACTAACAATGAACGTCCGCAGCTTGATAAACTTCTTTATGCTCAGGCTCTGTGTACGAGCGTCACCTGAAATAAGAGAACTCGCAATGCGTATGTATAAGATATGTCTGGAAGAATACCCTGATATTTTCTCGAAGGTGTGGTGCCGGGGCTTCACGCTCGGCGTATGTCCAGAGAATAAAGTTAGACCCGGGGGATGTCCATTCAAAAAATTCTTGCCGGAGAAGCGTGAAGTGAAGGGTAGATTCGAGCGTGATGCAAAGAGGGTAATAGAGAAGGAACTGAAGGGTTTAGTTTTTATGAGGTGATGAAAAAATGTTTGATGAACCTGTAATAGAAATAAGCACGAGGGAAGTAACTGCGATTCCTCCCGATACTTCGATTGCGAAAGCTATCGGTGTCATGGAAAAAAACAACTTCCATAATCTGGTTGTGCCTGATAGAGACAAGATATATCTTGTTAATATACAAGACCTGTTGGTGGCATCGAATCCAGAATCAAACGTGGATGGAGTCATGTTTAAGCCCCACTGCGTATATAAAGATACACCAACCATCGACGCGATATGTGAGCTGATGGATAGCGGTCAGAGAGCTGCTCCGGTAGTTGACGATGATGACAAACTTGTAGGAATCGTCACGGAATACGACATCATGAGAAGGGGGGCAGAGTCGCTCATCTTAAAAGATGTCGGTGTTACAGAGATAATGACCAGAAACCCGGTTTGCATAGCAGAGACGGACAGTATTGGAAAAGCGAGGAGCATCATGAGAAAAAACAACATCGGACGTGTTCTTGTGGTTGATGCAAATAATAAATTAAAAGGCATAGTAACCGGGGGAGACATTTTAAAGAAGATTTACAAGCCAAAAAGAAAGATGACCGTGGGGGAAGTGAAGGGGGAGAACATTCCAAGAATGGGGCAATCGGTCTCACTTATCCTGAGTTCCCCTGTGAGAACCGCCGACGTAGGTGCCAACCTCGCAGAAATAGCGAATTTGATGCAGAAATACGATATACGAGGTGTGCCTATTCTAAGGGAGGGGGTTCCAAAGGGGATTGTAACAATACAGGATATAATGAAGTATCTGAGAGGGCTTAAAGAGGAGCCAAAGGTGAAAGTAGAGCTTCAAGGAGCTCTCGATGAGGACTATAAGGAACTCGCAGAGAGGGTTATCGAAACAGAAGTGAGGAAAATGGTCAAAATCGCTAAGCGCGTGCATTGGATTAAGATTGTGATAAAAAAGGAGCGGGACAGAGGAGGAACGTCATATTATAAAATCAGTGCGCATGTGAAAACACCTGATAAATTGTATGTTGCTCAGAGCGAGCCGGGTGGTGTTCAATCCCAAACAATGATAGCACAGGGAGCGGCGGAAGTAGAAGTAAGGGCAGGGAAGAGGAGATGGGATTTTATTGATGTGCTGAAGGATGCTTTGCTATCGGTTGAGGGACAGATAGAGGAAGACAAGAAAAAAAGGTTGAAGAATGGACGGTATTTTTAAAAAGAAAGTTTGTAAGGCAGCCCTTTTCTACAACCATACTCACGTATGCAGAACGAGGCAACTAAATTACCCGTTCTGCCGCTTTCATAGATTCCCTTTTCACGGAGCAAACCAAACAAAAAACCTGCTGCAAATGCATCACCTGCGCCTGTTGTATCCACCACATCCGTTGGATACGCATCTATCAAATGCGATTCTCCGGTGGTATCCGCGACATAACAGCCTCTTTCGCCTAAAGTCAGAGAAACAATCTTAGCACCGATGTTCAAGAGCCTTTCAGCACCTTTTTCATAGTTCTCCCCCTTTAACAATGATTTTAATTCACGGATACTGAGAAAAATCACTTCACTTCGCTCTATTAACTCTACCAAATCCTCAAGCTTGTAATTGAAGCAGAGCATACCGGGACTAAAACTGAGCTTCGCCTTTACTCTGCTCGTCAATTCGGATTGCATGTCCAGCTGCTCTTTGCTCACGAATGAACTCATGTGTAGGAACTTCGCGTGGTCTATAAATTCCATATCTATATGCTCCATGCACAACCGGTCATTCACACCTGGGAGGATATAAAGTGCTCTTTCCCCTTTGGCATCCACGAATGCAATAGCAGCGCCAGTGCACCCGTTCTCTTTTCTTAGTCTCGTCTCCACTCCTTCTTTTCTGAATTCTTCCAGAATTAGTTCGCCTTCTTCGTCATTACCTACAATCCCTACAAAACCAACATCAATACCTAATCTCGCTAATGCAACGATTGTATTTGCTGCGGAACCCCCTGGTGCCTTTTTAACAGCTAAAATCCCTACTTCTTCCCCTTCTTTCGCTATTCGCTCCACAGCATACAGAACATCGTAATTCAAGGCTCCTAAACCAATTACTTCTTTTCCCATGTTTTTCTTTATTTATAAATCAAAAATCGAAAAATATTTAAATAGCAGAAAATTTCATTTCATTTGCTGTTGCTGTTGCAAGCCCGATGGTAGAAGAAGCGGAAGAGGAAGAGGAAAAAGTACCGGAGACTTTTTTGAAAGTAGTGAGCGAGTTTTATAAGGAAAGTGACATGATTTTTAAAGAATTTGATGCGATACACGACAATTATTCAAAGGGCGCGGATATTATAGAAGACTTGAAAAAGTTTAGAAGCAAAAGACCAAGTGTTTTTGGATTGATTTACGACATCTTTCATAAAGAGGTGGAACTTGAAGATAAGATTGACAGAGCGGGGATAGAGAAAAAAGAAAGGGACAAGATACTTGAGTTTAGGGAGCGTTTCTCGGATTTAGCTGATGAGATAGATATACTTGTTCTCGGAGAATTGGGATTAGGCAGGTAATATCAAGAAATCAAGAAGAAAGTGCCTCAAATATACTTTTAACCTGCTTCTCAGTTTCCTCCCTCGGACCTTGATTATTTATGATGAAATCAGCGAATTTCAGCTTCTCTTTCAGGGGCATCTGTAAATCAATCATTTTTTTAGCTTCTTCCCTCGTTACCCCTTCTCGCTCCATCACCCGCCTCATTTGCGTCTCCTCGTTGACATAAACAACAATTACCCTATCGAATTCCTTTTGAAGCCCGGTCTCTATTAGCAAAGGGACATCAATAACCACAAGAGCATTTGGATCTGGCTCTATTCTCTTTATCGCCTCTATCCTTTCCATACACTTCTCCCACACTTCCGGCTGTATAATCCGTTCTAAAACCTTGCGCTGCTCAGAATCGTTGAACACTATTCTTCTCAGATTTGCCCTGTCTATCTCTAAATCTTTCTTCAATATAGCCTTACCAAAGAAATTCACGATTTCCCACCACGCTTTTGAACATGGTCTTACCACCTCTCTACTCAATACATCACAGTCTATCCCGTAAGCGCCGAGGTTCATAAATGCACTTAATACGAGGCTCTTTCCACTTGCCACTCCTCCGGTTATGCCAACAATCCGCATGTCTGCACTTTTTCTTTTATTTTGCTAAGAAAAGGTTTGTTCTAACAACCTTGAAACGGCATAAGCAGGAAATGTCGCCGATATTTTCTTACCATAGAGGGAAGAAAGCGATAAGAATTCGAGCTCCAGTAAATCCGCTGCTTCTTTCACAATAAAGTCCCCTATCCCTGCTGATACCACCATTTTCAACTTATATTTTTGTTTCTGGCTCTTCATTGAATCAACCAACTCCGTTACCTGCACTTCCTTTACCTGCTCTGCGATACCGAGAACGCTGTCCTCCCCTATCTCTTCGAGGTCGCAGCATACCACCCTTGCCAGTCTTCGCATCGCACTTATCCGGCTTTTTCCCTCTTCTTCTCTACCTACAAAGGCATGGCTGTCCGGGCTTTCACAGTGGTAATCGCTGCTATTCAAATATCCGAGGACGCGGTAAGCATCAGCAGTAATCGCGAAAAGTTCTGCGGAAGTCTTGCATGCCTCTCCCGTTTCCCCTATCTCGACTTTTTCCAGCAGCGTGGCGAGGTTAGTTCTTAAGACGCCTGAATAGATTAATTCGCCGGATTTTAGTCTTTCGAGGTCTGTTCTCTTCGCCTTTATTTCTCCTCCCACAATTGGAATCACATCGGTTGTAGTACTGCCGATGTCAGTGAATATCACATCCCTGTACTGCTCAGATAAGAGCTTCGCCGAGGCAAGCCAGTTTGTAGATGCGAATGACAGTGGGTCCCTATCTACTTCTGGACCATCTCTGAAAGCGCACTCGTTGTCGAAGAAATTAACATTTTCGAATACACTGGACAGAGCCTTTTTTATGTATAACACACCCTCTCTTTTCGTCTCGAAGCAATCACACAGTTCTCCGGTCATCACCACTCCTACTGCTTCTAACCCACCCCCTGCTTCTGTCTCGAACTTCTGTTTCACCTCTGATAGCACATTGTATAGAATGGCATTATTCTTCCACAAAGGTGCATAAATCGTATCTGCAAAGCCATCTACACCAGATGTTGCTACTTTTGTATTCGCACCCCCGACATCTATGCCTACGAACATACACTTTTTCTTTTTATGTTTCTTTGATCAAAATTTCTTTGTGAAAGAAAGTTTGTATGAATAACGATAGTAGCGAGAGAATAAAAGACTTTAAGGAAGTAGTAGCGCGATTATTAGACGAAGCCTATGTTTGTAGCAAGGAAGTAGACGTAGAAATAGGCAAACTAAGAGGCATGAAGGGCGAATTAAGTGGAATAGTGAAGGAGCTGGAGAGAATAAAAACGACGTTAGAGGAAAAGAAGAGAGAAGAGCTAAGCGATGAAGAGCTGGAGGAGATAGGAGATACGGTGAATATTCTAAAAGAGGAGTTGGAAGCTAAGAAAAGGGAAACAGAGGAGATATTAAAGGGGAAGGGAGAAGCCGAGAAATATCTGACGGAGTTAAAATACTTAAAAGCAGAGTTCGAGAACTATAAGCGGAGAGCGGAAAAAGATAAACGTGAATTTGCAGATTATCTTCTCG
Source organism: Methanosarcinales archaeon (assembly GCA_025464585.1). GTDB lineage: Archaea > Halobacteriota > Syntropharchaeia > Alkanophagales > Methanospirareceae > QMVO01. The sequence continues at coordinate 8,721 of JAODGL010000089.1, forward strand.
AAGGCTTTATAATGGATTTATTACCGATCATGGATAATTTAGAAGTTGCAATAGGGCATGCAAAAGAGAATGAGTACTCGGAAGGGTTGGTAAAAGGCGTGGAAATGACCGTGAAACAGTTAAAAGAGCTTTTGGAGAGCGAGGGGCTCGAGGAGATAAAAGCAGAAGGTGAGCCATTCGACCCTTTTAGACATGAAGTCGTTTCACAGGTGGTAAACGAAGATTATCCTGAGAACACGGTTATAGAGGTGATTAGAAAAGGTTATGTCTTTCGTGAGAAGGTTATGAGACCTGCGGGTGTGAAGATAGCGATAAAGGGAAATAAGGATTTAATAAAGTGAAGTGGTGTGGATGTCATTAAATCTGTCTCAATGCATACGGTAGATGTAAGCATCCTCAATGAATGTGTTGTTTATTCAGAAAAGCAATAACCTTACAAAAAATTTTGAGAGCGAAAAATGGTAGAAGAAATACTAAAAAGGAAACAGGCGACCATCGAGAAGCTAAAACAACGAAGAAGCATAAAAGAAGCGATATTAGAGACGAAAAAAACAGGAAAAAGGGCTGTAATTGCAGAAGTAAAGAGAAAAGGATTGAAAGAAGGAGAAGAAGCAGTAGAAATAGAAGCTGCGGAAGCGGCGAAAAAAATGGAAACAGGCGGTGCATGTGCAATATCAGTGTTAACCGACGAAGCTTTTTCAGGTAGTTTAAAAGATTTAAAAACCGTAAAACTCTCTGTTGACCTGCCGGTATTGAGAAAGGACTTCATTTTCGATGACTTCCAGGTGTACGAATCGTATGTCTATGGCGCAGATGCAATATTGCTAATAGCACGGTTTTTAAGTATCGAGAGAATGCAAGAGCTGGCAAATAAGGCTTCTTCGCTTGGTATGGAAGCCCTTATCGAGATAGATAGCGAGTCGAAGGAGAAGATTTTGAATCAGGATGTTTTAGAAATCGCATCGTTAATAGGCATAAACAATCGAGACCTGAACACGTTTGAAGTGAATTTAGCCACTTTTGAGACGATTGCACCAGAAATTATGCCTGAACTGCCAAAGAGTATCCCTTTAGTGGCGATGAGTGGAATTGATAGTAAAGAAGATGCATCAAGGATGTTCGAGGCAGGTGCAGATGCTCTGCTTATAGGCACATCCATAATGAATGCAGAGGCGATAACGCAGAAAGTAAGAGATTTGATGAATATATGAGAGGAAACAAGGTGTTAAAAATTTACAGGACTGCTGCGGGGTCAAGCTATTTAAAAATTTTGAATTTAAGCTTAGTGCTTTTATTCATCTATGGATTCATGACTGGAGCCTGTGCCGGACAACAGCAACAGCAACAAAAACTCGCCGGGTTAACTGACCTCGATTTCAATGACGATGGTTATATCAATCAACTCGATTTAAACATATTGAAGTCGCACTTCAACGACAGATATAGCTGGTACGTTCCATGGGATCTGAACGCAGATTTTCGATGCGATTACAAGGATTTCTATTATTTCGCTGACCACGTTCCTTTAAATTATCGGTATCAGGTAGCGGTAAATATTTCGGTTTGGAATCTGACCAATTATACGATAGAGCGAGGCGAAGAACCTGCGGTTATTCTCGATGAGGTTATTTATCCTCAAAATCCAAATCGAACTGTTACGTGGATAGAGCATTACACGAGTCTTGAATCGCCCAAGAACGAGAACGCAGTTTGTGTTCATTACGCCCGTGACCTTTGCAGATTGGCATACAAAAGTTTAGGACCAAAGACAATAGCATGGGGCTCTTCTGGCGTTCATGCATACGGAATAATATATACAGGTGGTAACTGGCGAGATTTGTCTAACTGGTTTATTATTGACCCGTTCTGGAAATTGTATGGCTTTGAGAATATCTCATCCGCAATGGGCTATCATAATACGCATACGATAAAAATCCTGCTCGATGAAGGGCGTTATGGCTATTGGGCAATCCATCTGTCGGTAGATTATCAGAATAATTCGGTTTACGACCCTTATAAAGCAGAGTACAGGATAGGGCAATTCCGGGAAACAAAATTATAAATAGCAAACACCACTCTATTTATGTGAGGTGATTGAAATGCTAAGAGTAAAGCCTTTAGCGTTTGACAGCTTTGGCGTGAGGTCTATGGCGACGTTCGTGGAGACTGAAGACTTAAAAGTGCTAATAGACCCCGGAGTATCCTTAGCCCCGAATAGATATAGTTTACCACCACATCCAGTGGAAGAGCAGAGGATGAGCGAGACATGGGCTGATATAAAGGAACATCCATCTCGAAGTGATGTTCTTGTGGTTACACATTACCATTACGACCATTACGACCCGGAAGAGCCGGAGATATATAAAGGGAAGATTGTTTACTTAAAGCATCCGAAGGAGCTCATAAACAAAAGCCAGGAGAAACGTGCTTCTTATTTCCTGGACAAGCTCACGGGAATACCGAAATCCATAGATATTGCGGATGCGAAGGAATTCGAGCATGGTTCCACGAGCATAAAATTCTCACACCCGGTTTATCACGGCACAAACCCCAAGCTGGGTTATGTGGTAGAAGTGAGCATTTCATGTGGTGGAGAGAAACTGGTTTTTACAAGCGATGTTGAGGGTCCTTCCGTGGCTCAAAGGTGATAACTGCGGCGGAGTATCTTGGGCGTGAGGTGGAGATGCTGGAGGCGAGAAGAAAAGAGCTTTATGATTACAATCAATAAAGAGTGGATGAATTATCTGTGGATATGAGCCTGTTATAATTGTATAGTTGTATTTATGACCTTTCAATAGTGTGACGCAGGGGGAACCAGTTACGTTATGTATTGTTATATTATGCCAATCGCCTGTATAGCCGTTCCATGTGCCGTTCGCTATCAGGTCGCCGTTTTCATATATTTCGATGGATTCTGTATGCCCACCTGTTCCCGCACAGGGATAGGTGTACAATCTGCTCACGTTGATATCACGGAAAGGAGTGATTGTGCCGTTGTGCGTGCCAGAAATAGAGGGGTATGGAATCTAAATTTTATCAATAAGCAGCCATTTCCATAGCGGGGTATAGCGTATTTTTTTGTTCCCGACCTTTTCCTCGTCTTCGTACTCCCCTGTGATTATAAGTAAATTATTACATTTTAGTTCCTTGCTTG
>JAODGL010000149.1 GCA_025464585.1 Methanosarcinales archaeon
AAATGCTAATAAACAAAACCGCATACCGTGCGAACGACATAAGAGGCATTGCCTCTGAAGAATATCCGAACTTCCAGCTCAGTGACGACTTTTGCACCTTGACTGCTTTAGCATACGTAGAGCTGCTGCGGAAACACCGCCGTAAAGACCCCCAAGAACTAACGGTTGTCATTGGTAAAGACGTTAGAAACAGCTCGCCACGGCTAAAAACCGCCTTTGCCGAAGCTATGCTAAGCAAAGGTGTCCACGTCATAGACATTGCACCCGCGGAAAAGATAAGCTCCACACCCATGATGTATTTCGCAACCTGGCTATTCAATGCCGATGGCGGTGTTGAAGTCACGGGCAGTCATCTCGACAAGGAATGGAACGGCTTCAAGCTCTGCGTGGGTTCTGAAAGCACCACCACGAACCAGATAAATGAGATGTATCAAACCGCAAAGAAACTCTCCCTGCACGTTCAAAGCGCAGCAGCAGTCAAAGGAGAACTCGAGGAAGTGGACGTTCTGCCAGATTATCATCACATGATAGCTGCAAACGTTATTCTGCGGGACCGGTGGGAAGAACTGGCATTACGCTCCCTTTCGGGAAAGATTTCATTACAGAATGCTATTTCCATTGCGATGCAGGAGATTGATAAGCTACCCGAGGAGAGCAAGAAACCGCTAACCGGGTTAAAAATCGTTTATGACGCCGGTAATGGCACTACGGGAGTAATTGCACCGCTAATCTTCCGCGATTTGGGCGCAGAAGTATTCGAGCTTTACTGCGAACCGGACGGCAATTTCCCGCATCATTTGCCCGACCCAACGATACCGCGTTTCTTGACGGATTTGCATGCAGAAGTGCAGCGTAAAAAAGCACACATCGGGCTGTCTTCTGACTGTGACGGCGACCGTGCAGGCGCAGTATCGCCTCTTGGACGGAACATAATCGGCGAACAAATCCTCGCATTGCTCTGCAAGCACATCTTAAAAGAACATCCGAAAGCGAAGATTGTTTTCGATACCAAATGCTCGGATGCGATACGAGAGATAATCACGGAGAATGGCGGCGTGCCCGTGGAGTGGAAGACCGGATTTTCATTCATAAAGGCAAAGATGGATGCGGTTGGTGCAGTTGCAGGCGGTGAGATGTCGGGACACGTGTACTTTGCAAAGAACAATCGTGCAGACGATGCAGTATTCGCATTTTCCGAGCTTTTACTGCTCACCACTGCGGAATTGCATCGCAAAAGAAAAACGGACGTGGTTGATGAAATGCTTGCAGACTTTTTGAAAAGATACGTGAACACACCTGAGATACGGATTCCCGTGGTGAGCGATGAAGAGAAGGAGCGGGTTTCCGATGCAGTGGAGAACTATTACCGCGCACTTGCAGCAAAGGACCCGGAAAAATACAGGAGAAGAACTGATGAAGCGGGAAACGATATAGACGGTGTGAAGATAGAGTTCGTGAAGGAGAACGGCTGGGCACTTGTGCGCCGCTCAAACACGTCTCCAGTAATAATCCTGAGGATGGAGGCAAGAAACGAGGAAGGACTTAGAAATATTGAAGCAGACGTAATAAAAAAGTTCCAGGAATTCGAAACCGTGGACTTGAAAGCAGATGACTACGTGAGAAAGATAGTGCAAAGGTATATTGTATTTGTATAGCTCAGTAAAAATTTCAAGCACCAAGCATCAAATTACAAATAATTTCCAAGCATCAAATTCAAAATTATAAACTCATTTGGATTTTTCCAGGGTATTTGTATAGCTGCATAAAAAACCACGAGACTATGTTAATATTATTCTTTTTCTCGTGAAAATCCGTGTAATCTTGTGGTTATAAAAAGGAGCTAAACATTTAAATAATAAATATGTATTAAAATCATGACAAAATACTGTTGCAATGGAATAATCGGGGAAGCAGGCGCGCTATCCGAAGAAGAAACGAGAATTAAGACTAAACTTACCATCCAAGCGGGTATTGTCAAACTCACGAAGCGTAAGCGTGAGATTCTGGAACGGGAATATAATAACCTGCAAAAGTTCCTTCGCGGTGATAAGTCCGTTCCGTTATATTCCGCGAACAGGCAACAGGCAGAACGATATTATAGAAAGCGAAAGCAAAAGGAATATCCGCTAAGCTTACGAAACGATTTGATAAATCTCAAACGAGCAAAAGCTTTTTGGTTCCTTAAAATACCCGTCTTCGGCATAAGAGGCGGTATAAAGGTCCCTATTAAACCACACCGAGAAATACCGGGAGGTAAATTATGCGAGAGTAAAATAGTAAGAAAAGGGAAAAAGTTCATCGCTATGCTCACCTTTGAGTTTTACGCTCCTCGAATGCGAAAATGTGCATCTGTTCTTGCAGTGGACCTGGGCGAGCGTGTCGTTGCAACTGCGGTGCTTTTGCGAAACAGCACAGTGAAGAAGGTCAGGTTCTTAGGGCGTGAAGTACGGGGGCTAAGAAGACATTTCGCATGGCTGAGGAAACGGCTCCAGGAGAAGAAGCTACTGAAAGAAGTGAAGCGAATAGGCAAGAAGGAGAAGCGAGCGGTAAGAGATGTTCTGCATAAAATAAGCAAAGAAATAGTGGAAATAGCGGATGCGAACGATGCGATCATTGCGATAGGCGACCTGAGGGGGATAAGAGAAGGAGCGAAAGGCAAAGGCAGAAGATTCAACCGGATAATAAGCAATATGCCGTTCTCTACACTATCGAGATTCATAGAGTACAAAGCGATGCAGAAAGGCATTCCAGTAGTCCAAGGAAGCGAGGCAGGAACGAGCAAGGAATGTCATATCTGTGGCTGTGAAGGAAAAAGGAGGACACAAAGCTTGTTTGTATGCAAATATCATGGTGAGTATAATGCGGATTTGAATGGAGCGATAAACTACGGCAAGAAAATAGAGAGGGACTTGGGCTATATGCCCCTGTCCGGGGTTGTGAGTGAACCAGCCCGTGACCGAGCCTTAGAGTTCGGAAGCTCACCTACTTATAGGTGAGTAGTTCACAAGCCCACGAGATAATAAGTATTACAAAGAGATGACCATGAATATGGAATTTCAGCTAAAAGCAGAGCTTAAATGCAGTGGAAGCGTAAGTGAAGGTGTAAGTTCATCAGAAATAGAGGAATTTATGAAGCATTGCAACATCGAATTACTAAAGAAAGGTGCACCTCCGGGTTGTGGTGCTGAAATTGTGAGGTGGAACGTTAGAGGAGAAAAAATTGGGTTGGAAATAGTTTCTGACAGGTTTGTGAGGGCGCATGATGCGCTTCTCAGATTGAAGAACGAATTTGGTAAATTCTTAGGACGGCACCGCATAGGGATAAGGAGCATGGAAATAGAGGACTACGAGATAGCAATGGATTGGGAAGAAGGGCTGGCGATAAAGAAATTACCGTTTGTAAGGGAGATAAAACAAGAAGAAGGGCGGTTAAAGCTTTTTCTGGCTGTAAATGAGTTCTTGTTAGAAAAGAGAATTCCAGATAGGATAATAAGGTTACTGGAGGATAAGCGAGAAGCTGCGAGCTGGAAGGGCAAAAAAGAGCACTGGGAACTGCTGTTTGAGAGCAAGAAGAAACCCTTTTATTTCGATAAAGACCCCACGGAGGAGATGATAAGGCTTGGTTGGATACGACATGCTGCCGGAAGGGGGCAGTGGATATATGGACCGCAGTTGACAAAAATTTTCCGGGCTTTTGAGCACATAATACTTGATAATTTATTGGAGCCCTTAGGTTATGAGGAGATGATTTTTCCTAAGTTTGTGCCCTGGGATGTATGGAAGCGTTCGGGACACGCAAAAGGGATTTACCCCGAGGCGTATTATGTATGCACGCCAAAGACAAGGGACCCTGAGTTCTGGGAGGAAGTGATGGATTATTACAAAGTTACGAATGAAGTCCCCCTGGACATGATAATGGAGCGGATAGAGCCCGTGGGTGGGATGTGCTATGCACAATGTCCGCCGTTCTGGATTTTCCTGCTGGGGAAGACAATCCCTGACGAGATTCTACCGATAACGGTTTTTGACAGGTCAGGAACCTCTCATCGCTATGAAAGTGGCGGGCTTCATGGCATAGAGCGGCTTGATGAGTTCCACAGGGTGGAGATAGTATGGATAGGGAAGAAGGAGCAGGTAATAGAACATGCGAAGCAGCTACAGGAAGGATACCGCCGCATTTTCGATGAGTTTTTGGAGATCGAATGGCGAGAAGCATGGGTGACGCCCTGGTTCATGGCGCAAGAAGGGAAAGCAGGTCTGGCAGAGTTGAAGGAAGTAGGGACCATAGATTACGAGGCAGTTCTACCTTACAGCGGGAAATGGCTGGAGTTTCAAAACGTAAGTGTGAATGGGGATAAATACCCAAAGGGGTTCAGCGTGAAGCTGCAAAGTGGCGAAGAACTCTGGTCTGGATGCTCGGGAGTGGGACTGGAGCGTTGGGCTGCGGTCTTACTCGCACAGAAGAGTTTAGACCCGGATAAATGGTCTGCAAAGTTGAGGTCTGCCGTGGGAGAGCTGCCGGAGGTGTTCAGGTTTTTGTAAACAAACCTTTCTTTAAAAAAGAAAGCTTTACCAAAGAAAAGAATTGGAGTTGATATGAAATGAAAGTAGAAGGGAAAGAAGCGGAAATACTGAAGATATTGGAAGACAATGCAAGGCTAAGCGATAAAGAGATAGCGAAGATGGTCGGGATGGATGAAGAAGAAGTGAAGCAAACCATCTCGGAATTGGAGAACAGGGGTATAATAAAGAGATACAAAGCAGTGATAAATCCAGAAAAGGCAGGGATAGAGTCTGTCCAGGCGTTGATAGACGTAAAAGTCAGTTCTGAAAGGAATGCCGGCTATGACAACGTTGCAGA
>JAODGL010000045.1 GCA_025464585.1 Methanosarcinales archaeon
GCTCGACAATTTCTTTGCTTATGTTCCAATCGTGCTCTTTTCCTGTCCCACCTATATCCCCAGTTCCTCCTGTCGCGGTGTCCAGCAATATAGCATCCACAACATTTTCATACGCTAAAGCGTTCTCTAAGGACTCTTTTTTACCACCACCAACGCCAATCTTTTTTATTATCCTTATTCTACTTTCCATACCTTCACGTAAATCTGCGACAAACTCCACTGGTTCCTCACCATGAAGCTGTATGCAATCCGCCCCAGCCGCTTCTATTATCTTTATTTTATCCTGCGCGAATTCGATTGACAAATTATCCAGCGTGATAACCACGACCTTTGATACAAATATCGGTAAAGCATCGAATATTTGCTTTGCAGTTTCTAAATCTATATATCTTCTTGTATTAGCGACATTTATCACGCCGATAGCATCAGCACCTGCTTCCGCAGCCATTACGGCATCCGCGACATTCGTGTTGCCGCAAATTTTTACTCTCGTGTGTCTGTTTCTGCTCATTTGTTCTTGTACCTGGATTCTACAAATCGTAGAGGCTTATACCGCTAAGCCACGCCCACCTCACTTCTTCTAAAGCAAGGTCCACCAATTCCTTATTCCTATCATAAATGCTCACCCTATTCTCTCCTACTGTTTCGCCCAGCTTAGTTGCATAAACTTTTCTCCCCTTTAACAAATCTTCAAACCGCCTCTTTTCCTCTTTCCACACTTCCACCACCCACCTCGAATTAGATTCCGAGAACATCTTATAGTCTCTTCTCAGCTCTGGGTTCATACCCCTTATATCAATTGAAGCGCCAATATCACCGCCTATTAACATCTCGCATACCGCAACTGCAAGACCCCCTTCTGAAACATCATGACAGCTCGCGATTAATCCCGCATTCATCGCGTCCCTTAACGCTTCCATACTTCTTATCAGCACCTCCGGGTCAGTTCTCGGCACAATTCCTCCTCCTTCTACACTCCTTAACTTGTAATACTCACTCCCACCCAACTCCTCTTTCGTTTCTCCTACCACATAAAGAAAATCCCCCGCTTCTTTCATGTCCACGGTAATGCATTCTCTTACATCTTCGCATAACCCTATGCCAAGAATAGTGGGTGTAGGGGGAATAGATTCGTTCATAGCTGCGGATTCATTATAAAAACTCACATTACCGCTCACAAAAGGTACTCCAAGCGAAGATGCCATATAACCTAACCCACGACAGCATTCATAGAAATCACCCATTCGGTCGGGCTTTTCTGGGTTGCCGAAGTTCAAGCAGTCAGCAAATGAATGAGGCACTGCACCTACCGCAGTTAAATTCCTGCATACCTCATCCACGGCGCTTGCAGCACCCCAAAACGGATTTAGTTTGCAGAAAGAAGGATTTACATCAGAAGTAATGGCAAGCCCCTTATAAGATTCTTCTAACGGTTTTATCACCGCTGCGTCTCCATGCGTCTCTTTTCCTATCACCCCTTGCATCGGCTTTAGTACGGTAGAAGCTCGCACTTCATGGTCATATTGTCTTATAACACCCTCCCGCGAGGCAATATTGGGAGCAGCAAGCAGCGTTTTTAAGACCTCGTTGTAGTCCTTCGGTTCTTCTACTAACGCCTCGCTCTTCTCTTTTATCCTTATCTCCCTTGGACGTTCATAAACAGGAGATGCAAGCAAAAAATCAGTATCCAGCTCAAATACGAGCTCACCCTCAAAGAAAATCCGTATCAAACTTTTTTTAAAAGTTTGTGTTTGACCTATAACCACGGCATCCACATCCCATTTCTCAAATATCTCCAGTAACTCGTCCACTTTGTCCTTCGATGCTGCAATTAAAAACCGTTCCTGTGATTCAGAAACCCATATCTCCCAGGCACCAAGTCCTTCCTCTTTTAACTTCACGCGCTCTAAATAAATATCGGCACCGCATCCTCCCGCATGGCACATCTCGCTCACAGCACATGATAACCCGCCTCCACCGAGGTCCTTCATCCCGCTTATCAATTTCTTCTCATTCGCTTCCAATATCGCATGCATTAGCGGTTCTTTTGTTATCGGGTCGCCAAGTTGAACGGCACTTCGGAATTCCTCCTCTCCTGTTAACTCTACGGAAGCAAAAGTAACACCATGTATGCCGTCCCTTCCCGTTTTACCGCCGACCAGAAGAAGCATCTCGTCTTGTCTCGCCATGCTTCTGCTCAAATCCGCCTTCTTCATTATTCCCACACAACCCACGTTCACCACACAATTGCCAACATACCCATCATCGAAATAAACCATGCCCGCACAGGTTGGAATGCCTATTCGATTTCCGTAGTCGCTTATTCCGGAAACAACACCTTCAAACAAGAATCCTGGATGTTTCACCGCCTCAGGAAGTTTTTCATAGCCGTAATCCAGATGCCCGAAGAACAAAGGGTCAATCAAAGCAATAGGCTGAGACCCCATGCAAACCACGTCTCTGACGATGCCTCCTATTCCAGTCGCCGCACCACCATAAGGCTCGACTGCTGAAGGGTGATTATGGCTCTCGAATGCCACAACATAAGCGTATTCTGTGTCAAATTCGAGAATGCCTGCGTCTTCTTTTATCACCAATATGCTCTGCGGCGCTTCTATACCAAAAATGAACTTTTGCAAGATTTTTTTCGAACTCTTGTAGCAGCAATGCTCTGACCATGCCTGAGCAATACTTTGAAGCTCCACATCCGTTGGTTCTCGTTCTTTCGCCACGAAATATCGTTTTATCCGCTTCATCTCTTCTAAATTTAGCGCAAGACCCATACCTTCACTTATACGCATCAAATCCTCATCATGCGCGTCCCTTATTCTTACTTCAAACCTCTTCTTGTTCCTGGAACGATTACCAAAAGAACTTTCTCTTCCTGCTCCCATCTTTCAATCCCTCTTTCTGTTTTGTGGCTTTAAAAATAGACCGGAAGAAATCCTCTATCAGGTCTAATGCCTCCGGAAGTATTACGAACACCGCATA
>JAODGL010000024.1 GCA_025464585.1 Methanosarcinales archaeon
TTGAGCTGATATAAGTTCTCACTACTTTCAAATTCTTTAAGCAACATTCTTAATGCCTCTATATTTTTCTTTCCTAAATCTAGACAGACTTCTTTTTTAGATGTGCCTCCAGTCATATTTTTACGGTCTTATCATTTAATCCTCCAAACCACAGCAGTTTAAATTTATTCTCTTTGCCCTTCTTCTCATACGTTTCATCTAAAAGTTTTTCAAGCCAATTGTCTCCTTTTCTTTTATACTCAAAAATTTCAGCGGTTAACTCCTGAACCTTATCAATAAATCTCTTATTTATTGTTGCAAGAACATAAGTTCGATAATCCTCTCCTGTCAGAATTGAATGCACTATTTTGCCAATTAATTTTTTCATGTTCTTCACCTCTTTATTTTAATGTCTTTTGGTATACTTTCTATCGCCTCACTTATCTTGTCAATATTTTTTAATAATCTCTCTTTTGTCGGTTTTCTACCTCTGATGGATGTGCCTTGAACTTTTTTTATTTGCTCTCTAAAACTTATCATTTGCTCTCTTACAACTTCAGAAATAAAATTATCGTCATCTGCAGAAACATCTGTATTATCTAATTTCTGCATAACAAGAATATATTCATCATCGATCTTCCCTATGTCTGCACTCGTGTATTTCCTTGTTTTGTCAATATTCCTAAAAATAGTTTTTATCGGTTTAAACCCTATCTTTTTACCCATCTCTGCAAAAAATTTATGGCTTTCAATTAATTCATATTCTAAACTCGAGTTGCCTACTACTATCACGCATAACTTATCTTTTTTCAAAACTCTGTTCATCTCTATCATTGAACGAAGCATATCCCCTAAATATTCAGAAAGCAGTCTAAACCTATTAATGATGAAATGGGAATGCCCCCCTATCTCATGTTTTCTGAATAAATCAAAATCCATCCCAAGCCAAAGCATGTTATACATGTGGGCTCTATAATAATCTAATGCGTTTACATAAGGTGGGGAAGTCACTATTAAGTCTATTGAATTTGTTTTAATTTCTAATTTTCTTGCATCACCACAAATTACTTTTACTTCTGGAACATTTTTAGCAATTTTAGCCATTTTGTTTAGTTCTTTCTGCATAGATTTCACTTTTTTCAGAAATAGATTGTCAACATCAATCCCATTCCCATTTTCAACTAATGACCAGATTGTTGATGATAAAGCAACTCTTCCAAAATCAAATAGATCTTTGTGTCCTTCTTCTTTTACTTCTAATAAGGTTTCACGGATTGCTTCTAATTTTGAAATCACAACTCTGTTGAATATCTTACTTATCTTTCTATTAGGAAGATTATTAATTCTTTCATCAACCCTTCTATAATCCAAATCTAAGTATCGCTTCATTACAGCTAATTTTCTGTTAAAATATCTAAACTCTTTTTCATCAATTAAAGTAGTTTTTACCTTGGTTATTAGTGTGGCAAGTGGATTAAAATCATTACCAATAGAATTTCGATTGTTCAAAAAAGCCTCAACCAAAGTTGTTCCGCAACCACACATTGGGTCTAAAACTGTTTCTTTTTCTTTTGTAAACAGTTTGACGAAAGTTAGGGGTATTTGTGGTATAAATCTCGCTGGGTAAGAATGAAATGTGTGTGTAAGGTATTGAGTAGTAAAATCTTTAAAATCCCAATCAATTCTGTCTAAAACTTCAATCTCATTGGAGAAGTTATACTCTCCATTGATTAATTCTAAGTATTTTTGTTCGAGGGTCTTTTCCCCGAACAAATTTGCTTGTTTTGTTTGGTAAAATGTTCTCATCATGTTCACCAATATGTTTTTGTTTTTATTAAACTTGTTGTCCATTCGCCAAGCCGAATTTCACTTAACGTCGGTATATCCGACACCAATGTCGTATATCCTCCCAATTTGGTATTATATCTGAAACTTATTTCGTATATACCTCCCTTTAGCTGAGTACTAACCTTCATCTCTTTCAACCTCATTTTCAATATGCATACGAGTTCTTCATTATTAAAATTACTTGGTGAACCACTGGGTATTGCGTCGATTATAACTTGAAAAAGTATTTGTTATTTGTACAAGAATCTGTGTAACCTTGTGTTATAAACACGACTCACTCCTCCACATAAATCGCGGGCTTAAGCGGAATAGCAAACTTCTTCTTACCTTTCGGGTCGTATTCCGCGTTTATGCCTATTTCACACCCGAACTCACGCATCAAATATTCCTTCTCGCGTTCCAGAATCTCACTCTCGTTCAGCTCGAAATAAGCCAGTTTGCTCTTCATCACTCGCTTCACGAAATCCACCGTGCTTTTATCCTTCCTGAGCTTCATCGCCTCTTTAATCTTATCCTTATCCGGCAAATCACGTATTGCTCTAAATATCTCCCATTTCCATTCCTCCGCGGTATAAATGTAAATCTTACCTGGTTTGATTCTCGCTATTTTCAATATCTCTTTTGTATCCCCAATCAAAGAAACCAAATATTCCTCCTCGCGCTCCACCCTATCGTCAATAAACTCCTCCTTTATTTCTGGCAACGTCTGCAAAGAAACGAATTCAAGCTTTCTCTCCCTTCTCCCTTCTCCCTTCTCCTCTCTGTTCCTGTGCCATATCTCCTCGCATATATGCGGAACTATTGGCGATAGAATTATCAGCCAATCATCCATTAAATTCCTGACTATTCTCTTCCTCCTTTCTTCGCTCTCCCTGTGCTCATAATACCTGATGTCGTTCATTAAATTGAATACCATGTTTATCCCCGCTTCTCTCATCTTAAACGCATCAAACCGCTCGATAGAGTCCCTTAGTTTTCTGTAAAACTTCGACAGCAGCCATCTATCGGGATGCGTGAGTTCGTCTTCTCTTAGCTCTTCTGCACCTGTATCTATACTCTGCTCGAATAGCTCCACCAGCGCATTAAATCTCCGCCTCAATGCATCCACGTCCTGCTCACGCCAATTAACCACGCTCCCGAAGTCCGCATTTATCGCACAATAAAGCCTGTATAAATCCACGCCATAAAGTTCTGACACTTTTGCCAGAGGTATTACATTCCCCTTGCTCTTTGACATCTTCCGCCCTTCTCTAATCATCAACTCATTCAAGGTAATAGCCCTCGGCCACCCCCTTTCTGGAAATATTGCTGCGTGGTGCATTAAGAAGAAAACCAGATGGTTGGAGAGGTGAGGTGGCGCAGTGTGCCGCAGGTCGTTCGGATACCAGTATTCAAACTCCCCTTTTATCCTGTTCAAAGTATCCGCATCTATATTTGTTTCCTTCGTCAGTTCACCTGCATCGCCTATTCCTAAAAATACGTAATCAAAAAACTTTTCGTCTAAAGCATCAACCGGCAATTGCCTTAGCAGGTGTACTATGGTGTACAGCGCCATGTAAATTGTAGAATCGCTGAGTGACTCGATTATCCAGTCTTTTTCATAAGGAAATCTTGTCCCTAAACCTCTTTTCCTCACACAAGGTCTCAAAGCCAACCAATCAATAATGTCCTGCATGTATGCCTTATACTTCTCAGGATAGAATGCCATTCCTTCTACGAGTTTATGACCCATGTCCTTCCACCAGCTCGGTGTGTAATCTATAAACCACTGATTCTGTAATACCGCAACTATCACCTTCCCCCCACCTCTTGTTACCGCCTTCCTTGAAGTCTCATAAAATACATCTGCTACCTTCTTACCTTTTAACCAGTCCTTAACCTCATCCTTTATCGCTGCGATTTCGATGCCTGCAAAATCACCACACTTTTCATTCAATACACCCCGATAGAATTCGTCTTTATAGATTATCTGCGTGGCTTCATCTAATCGCTCATCTTCCTGGCTTTCTATTCCCATCCGTTCACATATCTCTTTCGCTGGCAAATCATACCCCTCAATGTCTATTATCTTTATTGGTGCTATTTCAAGCCCTTTCTCCCTCCTCAAATCTTCTAACGCGATGTAATCGTAAGGAGCATGTGCCGGTACCGAATAGACTACCCCTGTGCCAACATCCGCGTCAACGAAGCTTGCGGGTAAGACAGGAATTTCCCTGCCTTCCACCGGCTCCTTGACTTTCTTACCTATAAAAAAGCCTCCTCCTGCTTCTTCGGTTTGTAATTTGTAATTTGTAATTTGTAATTCCTCCTTCTGGTATCCCAATTTCTCCGCAGCTTCCCTGGATACAATCCAGTTTTCTTTTCCAACCCTGACCTTAACGTATCTTGCTGCGGGATTTATCCATAGATTTGTAACGCCAAAAATGGTCTCAGGACGCAGCGTTGCGGCAATCAAGTAAGTCTCGGAGTCATTAGCAAGTTTGAACTTTATGGTCGTGTGCTCAATTATTGATACTTTATTTATATCTCCTTCTTCAATGTCATCTTCTCCAACTGCTGAGTCATCTTCAATAGAATAAGTAATAGGATACTTCCCTTTCTTTATCACACCCTTATCGTAGAGTTTTTTAAACTGCCATTCGATGAACTTGTTGTACATTGGCTCCGTGGTATTGAACTTTCTTCTCCAGTCTATGGAATATCCCATGCGCTTGAAGTCCTCAGAGATTCGGTCAGCGAAGAAATCTGCAACGTTTTCCGCATTACCGAAACTATTGATTATCTTCTCAACCTTCTCTTCGTCTTCATATATCGAGACGTAATCTCGATACCGTTCTACAACTTCTTCTTCTCCTCTCGCGATGCTGTCGGCAATCGCTAAAATCGGCGTCCCTGTCACATGGAAAGCCATAGGAAATAGGACATTGTAGCCCTGTAATCTCTTAAATCTCGCAATCATATCTCCTAAGGTATATGTTCTCCCATGACCTATATGCAACGGTCCTGAGGTATAGGGGTAAGGGACGGTCAAAAAAAACTTCTTGCCTTCTTCTTTTTCTATTTCTGCATCAAAGACCTTGTTCTCTTCCCATCTACGCTGCCATTTCTCTTCTATTTCCTTGAAGTTCAGTTCCGCCATTTTTGCTAACCTCTAACCGTGATTTTTGTAAAGGTTGTATAAAATAAAAAAGCAGGAGGATAAACTTAACGCAAAGAAGAAATTTTTAGAAACGGGGCTCATCGTACTCAACCCGACCATATAATATTACCATGCATACACCTTTTCCTCATACAAATACTGATAAATACTATGCACCTCACCAAAGAAGAAGAGCGGATATACAAAGGAGAAGAGGGATGGACGAAGAAAAAAGCAATGGAGATACTTGTCGCAATTGGCGACATAAACCACGCTTCCGGATTAATCCCCATAAAAAGCGCACATATATCTGGTGTGTCTTACAAGACCATAGGAGAAGCTTTTGAATTCGTAAACCGCCTTGAAGGCACGGTGGAAGTCGAAAGCACTTTGAATCCTATCGGTATGGATATAGAAAAATGGACTGAGATGGGCATTTCAGAGGCATTTGCAGATAAGCAAAAGGAAGTGCTTGCTGCGTATAAAAAATTAGGTATCTCTGCCGAATGCACCTGCGTCCCTTATCTTATTGGTCATGCACCGAAAAAAGGTGAGCATCTTGCATGGGCGGAATCTTCTGCTGTTTTATATGCTAATTCGGTCCTCGGTGCGAGAACGAACATGGAAGGGGCACCTTCTGCTCTCGCCGCTGCGCTCATAGGAAAAACGCCTTTTTATGGGCTTCATCAGCTCGAGAACAGGAAGCCCGAGATAAGAGTCTGTGTGAAATGTGCCCTTACAAATGCAGACTACAGTGCACTCGGATTTCTTATAGGCGACCTTGTAGGGGATAAAATACCATTGATAGAGCTTTTCTCATCCTCCGCTTCTTCGCCTCCCGGCAAAGACGAACTGAAACATTTAGCCGCAGCAATAGGAGCAACCGGCTCCGTAGGGATGTATCATATAAAGGGAATAACGCCTGGAGCTGAAGAGATGGAATCGAAGTTATCCGGGGAGAAGATAGAGATAGAAGAAAGCGATTTGGAGGAGTTTTATACTGCGAACAACGAACCCGATGTGATCGCAATAGGCTGTCCTCATTGCTCTTCCGCAGAAATAAGACGCATCTACGAGCTATTGAAGACAGAAGGTAAAGGAAGAAAAGTAAAAAAAGATTTCTTCATATTTACCGCACGCGCATTAATGCAAAGCGTTCAAACACAGCGGATAGTGGAGAAGATAGAGAATTACGGCGTTAAAGTAATCTGCGATACCTGTTTCGTCGTGTCGCCTGCTTTTGAGAACTATGACTGTGTATTAACAAACTCAGGTAAAATGCTGCGATACGTGCCCCTTCTCTGTGGTGGTGCGAAAGCGAGGTTGTGCGGGACGGAAGAGTGTGTTAGGGCGGCTTTTTAAAAGAGATGGAATATAGGGTATCGAGTAAAACTTTAAATAATCTTCCTACATATATAGTAAAGTGGTGAAAATGGAGATAGTAAAACTATCGGCGAAGGGCATGGAACAACAAAGGATTACTAAAGGCTGGACGGTTCAGGGTTTACAACCGAATCCGCAATTTCCATCACTTCATTTATTTGCACATCATCTGCCTTCTCTACATCTAATTCGTGCATCATACGCACCCATTTTTCGTGTTTTAACAGCCAATCGTAGTCCTCTCTCAGCCTGGAATTCTTTAAAACGCTGTATGCAAGATTAACCTCTTCTGTGCGTTTCTTATCTTTATACGCATTTCTAATAACAGTCTCTGCTTCCCGTCTATCAGAAGGAATAGAAGCCATATCGAGGTTTAGCACATCATAAAACGTTTTATTTTTATCACCCGTGTATTCCTCCCAATCCAGGTATTTGTTCTTAATCTTTTCATACCGCTCTAAATACGAACAGGTCATCCACGCAGCCCGGATAGAGCCGGTCGAACTTCTCAAGCTTTTTTTCGTGCCCTCCCACTCTCGACCGGTCCATGTATCGCGTGGGAACTCTCCAGTAACATCTCGGAACAGCGTCCTGTAGGGCAAGAGTGCATTCGGCTGTGTAGAGCTCGGTGGTC
>JAODGL010000113.1 GCA_025464585.1 Methanosarcinales archaeon
TCTTTAGTAAGCACGATGGAGTCTTTGCTATCCTATAAGAATCCGCTATATGGTCGAGCCACGTTAAGACTGAAAGTTTTGTCCTTATCTTTCATGGATGCATGTAAATTCTACAAGAAATTCGGCATTGACGATCTGGTAAGGGTGTATGGATGTACAGGAGGAGTGCCAGCCTATTTGAAGGAATTTAACGATTCTTTATCTTTTGAAGAGAATGTAAACAGGACGTTTTTCAATAAAGACCATATATTGTTTGACGATGCAGAGCGATTGCTCAAGGACGAGTTGAGAGAGCCCTACGTATATTTATCCATAATGGAGCAGATAAGCGAAGGGGCAACGACTCTATCTGAGATTTCATCTAAATCAAAGGTTGACGTAACGAATTTACCGAAGTACCTACGAGTATTAGAAGAGATGGGTCTAATAAAGAAGATATATCCAGTAATAAGAGCGGGTAGGAGAGGTATTTACAAGGTTACGGATAATTATTTCCTTTTCTGGCTGAAATTCGTTCACAGGAACAAAGAAGAGATAGAGCTTGGTATAATGGAGTTTTACGCAATAGAAGATGAATTTGAGAGGTATGTTGGCACAGTATTTGAAGACCTGGCAATGGAGTTAATAATAAAGGGCATTTTTGTTTTGCCCTTCCGGTTCTTTAGAATTGGGCGGTGGTGGCATAAGGATAAGGAAATTGACATAATTGCTTTGAATGAACATACGAAGCAAATAGCTTTTTTTGAAGTCAAATGGCACGAGTTCAAGAGAGAGGGAGAAGCCGTAAAGGTTCTGAATGCGCTTAAAGAAAAAGCAACATTCGTCAAATGGTTTAACAATGCGAGAGAAGAACATTTTGGACTGATAGCGAAGGGAATTGATGAGGAAATGAAAGAGGCTTTGAGAAGCGAGGGGTACCTGGTATTTGATATAGCGTGGCTAAAAACTTTATAAGCGAATCCGCGATATTCCCGATGAACGTTCGGAATCCCGCCATCTGCACGTTTCCTTTTATTCTGATGTTTGCCCTTTTCAGCATGATTATCTCTTATGCTTCGCTTATTAAAATAGTTTATAGTTCTATGGTCTATCATTAACCAGAGGTATGAAAGCGAAGGAAATAAGGATAAAAGGGAAGCAACATTTTTTTTACAACAATCGCTTTGATTTCTCCAAAACGGAAAGGAAGGAAGAAATCGGGATAAATGCCATTGAATCAAACCTCTCATATTGGTTCTTTGTCAAAACTATATATTCTGCGATGCCGTTTATTCTCGTTATCTCCCTTTTATCCACTTCCTCTTTGTATTTCACTTCTATTCCCACAAGGTTTTCTTTGGTCTTAAAGAAAGGTTTTTTATAAACAAAATCCACCTCCTTTCCCGTAGAAGTATAAAATAACCATAAATACGTCCTCCATTCTTTTGTATACGGCTCCTCCTTCGTTTGAACCAGATGATTGCCCACCACACCCTCCAGTATTTTATCTCTTTTCTTCAGCAAAATCCCTTTTGAAGAGGAAAAACCGTCTAAACCGGCAATGAAAGACTCAATGCAGTAATAAACGAAGGGGCTGGCGAAAAATATCTTTTTATTCCCCTTTAGCCTCGGTCTTCTCTTTGATATGTCTAAAGAATGCAGCACTTCTATCAAGAAAGCATCCTCAAGTATCTCTAAATACTCCATCACGGTTTGATGTGACAACTCCAAATCTTTACCCAGCGACGTAAAGCTGTATTTAGTGGCGTACCGCTCCACAATTCGCCTCATTAACTCTCTCGCAATCGTCTCGCTCCTCCTTATCTTAGATACGTCACCCAGAACAATCCTCGTGAAAGTCTCATAGAGTCCGTTTTCTATCCCTTCTTCCTTTTTCATAAATTTATTTCCAAAATACTCATTTATAACGCCTGGAAATCCACCTGTCAAAAGATATAAGTCCAGCATGTAATCCAGCTCCTCTTTAAACGGAATTATCGCTCTTATTTTCCACATCATCGAGTCCAAATCCTCATCCATGCTTATTGAAATATTTTTCAACTTCGCTCCCAATAGTTTCAAAGCAGTGGAAAAATCCGGTGATTTTACATGCTCCGCCACCTGAAGGATGGTTTGCATGAGAAAATCCCTGAAGGTTAGAGGTTTGAGGCGATATTCGTTACCCTCTACTCGCCTTCCAGGCAACCTTTCCGCCTTCTCCTTTATTTTCACCGCCGAAGACCCGGTAGCCATGACTATAAGTTTATCTATAAAATCAGAATCCGCTAAGGTTTTTAATTCCAGATTCCACTCTTCTAAATATGTTATTTCATCTAAGAAGATATATAGTGGCTCTTTGTCCCTGTTCGTTTGAATAAAATTATTGATTACATTTCTCAATTCTTTCCTTGATGCGAGCCTGTCACAAGAAGCATACAAAATGATTTCGGGTTCCACGCCATTCGTCAAGAGGTTCAAAATCATTTGCTTCATATAAGTCGTCTTCCCACTCTGCCTTATCCCTCTTATTATGTAGATATTCCCGCTTTTCAGCTCTATATTTCTTCTTTTAAACTCTGTAAAAGCTCCTTTTGCCTCTTTTAGATTCTTGTCGTATTCCCAGAAATCTTTACCATATTTCCACCATGCGTTCTGGTTTATCAGATCTTCTATTCTCATAATAGTAATTATATTTACCAAATATATAAATATTTCGATTATCTGGTTACTATCTTTAGATTCGTTGCGCCCAGATAGAGAAGCGCCGCACCAAGTCTATCGCCGAGTTCTTCTGATGTGATGTATAACTTCTTTCTAATTAAGACGCAGATTTACACGGATTTACGCAGATTTATTTTAGTTAGTTTAACCGATAAAAAATAAAAATCAATGAGCAGGTCATCGAGCGTTGCCTTCTGCGGAACATCCGCACCCCTTCGCTCAAAAGATACGAACTCACCTTTATAATCTTCATAAGCCACGTTCATTTCGTCAACACGAGCAAAGGAAGGTGTTTTTTCCTTTATCGCTTTGATTAGCTCCTTTAGCTTCTCTTCTTTACCTTCGCAAACGACCTTAACGCTTCCGTCTTCCAGATTCTCTGCGAAGCCCGTTACGTTAAGCGAATCCGCGATATTCTTAATGAACGTTCGGAATCCAGCCATCTGCACGTTACCTTTTATTCTGATATGAATTCTTCATGCGTTACGTAGAGGCTGTGCGTGGCAAACCAAATAAGAGCTACGATAAACATGATCTCTATTATTATCAGAGTTATCCAATATATGTCCCCTTTCTTCATTATCTTAACACACCCAGCAGGATTAATATTAAGATTGCCAGAGTGATTAGTGCCAGTATTCCTAAAATCAAACTTTGAACTTCTTCCTTTTCTATCTCCACTTTATCTCCTCCATCAAATTCCGCTCTTATAATTATAATAACAGGGGAATGAAAAACTTTTATTTATTTTGTTTGTGGATTTTTCTCTTCCTCAACTCATCAGCATTATTACAATTTTGATGATGTAGCTCTTTCCTCTTAGGAAGCACATCGAAAATATTTAAATTTAAATGCAACTAAGTTTGTATATAAAGAGGTGATGAAGATATTATGGCATCGATATCTGCAGAGATGGTGAACATAACACGGAAGCTTGTCTCAGAAATATGAGGTGAACCAAATGGGGGTAACAATCGCGGGGAAGAAGATAATCTTGGAGTTCCCGAGGGAAGAATTTGAAGCTATCGAGCCTAAAGTTATTGAAAGGGAAGTTTTAAATGACCTGAGAAGGTTAAAAGCGGTAAAGGAGTTCTCGTTGGGCAAAGTTTCAGAAAAAGAACTAGTTAGAATACTTGGACCCGAAAAAGCGTTGAACATAATAGAGGCAAAGAAAATAAC
>JAODGL010000077.1 GCA_025464585.1 Methanosarcinales archaeon
AGTGCTTCTACTCGCGCTGCAAGGTCTTTTGTTATGTCTATTTCTGGATGGAGCGAGGGGTCAAAACCCTTTTTCCTTGCCTCTCGTGCTATTTCTATTTCCTTCTCCAGTTTTTCCGTTAAGGTTTTATAGTATGTCCCATTCGTAGCCATCTTATAGTATCTCTAAAAGAAAAATGCTAAAAGCATATAATTGCAAATTTCTATTTTCTTATTTATGAGAAAGGTTTATACAGATTGCCTTGAATATAATCAAATAAGATGAGTAGCATCGTTTTCAACTGGGAGGAAAAGGACTTGGAGCAGGTTTCCTTAACGGAAGGGCTCAGCCTGGAGAAGCTGAAAAGAGGACTCAAAGCAGGTAGAGTTGTAATTCCGAGAAATGCAAAGGGAGACATAGCACTAAAAGCAATTGGCGAAGGGATGAGCACGAAAGTGAACGTAAATGTGGGAACGTCAAAAGATTTCGTCAACTCCGGGGAAGAAGTAGAGAAGGCAAAGATTGCGGTGAAATACGGTGCTGATACAATAATGGACCTCTCTACGGGTGGCGACCTTGATGAAACACGAAGAGCGATTTTGAAAGAAGTAAATGTGCCAGTCGGGACGGTGCCGATCTACCAGGCGGCTTTAGAGAAGACTGACGAAAGGGCAGTGGTGGACATGAATGCGGATGACATGTTCAATGCGGTAAGGAAACATGCAAAAGACGGTATAGACTTTGTTACTATTCATGCAGGTGTGAATCAGAACTCACTGGAGAGATTGAGGAGAAGTGAGCGCATCTTGGATGTTGTCAGTCGAGGTGGCGCTTTTCTCATCGCATGGATGATTCACAACGAGCAAGAAAATCCTTTTTACAGCGAGTATGATTATCTGCTGGAAATAGCAAAAGAGTATGACTTAACACTCAGCCTGGGGGATGGTATGCGTCCTGGCTGCATTTCTGATGCCTCTGACCGTGCGAAATATATGGAAACAATCGTTCTCGGTGAGCTTGTGGAGCAGGCGAGGAAAGAGGGGGTTCAGGCAATGGTTGAAGGTCCAGGGCATGTCCCTCTGGACGAAATAGAGGCGTCTGTGAAGACGATAAAACATATAACTGATTTTGCACCACTGTATCTGTTAGGTCCACTCGTTACTGATGTCGCACCGGGATACGACCACTTTGTGAGTGCAATAGGAGGGGCGATTGCAGGAATGTACGGTGCTGATTTCCTCTGCATGGTATCACCTTCAGAGCATTTAGCATTGCCATCCGTGGATGAGATAAAAGAAGGCACGATAGTAACGAAAATAGCAGCGCATGCTGCTGACCTCGTAAAGGAAGGGCAAAGAGAGAGGGCAAGACTCATGGACGACGAAATGGCGCATGCAAGAAAGAACCTGGATTGGAAAAGGCAGTTGGAAATCGCCATAAACCCTGAGGAAGCACGAAGAATAAGAAACAGCAGACCCTCAGAAAGCGATGCCTGTTCCATCTGCGGCGATTTGTGTGCGATAAAAATGGTGAAGGCGTTTTTGAAAAGGAAGTCATGAATATCATTTTCTCGGAGTATGGAAAAGAAGCCAAACTTGTCGAGGGGAGGACCATACTTTCCTACCTGCAGGAGTTGGGAATAGACATAAACGCATCATGCGGTGGTGAGGGAAAGTGCGGGCAGTGCCAGGTCGAAGTTGAGTGTGCACCCGGCACACTCTCGGATAAGACCGAAGCGGAAGATAAATTTGTACACGGAGATACGCAGCGCCGTCTTGCCTGCCAGGCAAGAATATTAAGAACCGATGACCCTATTTACGTCCGAGTCCAGAGAAGAACCTACTACGTTTTAGAATCAGGAGAATATAAGGAAATCAGTCTTGAGCCTTTCGTGCACCTGGAGGGTGACAGAGTCTTTTGCGAGTCAGAAGATATAGGCAGATATACAGGAGAATTACACGGTATCGCTCTTGACATAGGGACAACAACGCTTGCCGCGTATTTAATTGACCTTGAGAGCGGAAAAGTGTCTTCTGTTATATCAAGAGAAAATCCGCAGACCAAATACGGAAACAATGTAATTTCAAGGATAGAATTTGCAAGAAAAGGGCAGGACATACTTGAAAGAGAAATCAGAACCGCGGTGAACGAAATGATTACAGCCATGACAGACCCGGGCAAGGTATATGAGATGGTGGTCGTGGGCAATCCGGTAATGAGAGACCTGTTCTTTGGCTATCCAGTCGAGTCGCTTGGCAAAAGCCCTTACGAACCCTTGAGTACAATGCCAGTAACCAAAACCGCAGAAGAACTCGGACTCGAGGCAAACCCGAGGGCAAGAGTTTATGGTCTTCCACTGATAGGCAGTTTTGTCGGTGCCGACGCTCTGGCTGTCGTGCTGGCGACGGAATTATACAAAAACGAGTCCGTAGGTATGGCGATAGACGTGGGAACCAACACAGAAATCGTGTTCGGGAACAAAGACAGATTGATTGCAACATCCTGTGCAGCGGGTCCTGCATTTGAGGGCGCTGGCATAACATCTGGAGTAGGTGGCGTAAGCGGTGCGATAAAAGAAGTGAGAATAGAGAATGGAGAAGTTAAGTATAAAACGATTGACGATGCTCCACCTGTTGGAGTTTGCGGTTCCGGGATAATAGACACGCTGGCTGAACTTCTGGACAAGAAGATAATTGATGGTAGAGGTAAGTTCTATGGTGCGGAGAAAGAATTTAGAATAGCCGAAGGAATTAGTCTGTCGGAAAAGGACATTGACCAGTTAAATCTTGCGAAAACTGCTGTCTCCGTGGGTATAAAGGTCCTGCTGGATAGATACGGAATCGAACTTGAGGAGATAGACCGCATCTTTCTGGCGGGTGGCTTTGCAAACTTTACAAATACCGAGAATGCAATCCGTATAGGACTCCTTCCAGATGTTGAACGGGAAAGGGTGAAAAAAGTAGGGAATGCTGCAATAGAAGGTGCAAGGCAGGTGTTAATATCAAAGACGAAGCGCGAGGATGCAGAAGTCGTTGCAAAGCGAGTCGAGCATATAAAACTTGAAGAGGAAGATAATTTTATGGAATTATTCGTCAGTGAACTCTACTTCCAGAAATACCTGCAAAAACATCAGACGGAATAAAATGTGGTGCATGAGTTTTGGAGAACCGTGGGTATTGCTATTTCTGTGGATTATTCCCCTGCTGTACTATTTTTACAGGATTTACTGTAAGAAGCGTAAGGAAGCAGCGCTGAAATTCAGTACTTTGAGTGTTGTAAAAGAAGCTTCGGATAGAGACAAACGCGGCGTCAAATTCAGGGCTCATTTGCCTTTTATCATTCTTACCATCGCTGTTGCATTGATTGTCGTTGGTCTTGCAGACCCGATGATTCCTCTGAAGCGTGCTAAGGCGGGTGTTAACGTGGTCTTAGCGATTGACGATTCTGGAAGCATGCAGGCAACCGATTATCAGCCAACGAGACTGGAAGCTGCGAAGAGCGCAGCCGAAACGCTGATAAAGAGCTTGAAGCCGAAGGATAACGTGGGGATTGTCATCTTCGAATCCGGTGCTACTACCGTTTCTTATCTCACCCCCTTTAAGGATAAGGCGATAGAGAAATTAAGAGGGATAGAGCCGCGAACAGGGCGAACTGCGCTCGGCGATGGTCTCACACTCGCAATTGACATGGCTACTTCTATCCCGAACAAGAAGAAAGTGGTGATTTTACTGAGTGACGGCGTGAACAATGCGGGTGTTGTGAGTCCACAGGAAGCTATTCAATTCGCGAAAACAAACAAAATACAGGTCTTTACCGTTGGGCTTGGTTCTGAGAAACCGACAGTCATCGGCTATGATTTCTTTGGCAATCCGCAGTATGCCGAGCTTGATGAAGAAACGCTGAAAACAATTGCCACGGATACCGGTGGGAAATATTACAAATCCGTGAATGAAAAGACGCTGGATGAGATTTATTCCAATATCGGTGAGCACATAAAACGAGAGTGGGAAGAGACCAGCATAAAGGATTGGTTCTTCATGGCAACCTTTATATTATTATTGGTGAACATTTATATTATCTACGGTAAATACAGGGTGATTGTGTGAGATGGGCGTGAGGAGAAAGGCGATAGCTATTCTTTTGCTTTTGGTATTCCTCTTAGCTGTTACGTCGGCTGTGGCTACGGCAGCGAAAAAGCTGGAAGTGCAAAAACTCGTTGATTATGGCAATAACAAGGAGATAAAAGTCGGCGATGAGGTTATCATCTCCCTGAAATTTAAAAACCCGTTCAACCGGGAGATACCTGTGCGAATCGTGGACAGGAACGTTTTTGGAGATAATGGCTTAGACATAAAGTGCCTTGAGTATGCGCTGCCTGCGAAGGAAGAGTCGATACTTACCTACAGCGAGCCGATAGTGCCTTTTAAACCCGGTAAGTACACGCTGGACGCAGCGAAGGTTACTTACACCAATCCCGAAACGGGCAAGCGCGAAACGGTGGAGTCAAACACACTCGACCTCGAAGTGAAAGCCAATAATACCTTGCCACAACGCCAGGCACAGGGCATTACCACTATTTATCACTGTAATGGCACCAATATCCATTCCACTTCTTATTCGTCCTACGGTAGTTCTTTCAATATCCAGATAGGTCGCAGTTCCAGCTATGGTAACGAGCAACAGCAATCAGGCGGTCAGCAGCAAAAAGGCGTAGAAAAGCGTGTAACGAACAATCAAATCAGTCAGAACACGGGTCAATTGAAGAAAGAGCTGGAGAAGGAGATGCAACGGCAGAAAGAAGAGAGTTGGTGGTTACTGCTCCTTATTCCCATAGCAGTGGTTATTGCTACCGGCTGGTTTATTTTTGGCAGATATCTCAAAATAAAAAGAGCGCAGAGACAGGAAACATCACTATTTGCCATGGAGCAAGTCGCTTCCGCTGACTATGCAAGTGAGGCGAGAAGAATGGTTGAAGAGGCTGAGCGGCTATTCAGGAATAATCGAGAAAAGGACGCCTACGAACGGATATCGCAAGCATTACGTTTCTATTTCTCACATAAACAGGGCATTAAGAAGGAATTGTTAAAGACCGAATTGATGGAGACTTTGAGAGGAAAGGTGGATGCAGACCTGTATTCAAAGGTGCGGGATTGTCTGGATTGGTGTGAAAAAGTTGAATTTGCAAAGTATAGACCGAATGAGAAGGATTTTGACAAAATAGTGGGGGTAACTAAGGAGATAATTACCTAAGTTTCAAAATTACCTTCCAGTAGCCAATGCCTGCAATTTTCACAGCCACTGCTCTATCCTTCGCTGCGAAACGTTTGTTTTTGGCATAAAGATCCTTTCCAAGGCTTTACTCACACGCTCTTCCGAGAAGTTGTGCTCTTCACAGAGAAATTCTTTTACTTTCTCTTCATCTGGTGTTCCCCAGTTTATTTCATAAGATTCATTCACATCAGGCTGCAAGAAGATATCTCGAACGAGTTCGTAGTTCTCTATTCCCTCTATTTTTTCTATTTCCGCTTCGGCTATCAGTTTTTCGATGCTATGATGTCTTTTTATCAGCTTCAGTGCGCTTTTAACTCCTATCCCTTTTATTCCCGGGTTGAAGTCAGTGCCAATTAGAATTGCGATGTCCACAAGCTCTTCTCTGGTTATCCCGTATTTCTCTTCGAGTTCCTTTAATTCAATGACTTCTGGAGTCGCCTTTCTTCTCGCGGCGCTAAGATTTCTTATCATAGCCGGTGCGCCAAAGAGCAAAGAATCGTAATCTTGAGAGGAAACGAGCTCTGCATCACCTCTGCGAACCATATAAGCAGCTTGAGCCTCTCCTTCGGAGGGTGCCTGCACGCAAGGGACGCCAAGATATGTTAAGAGCCTCTTCGCATCTTCTACTATCGTCATGTCAATTCTTGCAGATGCTTGGGCATACTTAAACGCTACTTCTGGAAGCAAAACCTTCGCTTCTTCCCATTTCCTTTTCGCCTCTTCTCTACGTTCCGACCTGCCCTTGATAACCTTTGCTTTTAACTCAGATGGTTTGCCATCAAAAACGAATATCTGCTTTATTCCACACCCTATTAAATTCGTCGTGCGGTATATCAGCCCGGAGAGGTGAGAAGTCGTTCTACCCGAAGAATCCTTCAGTGGTGTCCCATCTGGTCGCCGAATGATGCTTAAGAACTGGTAAAGCGTGTTATATGCATCTACGGCAATGATTTTACCTGAAAGAGCCTCTAAACTCGCTTCTTTTGGCTCTAATATCGCACCAATATTAACACCCATCTTTTTATTTATTATTCTTCTTTGATTTATATTTAGAATAAATCAGCAATAAATAAACAAAAGTAACTAACGCAAAGAGGGAAAAATGAATGTCGTTGAAGTTTTAGTAGAGGGGGGAAAAGTGAGTCCAGGACCACCATTGGGTCCTGCTCTGGGTCCTCTTGGAGTAAATATAAAAGAAGTGGTGGGTACTGTGAATGAGCTTACGAAGGACTACGTGGGAATGGAAGTTCCAGTAAAGATAACCGTTGATACCGCGGGAAAGGTGGCTATAACCGTAGGCGTGCCACCGACGTCAGCGTTGATAAAGCGAGATTTAGGGATTGAAAAAGCAAAAACAGACTCTACAACCGATTATGTCGGGGATATATCATTAAAGCAAATAAGAGAGATAGCGGAGAAGAAGCGCGAAGAAATGTTAGCAACTTCGTTAAAAAGTGCTATTAAAGAGGTAATAGGCACCTGTGTCTCCATGCATGTGAAGGTGGAAGGTAAAGATGCGAAAGAAATTCAGAGGGATATAGAAGAAGGAATGTATGATGAGGTGATAACATAAGCATGGAAGCAGAAGAGATAGTAGGAGAAGTGGAGAAGGCATTGAGATCGAAAGAGCGTGGATTTGTGGAAAGTGTAGAACTCAGCATAAATTTAAAAAATATAGATTTGAAGCAGCCGAAGAGCAGGATAAATGTGGATGTAGTTTTGCCTAATAAGTTCAGGGAGCCGAAGATTGGCGCTTTTGCTTCCGGTGAGATTGCATTGAAAGCGAAAGAGGCAGGTGCTGAGGTGATAGACCCTGAAGACCTGAAGAGAATGGATAAGAAAAAAGCAAGAGAACTGGTGAAAAAATACGACTTCTTCGTTGCCGATGCATCTCTTATGTCTCTGGTAGGTAAAAGCTTGGGCACTATTCTTGGTCCGCGTGGTAAGATGCCCGACCCTATTCCTCCGGGGGCTGACCCGAGACAGATATTGTCGCGGTTGAAAGGGACAGTTAAAGTAAGGTCAAAAACTACGACTTTATGGGTAAACATAGGTCGCAAGGATATGAATGCAAAGGAGATAGCAGAAAATGCCATAGCAGTGATAAAAGCAGTAGAATCACGTTTGGAGCGCGGCTGGCAAAATATAGGTTCTATTTATATGAAAACAACTATGGGACATGCGGTGAAGGTGGTATAAGGAAAATTCCAAATCACAAGCACCAAATCCCAATACTACCAAAGAAACATTTTCGAGTTGTTTTTCTTTCTCGCAAACGCTTTTCTTTTTCTAAAAGAGAAGGTTTAATCGAAAAAAATACTATTGTTTTATATACTACGATAGTTTATGGTATAGCAATGACAACAACACATATCATCGTCATGGATTGCGCGGATGATACGGAGAAGAAGCGTGTGCGGTACGTAATAGATAAGTGGGGAGAAGGGAGAGTGGAGGGGAAGGGAAAAGTATCAGAGCTGAAAGCGATAGTTGTGAAGGCGGATCTGGATGGGGATGTGATTAGCGATTTTCTTGCGGAGTTGTATTCAAAGATAAGTGCAGGAAGAGTGGAGATATACAAAGCGGAGAGAGAGAAAGTAGAACCGGAGAAGCGTGTAGAAAGTTTAAAAGTTACGTTTAAGGACGATATAAAGTCAGTGGAGAAGCTCATCAGCTTCATTTTTAGCAAGAAAAATTCTACTCTCAGAGAACACCGATCTCTCAGTGATAATTTTTCTGAGATGGAATATATGGTATATATGAGAAGAGGGAAGGGTGGGGTCAGTGTAAAAGTCGTTTTAAGAGAAGAAAGAGGAGAGACAACGGCGGATATACGGTTAGAAGGAATAGAAGAAGCGGCGAAGTCGTTGAAAGATGATTTGAAGGGTGATTTCTCTTATTTCGATGTCTCAATATCCGAAGAGACAAAAGTATAAAAATCGAAAGTTTTATATACCGTGGAAGATAATACGATAGTATGCATGAGGGAGGCATGAAGATGGGGATTGAGGATTTGGAAAGGTTGAATAAGCTGCCGAAGACGATAGCGAGTCCGGAGATGGATTTGGAGAAGTTGAAAAGGATAGATGAGTATATCAGGAGGCAGTGGTGGGACGAGATAAGAAGGGTTGAGGGTGAATATCTCACTAAATTCGTTCCCGAAGGTGCGACAAATGGATTTCTGGAAGCGAACATTGTAATGTCAAAATTGAAGTTAGTGGTATCGTTTTTGGATAATGGAGAGCGAAGCCCGGAGCATGGGTTTAAAGACGACCAGATGGACTTTGTCAGGAGTTTTGACGTTTTCAAGGTCTATGATATATTATCGGAAACTGAAATTGCGGAATATGTAAGAAGAGGGAGGGAAGACGAGCGAGGCATTGTAAGACTCGCGAGGGATGCTGCGCTCAAGGGTTATGACCAGATGGACAAAATAATGGGAAGCAAGATTCGAGGTGATTTGGCGCTTGCGTTCAAGCGAGTTTACAGCGATAGGCTAAAGAAGATGGAGCTTGCGGCAACGGAATATATCAGAAAATATGGTATTGGACCGGGCGGGGCATGGGAAGACATTGAAGGAGCAATTGAGAAATCAGTGGTAAGAGAAGAACTGGAGAAGAAGGAAGCGGAATTAAAAAGCGAACGAGAAGGATTAGAATACGAGAAGAAAGAAGTAGAAGAGCGATTGGGAAAAATCAAGGCGATTTTAGAAGGCGGCACGGTGAAGCGATTTGTAGTGAGCGACGTTGCAAAGATTCACGAGATGAACTACATTGGGAGATTTGACATTAAGATGAATGAACTTCCGAGAACGATATACGACCCGATAGAGAGGAAGGAACGGAGGATAAATGTCTGGAGCTATCACTATAAGTTTGATGATGCGGATAGGATTTTAAATTTGAACACGTTGAAGATGGATTATGAAGAAGCAACGGGAAAGTTGCCTTTGAACCTGCGGTCAAGATACGTGGTTGCGGAGAAGAGGTACAAGCTCTTTGGAAAGGAAGAGACGAAGGTAATAATAGAAGTTGCGGTATTGGGGCATTTGCTGGATTATGCTGATAACGGATTTGATACGAGGAGTGTGACATTGTCCGAGTTGTTGTCCGTGCTGACGAGATATATTGACAACGCGGAACTTGGAAACTATTTCCACGTGCTTGGAGTCGCATCGGTAACGGGATTCGATGAGAAAGTCTTTGAACATATCAATTCAGGGAACTTTCACAAGAATTTCGTTAGCAGGTATGTTTCGCTATGTCTGGTGGATTTGGAGACTGGCGATGTGTTTTATAACGAATCAGACGAGCGTATAAAGCCGTATATTGAATTGTTCAAGCCGGTATTCGATGCGGAGAAAGTGAAGGCGATAAAGGAGTACGTGATTGGAAGATTAGAACTGAAGGATTTTGCAGTCCTTGACCGCGTGGTGGAAGAAGCGACAGACGGCGGCGAAGAGGGCAGGAGGCTTGCGAAGAAGGTGTTTTACGACCTCGAGAAAGAGGGAATGGGTAAGGTAAAGTATGAAAAGGAGTTTGGAGTTGTTGTTGAGAAATGAAAAAGGGGTGATGTGAAAAAATGGGAATAGTAGAAAGTTTGAAGGGAACATTAGGGTTTGGAGCAAAAGTTCCGAAGGTAGAAGAGGTGCAGAAGGAGCGAATGCGGCGGAGCATGAAGGAGGAGCAAGCGATACCGGAGTTAAGGAAATTGAAGGACAAGTGGAAGAAGCTGTATGAGGAAGGTAAGGGCAAGGATAAATACGAGAGAAGGGCGCTACTCAGGCAGATGAACCGGATAGAGGGCGAGATAGCGACAAAGGATCTGGAACTTGCGAAGGTAGATCTGGGTATTCGTGCACTGGATAAGATGGATTCGATTCTGTCGAAGGGTAAGGAGATATTTAGAGGCGAGTTCTGGAATAAGATTGAGGGGAGGCTGACGTCGGAAAAACTGATGGACATCATGGTGGATGAGAACTTCAACGAGAAGCAGGTGTTAAAGCGGCTTGGCGAGATAGCAAAGATAAGTGATAAGCACGTGCTGGATGCGATAGAGGAGTTGCCGGATGAGGAGGTGGAAGAGGTCTGGGGTAAGGAAATAGAGACGGAGGAGCTTGATGAGATACTCGATAAGAAGATAGAAGCACAGAAGAAGAAGCTGGAGATAGAGAGGTTTTGAGTTAAAAGCCTCTTTGTCTCTTTATTTTTGGGGTGAAATGAGAGGGGAAAGAGAGAGGAGAATGAGGCAAGGAGTAAATGGAAATACGGTACACAGAGCATTTGAAATTGAGGCTAAAACTCAGAGATATTCCGTATGATATGCCAAGAGAAATATACGAAAGTGCGGAAGAAAATTATTATGATAATGGGACATCATATTATGTAGCGTTAAAGCGATTGGATTATGCAGGGAAAATACGAACAATGGCAATAGTTTATGATAAATACGAAGAGCACATATCTATTATCACGATATACCCGATTAAAGAGCACCGAAAAGATAAACGTATAAAAGTTGGTAGGTGGGTAAAATTATGATTGAAGAGCTGGAAAACAGGGCAAAAGTGAATTACGACCGTGAAAGTGATGCTATGTATATTTTCATAAAAGAGGGAATAGAAGAGGATTTCATCGAAGTTGCTGATGGTATCAGGATAGAATTGAATGAAAAGGAAGAAGTTATTGGGATAGAGATATTGAACGCATCTAAGATTTTTAAGGCTTTGTTGAAAAACGAGAAAGATAAGTGATAAGCACGTGCTGGATGCGATAGAGGAGTTGCCGGATGAAGAGATAGAAGAGGTCTGGGGAAAGGAGATAGAGACGAAGGAGCTTGATGAGATACTTGATAGGAAGATAGAAGCACAGAAGAAGAGGCTGGAGATAGAGAGGTTTTGAATCGCATCTCTGAGGGCTTATTTAGTAGGGGAAAAAATTAAAAGTATGGGAGACATCTATAAATTATAAAGTGGAGAAAAAGAAATGGGGACAGTAACAATAGAGGCGAAATTGACGCCAAAACTGCTTGAAGAGTTAGAGAAATTCATTCAAGAAGGCTGGTATGCCGATAGGAACGATGCTATCAGAGATGCTGTAAGGAAACTGATAAGAGAGAAGAAGCTCACAAAAGAGGAGCTAAACATCTTGAAGGATGTTGAGTGGGGGCTACATGGTTAGAGCCGTCTCGGATTCTGGTCCGATCATCCATCTCGCTGAAGTAAATTGTTTTCATCTGCTACAGCTACAGATAGCAGAAGTAGTAATCCCAGCAGCGATTTATAACGAAGTAACACGCTATAATAGGCCTGGGTCAAAAGAACTGAAAGAATCAGGAATAGCAGTTATTGAGCTAAGTGAGGAAGAGAAAGTGCTCGCTAAACGACTGTGCAGCACGTATGGGATTGAAGTTGGCGAGGCAGAAGGGATTTCGCTCTGCATTTCAAGAGGTTATGACTTATTCTTCACTGACGATGCTGATGCAAGGGACGTAGGTGAGCTGTACAGCATTGAGGTTCATGGTACGGCAGGTATAATCGCAAAGGCATTTCGATCGGGATCGTTGAGTTACGAAAAGACAAAACAGGTTATGCTCGAGCTGCATAAAAAGAGCAGTTTATATATGACGCTGCGGGTGTACAAAATTGTAATGGAAATGATTGAGGAGCAGACCAGAGAGTATGGAGAATAACAAGCCTTATGTGGAAATCAGATGTAATACTTTACTCCGGCAGATGGACCTGATAAAGGGCGAAGTTCCAGGGATAAGTGATAAGCACGTGCTGGATGCGATAGAGGAGTTGCCGGATGAGGAGATAGAAGAGGTCTGGGGTAAGGAGATAGAGACGAAGGAGCTTGATGAGATACTTGATAGGAAGATAGAAGCACAAAAGAAGAGGCTGGAGATAGAGAGGTTTTGAATTTAAAGCCTCTTTCTCTTTTTATTTTTGGGGGACAAGAAAGGGAAGAAAAAGGAGGTGAAAATATGGGAAGCTGGATAATAAGATGGTGCTTCGACAAATCATCGTATGAGCCTGGACAATCGGCATCAGTAAGCTTTTGGCTTGAAAATACTGGCAGTAATAACCTAAGTTTCAGACTTTATATACTCAACCCCCAGCACATCCATAATTTCCCTTTGCTCACGTGATGGAATTGACAATTTCGATGCTGTGATATTCCCCTCGGGATTAGTGACTACAAC
>JAODGL010000135.1 GCA_025464585.1 Methanosarcinales archaeon
GCCCGGAAAGTTTTAGATACTCCTTCAAATCATTATAAAACATGGGCAGGCATCTAAAACATTGCGACCTGTTATCCCATACGGTATGTGGCAGCTTGAAATTGCTCTTTACCACTATTGTCCCCCTCTCATAGCTTAATTTTATCATTTTACAAGTATTTTTATTCAACTATACTTTTGCAGAAATAATAATAGGTAGCCATGCATCCCTGTGATAGCGACCTGGCGGTCTTTTCCGTAGATGTGGACTCTTATCGCGGATTGTATAGTCCATTGTCAAAAACAAAGATGTTTTAGGTGCAATTTCGATACAAAATAACGTTTTCACTACAAAACGAAGATATTTTAATGGCGTAAGATAAGAAAGATTCAGAATTATGCAATTTTATTGGCTAAATAGATTAAAGAAACGTAAGAAATTGATTATAGCCTATTTAGGGGGTTTATATTAAAAACAAAACTCGATGAAGCGAAATCATTTTTGGGTTTTCCGTCTTATCGCTACCCTGCATAATAGTCACCTTTTGTGAGAAGGTTATTCGTTTATCCTTTCAAGCCGCATCCTGAACTCTTTTCTGTGCCGTTTCTCTTCATCCAATATATGCTTCAGGACGCCCACCACTTCTGCATCATTTATCGCATCAACCTGCTGCTTGTATCTCTCGATGCCTTCCGTTTCAAGCGCTATCTGCCTCTCTAATTGACTTTTCAGGTCTTCTCTCCCGAAGTCAAGTTCTTTGTGTTCCATACGTGGCTTTCCGCCCCGTTTCACTATCAGGTCGGCAAGCCAATTCATGTGCCTCATCTCGTCAATGGCTATATCCTCCGTGACTCTGCTCGGGTCGCACTGGTCCATTACAAAGGCGTTTCTTACATATATCAGCGTGGCTTCCATTTCACCGACAAAATCTTCATTCAATAGCCTGATTATTTCTTCAACTGCCAAAATCTTTTTCACCATGTAATATTAATGGTAAAAGAAAAAAGAAAAGGGAAAGATGGAGAGAGGATAATTTTCAACGGGCAGAGAATTACGCGTGCTCATCTTAGCGAGGTAGAGAAGTACTCTTTGACCGTAATCAGCGGCTTCCCTTGGGTAATAATGTTATACGTTCTCCAAAGGTAAGGACCGGGACAAGCCAACAGCTCCTCAAGACGTGGGTCGCTACTCAAGTAGCCGACATCCAGGATCTCTCGCCGTGCCTCGATTCGGTGCCTTTGCATAATCTCGCCGATGGGGATGTCGGCTCTCATCAGGTCGGCTTTGAAAGCGGGTTTTAGCCTCGATAGCGGGGTATATGACCTTGCATAGAGGAGTGGCGAACCATCCTGGTTTCTCACGATTGTGATGTCACGTTCGTTTACAGGCTCTCCAACGTCCACTGCAAGCAGGTCAGCTACTTCCGAAGGGCAAGGAACCACTGATTGCTTGAGTGTGCGAAGCGCAACTTCGCAGCGTGAGATTAGCTCCAGAAGATTCGTCATAGAACCGTCATGACCGAGCAATACGCTATGGATAGGAAGTAGCCCATGACTCCTGCTTAGCGACCAAATCTTCGCAGTCGTAGTATCTACGTGCCTATGCGCCCCAAAGGTTCTTCCTTGCATTTTCCTCCACGAGCTTTATCACTTCTCTTAGAGGCTTTTTTAGCTCCGTCGCAACCCTTTTCGCATCCTCAAATTCCGCTGCTACGTTTAGCAAATAACCTCTCGCATCCATGCCTATTTTCACGCCTACTTCTCTTTCTACACCTTTTATGCTCACCTTCACCATCCTCTGTTCTCTATTTGCAATGAACCGGTGTTTTACTTGCATAACACGAACACCTAACGAGCCGGTCTCTTCCATTATTCGATGTGCTATTCGAGATGCGTCTTGAGGAGCGACGAGTACTTTGATAATATGTCCACTTCTGCCTTTTTTCATCTGCGCTGGCACGATAGACACATCCTTCGCTCCTTCCGCCATGAGTACCTCTATCAGATTGCCCAGCACCTCGCCTGTAACATTGTCAACATTTGTTTCCAGCACTTCCACCTCATCTTTTACCAGGGAAACCGATTCCACGATTTCTCCTACGCTTGCTCTTAACACATTAGGGGAAGGTAAGTCCCTGGTTCCTGCACCGTAGCCTGTCTTTTCGATGCGCATCTGAGGTAAATAGGGTTCAGAACGCTGAACAAAATGAGCAAATATCGCGGCTCCTGTCGGCGTAAGCAGTTCAGATGCAGAATCGAAAGGACCGCCTTGATATAACAAAGAAGTTTTTTTCAATATCTCTACTGTTGCAGGTGCTGGTACAGGCAAAAGTCCGTGCTCCGTGCTTACAAATCCACTGCCTACTGAAATGGGTGTACTTACAACAGTATCAGCATGAATGTCCAAAAAGGCAATACTGCTCACTACGAGATCGCCTATTGTGTCCAGAGCGCCTAATTCATGAAATGTTAAGCTTTCCTTCGGTTCTCCATGCACTTTCGACTCGGCATTTGCTATTCTTTCAAATACGCTCAATGCGTTCTGTATCACCTCTTTGCTCAATCCACTGCCTTCTATTGTGCTTATTATATCTTTGTATGACCTCACAACTTTCTTTCTTCTATTATTCGTACTCACGAATTCTGCTTTTTTTGCTACTATTCCCCGTTTTTTCACCTCTTTTATTTCCAGCTTGAGGTCAAAAGCAGAAATCGCATCTTTTATCCGCGATTCATCAGCACCTAAATCCAGTAAACTGCCGATGACCATGTCTCCAGAGGCGCCTGAGAACGGTTCAAACACTAATGCTTTCATGTTAATTAATTTCGTTTTAATTTATTGTACATAAAGTATAACTCTTTTTCTATAAGACACTGATTTACACACAACCTTTCTTTAGAAAAGAAAGCTTGACCAAAGAAACATATTTTGGTAAAACTTTTTTTCTAAAAAGTTTTAGTGTTAATTAAGCCCTTACAGGGCTTGCGGGGTGTGTGCCTCGTAACCTAATCAGCCAGAGGGTTAAAATCCCTCCTGTGCTGTTTACCCGTATCGGTGCAGAAGCCAACAGTGGCAGGGTGTCCTCCGTGTAAACGCGGCTCCAAAACGGGAGATTACCAAAGGGGGTTAGCATGTCTGGTTAGGGTCGGGATGAAGACGAAAGACAGGTTAGGTAGCGAAGAGGAGGCAGAAGAGGCAATACTTCACGTAAAAGAAATCTTAGAGGAGCTGGAACTTACGCTACATCCGCAGAAAACAAAGATAAGGGGCAACTACTTCAAGATAGCGAATGTCAATTGGCTGTACAAGGGACTCGATGGATGGACAAGAATGAGGTTGCGGGCATTTAAAGAGAAGAGGAAGAGCTACAACAGTAATCGGCGTATATCAAATGCGTTTTTGAGAAATCTGGGCTTGAAATCCTTGTCATCGCTCTTGAACCCTGAGTGGTGATCTCACTCCCTGCTATGGGGCAACACCAAAGGAGAGCCGTATACGGGAAATCCGTACGTACGGTTCGATGAGGGGACGGAGGTCGAAAGACCTCCTCCTACTCTACCAACGGGGAGAAGCCCCGTTATTGGGTATTGTTTGGTATTTGTGATTTGGAGTTTGGGATTTTAGTCCACTGGATATTGAGCAAATACCTTTGGAGTTTGGATAGCTGAACATTCACTCCCCCGAGGTCGCATATATCTCATAAGGCATTATCTTCTTATTTACCTTCTTCTTTCCCCTCAACTTACTTACGAGGTCGGCGGCTTTCTCCTTCTTCTCGCGCTTCTTCACCCGCTCCAATATAGTTGCCATCTCTTTCTCTTTCTCACCACCGCCGTATTCCTTCTCTTCCTCTTTTACATACCCCTCTTCCTCTTCTATCTCCTCTTCTTCCCCTTCCATTCCTTCAAAAACCATTACAACCACTTTCACTCAACCCCCTTATAAAATATTTTTCTTTATAAGACATAGAATTTTCCACCACTAATAAATCACCTTATCAGGATATAGCCTTTTCGCTGCTGATAAAATCTCCTCTATTTCTCTTCCTTCTATCATTCCCGCCCATATCTCTTTCTTATTCAACATAAACGGCTCGTCCAGCATTATTTTCGCTTCGTTAAGCACCATCGTTGACCAGCTTACACTCTTCACATGTGACTCATACCTTTTCAACAGTTCAGCCTTGAAAAATTCTCTCGTCTGCTCCGGAGCATTACTCAACGCGTATTTTACCCTACCTGATAATGAAGACCAATCAACTTGCGGCAATTCGCGCTTTGCGAACGTCAGCGACTCCTTCGGATTGAAAAGGCAACTGCCTTTCAGACTTTCTTCTTCCTCCCTGAGATAGTACAGCACGCTTTCGTCCAGCAATGCATACTGGTTACAGATGCTTATCCCTTCGGAGGCGCTTTTCGGCTCGTAATTCACAAGCAATGCCAATTTCGTCACCCAGTCTATCCCATCCACATAATTTTCGAGCTTACGAGCTTCCAGCTTCTCTATCATTTCCTTTAAACCTCTCCTACCTATTTCCGCCCATTTGCCTTCTTCTTCTCCCATCTCCTCGTACATCTTCTCTATTGCTTCGAGATAAAATAGGAGAATGGAAACAGCATCTGTCCTCCTCCCGCTCTTCAATTTTATCTTCCACTCGCATTCCTGCGTATCCAATGATATTTCCTTGAACGCTCTCACCGGGTCTTCTATCTCCGGCGCATCATCCAGGAACCCCGATTCAAATGCACAAATTACCATTGCTTGCGCAATATCACGTAAGAAAATTGCGTATTCGGAACGAAGTGCTTCGTAATGTATATCGTGCAGTCGCCAGTATTTACGTGCGGCATGAGGCTGGTCTCTCGTGTTTAAGATACCTCTGCCAACGGTGGTGGAAAGAGAAGATTTTTGAACCACAAACATCGCTCTTGGCGAAATAACGAACTTCACTCCCTCTTTTCCAATGGTCTTCCCGGAAACGACATCGCCAGACCCTGTGAACAGTATTCTCGTAACAACCCAGGGTATTAGCGCTTTTTCTACACGACTCCAATCCTCACACGCTTCCCTTTTTGTTATTATATTCCCATGTGTAGCGTATGTATTGGTCTTTACTTTTTCCCCTTTTCCTATATGTACTCCGCTGCCCGCGGCACTACTACCCGTACGACTGAAGAAATTGGCAACATTATTTTTATGTATAACCACTTTTTTCTTTAAAGCCCTGCTCGCCTCTCTT
Organism: Methanosarcinales archaeon; assembly: GCA_025464585.1. Taxonomy (GTDB): domain Archaea; phylum Halobacteriota; class Syntropharchaeia; order Alkanophagales; family Methanospirareceae; genus QMVO01. The sequence goes on from JAODGL010000135.1 coordinate 5,220, forward strand.
GACCCTATAAAAGCGTATATCTCCGACGCTTTATCGTATGCCACGGCATCAAAGGGGTTATTGTAAGAAGGTGTTGATATTTCAAGATGACCCATATCATTGTAAATCCGGCAGCCATTTTCACCAAACGAAGACGCTATTCTCGATTCGTGCGCTTCCTGTGATACTTCGGTGGCGGTGTCCCACTTCACATCGCGTGAAAAACTTCTCCTTTTTAAACCCTGAATCGCAGCGTTAACGAGCAAAGAGGGATTTAAACCCGCTTTTGCACTCACTGGATATTCCTGCTCCACCCCTCTTATCTTACCCTCTGTCCCTGTCCCAACTCCCCCGCTCATTATGCCATTATATCTCTTCTTCCTCTTCCTTGCTCTTCTTCTCTGCCCTGCTTATCTCTTCTATCTGCTCCTCTATCCTGTCCTCATCCCATCCATCCAGTTCATCAAATCTATAAGTTTTGTTATTGGAATACAGCAAATAGTCCAGATAAGGATTCCTGACGATTCTGTTTCTTATTTCGCGGCTTATCTCCTCTTCCCAGCCTCTTATGTCCTCTTCCTCCGCCAGGAGTCGCACAAGAACTTGCCTTGTCGCTTCACCTCTTCTCCTCTCACGTAAAAACACCACCACCGCGCTCGGCATCCTCGCAAGTTCCGGATACCTTTCAAATAGCCTTGAATATTCTTCACCACTTGGTCTGCCCATATCTATTTTTATCTTTGGCTCCCGGTTTATCGTTATCTTATTCCAGCTTAGTGCTGCATTCTCAAATTCTGATGCGAGTCTTACCCTCAGCTCTGCTCTGGAATTCTTCGGTGGAAATAACAGTGCTTCTCCTATCTCCTCTTCCGTTAGTACCCGTTCCACCCCTATCCTATCCGCGACGCGCTCGTATAAGTCATAATCACAAAGATTGGTAAAATCAAACGAAGCTGCTATCTCTTTCTCCACGCGCTCATCCATCATGTAGATGCTCCGGTAATCAAATTTACCCTTCGATGTGTATTCATATTCAAAATCATCTATTTCATTCTTTATCACCCATAACTTCATCACCCATTCCAAACGTCGCATCACGTACGGGTCCTCAAGCAACCCCTGCCTGAACTTATTACAAAGCCTCTTGAACGTATCCAAAACGTATTTGTCCCAGTAAGATACCTCGCGTTCCTCAAACAACTCCTCTATCACCGCAAGATAACTCGCCTCAAGGTAATCAATCGCTAACTCAGTCCTCCCATTCGATAACTTTATTCGCCAATCGCCTTCGGTATTCGCCGAGATGTCTTTAAATGTTTGGAGTGGATTCCAGATGTCCTCTACATGCGAGAGCTTCCCGGTTTCTATTGCATCCAATACATAGGATGTGAGAGCATTATTGAGCAGCCGCGTAACCTCAGACCGAACACCCTCACCTGAGGTAACATGCACACGATATTTGTCCTTTGTACTCAACGGCTCGTCACGCGTGGATAATATTGGCCACTGTGAAGGAGATTCAGTGAGAACCCGCTTTGAGACCATCGCTTTAGGTGAAATCACATATCTCAACCCTTCTTTTTCCGCTATAAATCCGCCAGCACCGAAGAATATCTTCCGAAGCACCAGGAATGGTATGAGCAGATTCTCTTTCCCCACAAATTTCCTCCTTTCTACCAGGTATGATTCGTGCGTGCCCCTGCTATATCTTTTGTCTATCTCCACATTTGCTTTCCAGCATTGGATGTATGCGGAGTCTTTCCCTCTTTTCCTTAACTTCTTCCTGTATCTCTCGTTTGCTTGCTCCACGCCTATCTGCATGTATAACTCCGCCGCCTTATCATATTTCAGCACCTCAAAGGCGTTTCTGCATTCAGGCGTGGCTATCTCTAAGTGACCGCCGGTGCAGATGTAAATCCGGGAGCCATTTCTCAAAAACCCGTCGTTCCTCCTCCGTAACTTCGAACATATTGCCTCCGTTCCATCAAAAAAGGTATAATTCTCAAGTGCATGAATCACTTCATCTACATGATAAAATCGCGCATACCGGTATAAGCCAGGCGATTCTGAACTTATGCCCACTCTGAATTCGTGCTCCAACCCTTGCCATTTGTTCAAATCCGCGTTTCCCATTTTACTTCAAAAATGCATTCCTGTTTCTTCTTCTGGCATTCCCTCATACCCTGATGCTAATATCTCCTCTGCTCTTCGCTGCACAAACTTGTCAAAACCCTCTTTCAGGTGCCTCATGTTCACGCCTATTTCTTCTACACGTTTGTACCGCTTCTGCAGCTCTTCCGTCTTGCTTCCTGCATCCAGTATCGCGGCGATTCCTTCCTTATCCCACATTCTTCTCATATCCTCGTTGTTGATCATTCCTTTTTTAAGCATCAGCAATGTCCTCTCCTCTAATGCCTTGTCCCTCGCATAGTTGAATATCTGCGCTATAAACCTCCCGGTTATCGTATCTGCTCTCTTTATCCGCCCTATTTCCGTCTCAACGTACTTGTCACTGTACATGTAGGCAATAATCTCTTTCACCAGATGCGACCTCGCCTCTTCTTCTCCCCCTTCTTCCTTTACCAGGTAGTGGTCAATAGGAATCTTTTTAGCATAGAGAGCGGCAATGGAATACGCAGCTTCCTTATCAGGCTTTGGAACCTCAATTATCTTGTCAAATCTCGCTCTGAATGCGGAATCTATGAGGTACAATCTGTTCGTTGCTCCTACCACCGTAAGGTGTGGATGCAGAGCGTGGAAACCTTCCAGCAGGTCCAGCAGTTGCCCGGTGACTCTCTCAGGTGCTCCAGAAGAGCCTGTGTACATGCCCCTTTCCTGTGCTAACGCATCTATCTCGTCAAAGAAGATTACACCATAGTCATTTTCTCCTTCTTCCAATTTAGCGTTCGCTGCCTCAAACACCATTCGCACATTCTTCTCTGATTCCCCAAGCCACATGCTGAAAAGTTCCCCCGCACCTACCTTCACAAATTCACAGTTTGGTAATGCCGATGCCAATGCCTTTGCACACATCGTTTTACCGCAGCCTGGAGGACCATACATTAATATTCTCCGAGAGCATTCTCCATATCTTGTGTAATCATCAGGGTTTATCATCGGAAGAATAATGCTCTTTATCAATTCTTGTTTTATCTCCTTTAAACCACCTATGTCATTAAAGCTCACCCCTGGATTCTTTGTGACCTCGTAGCGCGAAATTTCTTTTGCCTTGTAACACTTCTTTATGTCAAACGTGCCTGGAAGAAGCCCGACTTTCATCCCCTCTTTTACCTTTTCCTTTTCTTCTTCGCTTAGCCTTTTGAATAGCCGACCACGTCCTTTTCCGGTTGATATTTCTCCAACCCATCCATCGTCGTCCTTCCTTAACTCCTCTATCTCCCCCACCTCTAAATCTACCATCCTATTATACACCTTTGTGATGCCTATGGTGAATCCACTGGGGTTATTTCTGTCGGGGATGCGTCCGATGAAGACATATTTGCCTTCCTTCAGCTCTTCTATCTCTTTCCCGGTAAGCGTTCCATAAGGTAAAGCCTTTAATGCGCCATTCAAATTCACAATGGCGCCTTCTTCAGTCTTCTCCACTACGAATCCAAGGTCCAAAGGCGGCGAGCGCGATTTTGATACAAGTTTCTCCAAATCCGCTTTATACGCTTCTGTCTCCTCATATTTCCTCATCAACCGCCGGTAGTCACTCTCTAACCGTTCATACTCGTATCTTGGAATATAGTCTCCTCTTTCTTCCATTTTCAATCCCCTTTAATAGATAAGAATTGATTTTATAAAAATGCAATGCCTCGCCATTGTTTTTATATAATTATATTTACAATATATAGAATTATAAGATGAAAGAAGAGAAGAGGAAAATACAGCTCACGGGAGGTTCTACACTCACCATATCGCTTCCTATAAAGTGGGCGAGAGAAGCGGGCATAAAGCAGGGAGATGAACTGTCTTTAATTCAACGTGCTGACCATTCTCTCCTCATAACACCGGAGAAGAAGGAAGGAAAGCAGATAAAATCCGCGGAACTCGGACTCTCAGAACTCGAAAGCTTTGAGGACAACTTCAGGTATCTTATCGCTCATTACCTCGTTGGATACGACCTCATAAAGCTTTTATCACCCAGCGGGTTCGAGGCTGAAGAAAGGAAGCGGATAAAGGAGGAGGTGAGAAAGAGGTTGATAGGTATGGAAGTTGTTGGAGAGTCGTCAAAGGAAATAGTACTCCAGAGCTTTTTGAAATACGAGGATTTTACGCTAAGCGATGCGATACGAAGTATGTCTGAGATAATAATGTCAATGCATGGAGATGCGATCTCCGCACTTGAAAAAGGTGACCTGAACCTTGCGGAGGATGTAGTAGAGCGTGATAACGAGATAGACCGATTTTATTTGCTTATCGTAAGGCAGCTAAAGGCAGCGATGAGCGACCCTGAACTTGCGAAGAAGATAGGCGTGGGCAGACAGCGCGATAGCCTGGGATACAGGATAATAGTGAAGAGCATGGAGCGGATAGGCGACCATGTGGAGAACATAGCAAAGAAATCCAAGCTGATGAATCTGAAAAGCCCTGCCTTGGAGGGCATAAAAGAAATCGGTTTTCGTGCTGAACACATCTTCACCAAGACCTTGGCTTCCTTATCAAACATGGATATGAAAGAGGCGAATGAAGCGATAAGGGATGCGAATGCGCTGGTAGATAAGTTAGAGGGAATAAATGTGCGAGTTTTGGCAGAAGAGATGAGTATTACGGATAAAATACATGTTCTTTCAATCCTGGAGAGTTTGGGAAGAATAGCGAAGTATTGCGCTGATATATCCGAGGTAACGATAAATATGGGGACGAGGATAGCGGGAGAACTGGAATTTTAGGACATTTCGCCGAGAATTTTTAGACTGACAAGCCCTCCCGTTACCAAATTTGCGTAGTATAGGATCAGTCGCCACAGGACAGTGAATACGCCTAATAAGGGAGCTGCTACCAATGCTGAATACAGAGATGCGAGACCGACTTCTGCTACGCCGCTGCTGCCAGGAGTCGTAGGGACTGCCACAATTATAAGCAGGATAAATTGTGCTGCGATTGAGTACATCCATATCGGGTCTGCACCGAGGCTAAGCAGTATGAGCGAGGGTATAGCAAACTCCACGAGCCAGAATGCAAGTGTAAAAAGCAAAGCAAGCCCGATAGTGACTTTACCTTCGTGCTGAAATCTTCGTAGTGCATTATAAAAATTGTCCAGTTCGTGACTGACTTTTTTCTTCATCTCTTCCAGTCTTCTGTATTTTAGTTTTAACTTTGAAAACAAGAAGTCAATGAATTTCTTTCCCTTTTCTGGCTTCGCAAGACCATAGATTATCATTGCAACTCCCGCGCAGAGACAAGCGCCGATGAGAGTAAAGATTGTGCATAGAATACTATTCTGAGACAATACCGTTCTAAATAGCAGAAAACTTACTGCCGCGCCAATCGTGACTACTACGACATCCAATGCCCTTTCTCCAAAAACCACTGCGGTTCCGTCTCCCACGGTAAGCCCGTTTTTATTTAGCAGGTAAATTCTTACGGGTTCGCCACCGAATTGTGAAGGGGTGATGCAGGCTGCGAAGTAACTCGCTAAAGTTATCTTCAGTACTTTCAATAATTTCAAATCCTTCTCGCCTCCAACGAACTCGCTCATCAGCTTTAGCCGTGAACTCCAGATTATCCAAGCTCCGAAATGCATTACAATCGCAAATAACAGATATACTGGGCGAATTTCTGCAAGGATATTATAGGTTTCCAGCGTTGTGGTCAATGAAAAAAGAGCGATTATAGTTACGATGCTTATTGCGAGAGATACTATTAGTAGCAGTAATCTTCTGTGGCTATGGATACTTGTAATCATAAGAAGATAAATAAAGGAAAGAAAGATAAAATTTGCATAAGAAAAAATGTTAGAGAAATTAAGCAGTTCGCTGAAGGGAACGATTTGGAAGATAGCGAGGGCAAAGAGGATAGACAAGCAAACGGTGGATGAACTCGTGCGAGACATTCAGCGGGCTTTGATACTGGCGGATGTTAAGATTTCACTGGTAAAGGAGCTATCGAACCGCATAAGGGAACGCAGTTTGAAGGAGAAGCTCGCGTTGAATCCGAGAGAGCATGTGATTAAGGTGGTGTATGAGGAGTTGATAAATATCATAGGGAGGGGCGTGGAGGTTCCTTTAGCGGCGCAGAAAATAATGATGGTGGGCTTGCATGGCTCGGGAAAGACATCTTCGTGTGCGAAACTTGCGAGATATTTCCAAAAGAAGGGGTTAAAGCCTGCGGTTATCTGCGCGGATGTGTATAGACCGGCAGCATCCGACCAGCTAAGGCAATTGTGTAACAAAATAGGCGTTCCCTTTTACGATGGTGCAAACCTACCTGATAGGAAAAAAAATGTGCTGGGCATAGTGAAATCAGGCGTAAAAGAATTTGAGAAGTACGATGTGGAGATAATAGACACTGCGGGAAGGCATGCGCTGGAAGAGGACATGATAGAAGAGATAAGAGATATAGAAGCGTCAATAAAGCCAGAGCAGCGATTTCTCGTGCTTGATGCGAGCATAGGGCAGCAGGCATCAGTGCAGGCTAAGGCTTTTGATGATGCGATTGGAATTACCGGTATTATCATAACCAAAATGGATGGAACCGCAAAGGGAGGTGGGGCGCTTTCTGCGGTGTCAGAAACAAATTCCGGAGTCGCATTTATAGGTACTGGAGAGAAGGTGGACGATTTTGAGAAATTTGAATCCGATGGATTTATCTCCCGGTTGCTTGGAATGGGCGACATAAAGTCATTGATAGAGATGGCGGAAGAGAGTTTAAAGCCAGAGGATGTGGACACAGATATCTTGAAGGGCAAATTTACGTTAAAGGATTTGTACAAGCAGTTAGAAGCGGTGAAGAAGATGGGACCGCTGAAGAAAATAATGCAGATGCTGCCTTTAGGTGGGCTCGGGCTTGATATAGACTTTGACGACACGATGTATCAGGTTACAGAGGATAAACTGAAGAGATTCAAAGTGATGATGGATTCGATGACTGAGGAAGAGTTGACCGAGCCGAAGATAATAGATGGGTCAAGGCTGAGAAGAATAGCAAGGGGTTCTGGGACGAAAATTACGGAGGTAAACGAGCTGATAAAATACCATCGGACGATGCAAAAGATGATGAAAAGTATGACATCGGGAAGAGGAGCCGGGAAAATACCGATGATGAAAGGGATGAAAATGCCGATGGGTAGAATGATGAAGAGGATGAAATAGAAGTAAATGCTCAAGATTACGCAGATTTTTCACGAGAAACTTTTCTTTAAGAAAGAAAGCTTAAAAGTTTGAAAAAGAAAGAGTGTAATGAAAGCCGTAATATTAGCAGCCGGTAAAGGAGAGCGACTCTCACAGGGAGAGGATAAAAGCAAGCCAAAACCTCTTACACCTCTGCTTGGGCTTTCTCTCATCGAAAGAGCGATTCTTTCAGCAAAAGAAAGCGGGATACACGATTTCGTAGTGGTTGTAGGGTATAGAAGCGAGGAAGTTGTAAAATATGTGGAAGAGAAGCAGAAACGTTTAGGTGTGAACCTCGATTTTGTGGAGAACGAGGAATGGAAAAAAGGGAATGGAGTGTCAGTGTTGAAGGCAAGAGAAACGCTGAAAGATGAGAATTTCGTTCTTTTGATGTGCGACCATGTTTTCGATTCGAGCATCTTAAAAGAACTGCTGGAATATGCAAAAAAAAGAGGGGATAAATGTGTTTTATGCGTGGACAAACCTGAAAATGTGTTTGATCTGGAAGATGCAACGAAAATACTGTTAGAAAGGAATAAGCCAGAGGCAATAGGAAAGGGGATAAAGAATTACAATGCAGTTGATTGTGGTTTATTCTATTGCACCCCCGCGATATTCAATGCCCTGGTAGAGGAAATAGGAAAAGGTAAGTATGAGCTATCAGATGCGGTTCAATGCTTGATTGATTCCGATAATCTTGAGGTTTTTGACGTTCACGGCAGGTTCTGGTGCGACATAGATACGAAAGAGAGTTTAGAGTACGCGAAGAATAAAATGCTGAAGTCACTTGAGAAACCTACCGATGGCATCATTTCGAGATATATAAACCGGAAGGTGTCACGGAGAATAACAGCGAGGATTGTGAACAGAAATTTGACACCAACTCAAATAACCATTATCTCCTTCCTCATGGCTTTGGCATCTGCGACTTTCTTCTTCCTCGGTGAGTATAAGTATCTCGTCATTGGCGGGCTATTAGCACAAGCTTCTTCAATTATTGATGGATGCGATGGAGAGGTAGCGAGGGTGAAGTTTTTAACTACCGATTACGGTGCTTTTGTTGACTCCATTCTGGATAGATATGCGGATGGAATGTTGATTTTAGGGTTAATTCTTGGTTATTGGTTGTTGAACGGAGGTATATCAGTGTGGATAATTGGTTTGTTTGCAGTTCTTGGCTCATTTATGATGAGTTATACGAATGCGAGGTATGAAGGAGTGTTTGAAAAAACCGGCGGAGGTAGACGAATACCAGTAAGAAGGGATATGCGATTATTTATAATAATGATAGGTGCATTTATGAACCAGGTCTTAGGTATGATGCTGTTATTGGCAATACTTACGAATACAGAAGTGGTGAGGCGGGTTTTCTCAATTAAAAGAATTATTACGAAAAAGAAACTTTAAGAAAGCGCAAGATTTAAGTATACAAAAATCAAATAAGTAAACATGCAAAAAATTATATCTATAAGACCCACGGAAGAGATAGAAAGGAAGCTTGAAAGGTTGATTGGAATTGAAAAGACGGAGAGATCAGCATTGATAAGAAGAATTTTGGACATTGGAATAGATGAGGAATTAAAAAAACACGCACTGGAGTTGTTCAGGGATAAAAAAGTATCTTTGGCGAAGGCAGCGGAAATAGCAGATATATCAGTCAGAGAAATGATGGATTTGATAAAGGAAAAAGGAGTCTCTTTGCACATAACTGTTGAAGATGTAAGGGAAGACTTTGAAGCGGCGATGAAAAAATGATATGGGTCTTCGATTCCTCTCCTTTGATTTATCTGAATAAAGTGGGGTTAAATTGGATTTTCGAGCAGTTAGAAGGAGAAAAATTCGTCCCTACACAAGTCTATGAGCAAGTTATAACACAGGGCAAGAGCAGAGGAGATGCCGATGCTTTGGTTTCGGAGGAATTGGTAAAGAAAGGAATTATTAAGGTCATAACCATAAAGAATGACTTCAAGGAGATGTTAAAAAGTCTAAAAGAAGAGCTGCATGAAGGTGAGTTGGAAGTGCTTGCCTTAGCAAAAGTTAAAGGAGGCGTAGCTATTTTGGATGAAAGCATAGCCAGAGAGGTAGGAAAGGTTTTCAAAATAGAAGTTCATGGCGCACTTTTTCTGATATTTTTGATGGTTAAGAAGGGAAAAATGAGAAAAGAGGAAGCGAGGGATAAAGTGGATTTGATGATTAGAAAAGGATTCAGGCTCGGTCATGAAGAGTACCTTGAATTTTTGGACTTGCTCGAAAATATCGAAAGAGATAAATAAAATAAAAAAGAGTGAAGTTAATTAAAACTTCAGCAGATTCACCACAATAAGACTTTAACAGTGCCAGATTAAGAAAAAGAGTGAAAGTTTTTAATCATTATTTTGTAATTGTTCAATATCTTGCGGGAAGAAAATCCTAAATCCCAAATCCTAAACACCTATGTTAAGTTCGTCCTCACTCTTCTCTTATTCCTGTGTCCTATTTAAAGTTTTTTGTTTTCCATTTTTCACTCATACTCCCTTCGCTTCAGGACATACACCTATCCGCGGTCCAATGCCGCCATATCGG
>JAODGL010000179.1 GCA_025464585.1 Methanosarcinales archaeon
CACTATTTCTACTTTTGGTATGCCTTTACTGTTACCATCACTCTCATCTTTAAAATCAGTAAATTTGAAACGAACGTCAACCTTAAACACCCGGGTGGTAGGAAGGTCTAAGACATCGGAATCAGGGATTCCAGTTCTTTCTTTTATCTCCTCCACCGTGCTTCTTAAGTCCTTGCCACCGCACGTTGTAACGGTGAACCATAGATTGTAGTCATGTTCACGCTGATAATTATGAGTCACGCTCATGTATTCATTAACGATGCTAACGACCTTCTCCATTTTGCCCGCGGGCACACGCATAGCCATTAAAGTGGAAGAGCATCCCCCCAGTTTTTGTCCGTTGAGAATAGTGCGAAGTTTGCGAATAACACCGTCAGAGGAAAGCCTTTGGCTGCGTGATAATACCTCCTCTTCTGCGATTCCAAGCCTCGCCCCTATCTCAGCCCAGGGTCTTTTAGCCACGGGGAACCTGTCTTGCAAGTGCTGTAACAGTTCTTTGTCCAGCGTATCCAGCTTACAGTGCTCTTCTACATTCAATTATTATCACTATGTTTTGATTTTAATTTATTTAATAAAAATATTTTTTCATTTATATAGGTGCCTGGAATTTATTTAGATTTTTACGCTTTTTATTGTGCATATTCACCCCCGGGTATATATGGGCACCAGGGCTCCTCGGCTAAATAGTCGCCTTTTAGATCCCCGGGCTCCTGCAGACCACCACAGACATCTACGAAACTCGTCAAACCGTAAGCTCTTGCGCGACATCCACCACAAATCGCACGGTACTCACAGACTCCGCACTTTCCTTTTAAGTTGTCAAAGTCACGAAGCGCCTTCAGTATGGGAGACTCAAACCATATCTCTTTGAAGTGAGTTTCTCGAACATTACCAAGTTTTATAGGTAGATAAGGGCAGGGGGTAACTTCGCCCGTGGGATAGATGCGGCAATAAGTGAGCCCGGCGATACATCCACGTGTCCATCTTTTCAAGTCTAATCCCTTTTGCGATGCGATTCGCATAAATTGTGGTGCGCAAACAGGTCTAACTGCAAGGTTATATCTCGCACTTGCTACCTTTTCAAGCACTCCTTCGATCATTTGCTCGTACATATCGGGAGATATGTCCTCTATCGCTTTCCCCCTGCCCGTAGGCACGAGAAAGAAGAGGTGAAAAGCGCTTGCACCATGTTTTTCCGCTAACGCCATTATGTCATCAATTTCATCGTAGTTCTGCTGTGTTACTGTGGTGTTTACCTGAACGCTTATGTCTTTTTTTATACACGCATCAATCCCTTCCAGCGCGCGCTTCCATGAACCTTTCACGCCACGAAATACATCATGACGTTCTGGAACCGAGGAATCGAGACTGATAGCAACTGCTTTTACACCGCATGATTTTAACTCGTTCGCAACGGAATCAGTTATGAGTGTTCCATTGGTGCCCATCGCAACTATTAAGCCCTTTTCTGTTGCATATCTGGCGAGTTCAAAGACATCCTTGCGGAGCAGAGGTTCCCCACCGCTTAATATGAGGATAAGTTTGCTTGCTTCGCTTGTTTCTGCTATCTGGTCTATGAGCATCCTCCCTTCGTCCGTGCTTAACTCCCCTTTCCCCTCCCTTTCACTCGCATCAATGTAACAATGCGGGCACCGCAAATTACAGCGGAAGGTCATATTCCAGGAGATGAGCTGGGGCAGGAAGTTCATCGAAGTGTCTTCTTTTTCTCTTAGCGTAGAGTAATGCTTTTTCTGACTCATTTTTATTCTACACTGAAATTTAACGCAAAAATCTATAAAAAGGATTTCAATATTTCACAGATGATTTACAAATCATATTCTTATAAATAGGTGCATGTATTCTATTAGCAATAGTGAGAGAAAAAGATGATAAGCGTGAATGAGTATGGATTGGACGTATTTGAGGAGCTGATGGACAATTCGGAGGAATTGCAAGTAGGTATAGAGGAATTGGATAACGGGACAACGATAATAGATGCAGGCGTGGAAGAAGTGGGAGGATTTGAAGCAGGGTTATACGTAGCGAGAATATGCATGGCTGACCTTGCGGATATAAGAATCAGCAGCTTTGACCTCGGTAAATTGGTGGTGCCAGCCGTAGAGCTTACCACGGACTATCCTGTAATCGCCTGTATGGCATCGCAATATGCCGGCTGGCGGATAAAGGTGAAGAAATTCTTCGGCATGGGCTCGGGACCTGCAAGGGCACTTTCGCTCAATCCGCGCGAGCTGTACGATAAGATATTGTATGCAGACGAAGCAGATGAAGCGGTATTAATTCTGGAAAGCAACAAGATGCCTGATGAGGAAGTGACATCGAAAATAGCGACGGATTGCAACGTGGAACCCGAAGACCTTTATATCGTGGTTGTGCCAACCGCCTCTATTGCGGGGTCAGTGCAAATATCGGCGAGAGGTATAGAGACTGGTATTCACAAGCTGGATTCTTTAGGATTCGACATAAACAGCATAAAACATGCGCATGGCATTATACCTATCTCGCCTGTGGTTGGTGACGATGTGAAATGCATGGGCTCTACTAACGATTGCATCATCTACTGTGGTCGCATGTATTATGCGGTGGATTATGATGACGTGGAGGGATTGAAGGGATACGTGAAGAAAGTACCTTCGCTTAACTCGAAGGATTATGGGAAACCGTTCTACGTCACATTTAAGGAAGCGGGCTTCGACTTCTTTAAAGTAGATGCGGGCATGTTCGCACCTGCGGAAATCACGGTGAACGAGCTAAACAGTGGGAAGACATTTACCAGTGGGAGGATAAATACAGAGGTGCTGCTGGAGTCCTTTGGAATAGAAACGTTGTAAATCCTTGTGATTGAAGGGAGGCAGCGGGTGATTTTAAGTGAGGGAGTTTGGAGAAGCGGAAAAGAGAGAGATAGCTGTTATATTCGATGCTGGCATTATAATAGGGCTTTGCGCAGGGAACAGAGAGGAAGAAAAGCCTGAGGAGAGATTGTATGAGATACACGAGAAGTTGCTTAGTGCAATTGGCAGAGAAATTGGTGGAAGGGTGGTTATGTGTGTTGATCAAGAGATGATAAAGGTGATATGCAAATCTATACAGTTATAAAATGGTTGTTAAAACAGAAATAGGAAATATAGGACCAATAGTAAGTGGAGAAATAGAGTTATCGAGGATAACTGTATTTGCAGGACCCAACAATTCAGGGAAGAGTATCGTCTCACGGATTATTTACTGTTGTATGGCTTCGGAAGGAGAAGAAGATCTACCAAGTTATGTTATGGCTGGTGGGGCATTAGAGCTTATGAGAAGATTGTTGAGGAGCAGTTCAGAGAGAGGATATGCGAAAGTTGATGCTGATGGCAGGGCTTTATCCATAGAACTTTCTAAGGAGAAACACCCAGAGTCGAGAGAAAATAATTAAAAGAGATATGCAAAATAGGTTTGGAATCGAGTTGGGAAAAATAGAACCGGTTATTAAAAAAAAGATGCTTTTTCCCTCTGCTGCTGTGTTGGGATTAGATGCTACCATAGCGGATATTATTCCACATATATTTGCTTTCAAAAGAAACAAACAAGTAGAGAAAATAGAGGAGGCACTTTTAGGTGGGAAAATTCTTCCAGAGTTCGCCTATGAGGATGATTCACACCATATATCACTACACTTACTGGAGGCATCTTCTGGCGTTCAAGAATTATGGGCAATGTTACCAATCCTACACCAAGCCATGAGCGATTGCGAGGAGGGAAGCGAGTTTTTGTTTTTATTGATGAGCCTGAGGCACATTTGCATCCGCCTGCGCAAGTGAAATTCGGAGAATGGTTTGTGGATACATGCCAGAATTATAGAAATATAAATTTTGTCCTCTCCACACATTCAGATATACTTCTTGGAGCGATTACCAGAAAATCAGCCAGAGATGAGTGCTTAGAAATAGTAAGCGTGTATGGTTTTGATATGGACGAAGATGGGTCAGTAACGGTGGAAAGAAAAGAAATTTATTCGGGTGGAGAGGTGAAAGGGATAAAAGGATTTTCTGAAGCTATCGAGAGCATAACATGGCTGTGAAAAAATCATAAAAACTCAAATACAATTCGTAATTAATAATTAATAATTCATCGCAGTAGCCACACTTCCTTCCCACCTTCTTCTCCCTTTTTTATCTTACCGTGAAACTCCATATTCGCCAGGACCTCCTTTAGAAGGTGATAAGGCACGTAAAAGTCAAACTCATCCTTCATAGATGCTCTTATTTCATCCAAGCTCATCCACTTACCTCCCTTAGCGCTGATCACCTTTTCCAGCAAATCCATCACATCCTCGTGGATGCTCCAGGGGTATATCACCCATTTCCATTCTTTTATTAGCTCGCCGTAGAAATCGGGAACGAAAGAAGAAGAAGTTTTATGATGTAAAGTCGCAGTTTTTACGTCCTTTGCTCCCAGTGATTTCACATGCTCAATGACAAGTTTCAGGCTGTCTCCGGTGTCAGTTATATCATCTGCTATCAATACGCGCTTCTCTCTTAGTTTATTCATTGCCGCATCGTCAAGCCCGTATTTCAGCTCCGCTTTGCCTGTAATTGTGGCTGTTACACCCCAGTGCTCCATCTTCAAGCTGAATAAATCTTTAAGCAGAAAGAAATCGCAAAGAACTCGAGCTAAATACCAGCCGCCTCTCGCTACTCCAATTATAACTTCAGGCGTGAAACCTGCTTCCTTTATCTCCTCTCTTACATCCCTGCAAAGGTCATATGCGTAGTTCCAATCAACCATAATGCAGCTAAATTTCTCTTGCATATATTTTATAAATCTTCTTCTTTAGCGATGATAGAAATAGTTACGTTTTTATTATAAGAAGTATTGATTTGAATAAGGAGCCAAGTTATGAGCCGGTGGATGCCGTGTAAGCGCAGGGATTTTATCCAGTGGTTGCGGAAGCTTGGTTTTGAAGTCCCTTCTCCGGTTAAGAAATCCGTGTAAATCTGTGTCTTAAATAGAAGGAAGAAGGAAGCTATACTTTATATACAATAAACATGCAAGAAAAAGGGGAATTGGGGAAATCAATAGAAGGTAAAGAGAAGGAACTTTTAGATTATCTCACGGAATTAGTAAGAATACCCACTTTTGTGCCCCCAGGGGAAAATTACGGAAAGATAGTGGATTGGCTAATTCCGGTGTTTGAGGATTTCGGGTTTGAATGTGAAAGGATAGAGATGCCGGAAGATGTTTATGAAGAGCGGCAAAAGAGTGCGGAACTAAGCGGCGAAAGAGTAAACTTACTTGCCACTAAAGATTTTGGTGCAAGAGAAAGCGTTGATATCTACACGCATTTAGATGTGGTTCCCGCAGGAGAAGGCTGGAGTACTCCCCCTTTTGAGCCTGTGATTAGAGATGGCAAGATATACGGGCGTGGTGTAGCGGATTCGAAGGGGAGTGTTGCATCGCTTTTAACAACATTAAGCGTGATGCGCGAGCTGAATTTGGAGAGCAAATATAATCTCCGCGTTGCGTTAACTACGGATGAAGAGATAGGACTTTATTCGGGTTTGTGCTTCCTTGCAGATGAAGGACTCCTTCAGGGTGATTATTTGCTCTGTATGGATGGCGATAACGAGGGTATATGTGTAGCAACAAACGGAGTGATGAACTGGGAGATAAAGGTAGGTGGAAAGTCATGTCATAGCTCCGCTCCTTTTTTGGGTGTGAATGCAATAGAGAAAGCGGAATTGGTAATGCGAGAGTTGAACGAGTGGAAACGAGAAGTGGAGAGCAGGGAATCAAAAGCACCTTGCAGTCCTTACATGACTGAAGCCACCGGGCAGAAGCATACAAAACCTGTTTTTAACGTTACGATGATAAACGGAGGCGTAAAGGAGAATATTATACCGCCGAGCTGTACATTGCGTGGTGACCGGAGGTATATCCCTGAGGAAACGGTTGAGGAAGTGATAACTGAGTTCGAGGATTTTTTGCAACGCGTAAAGAGAAAACACGGGATAGAATTAGAGCTGCATTGTGAGCCAGGGTTCCCTCCCATGTTTACCCATCCAGATGACAAATGGGTGAGAAGGGTGCAGGCTGCCGCTTCAGACGCTTTTGGCGCTTCTAAATCCGTAATAGGCGTGCAGGGTGGTTTGGATGTGGGTTATGCGGTGCAGAGAACGAAACAGCCGGTTTGCGCCTTTGGCGTTGGCAATTGGATAGAGAGCAATGCGCATGGAGCAGATGAAAACGTTAGGATACGAGATTTGAAGGATTATGTCCGGTTTTTGGTAAGGTTGTTGACATAGGCGGGGGTTGGGCATCCTTGATGCATAACGGTTTAGGCGAACTATATTTCGCTGTTGAAGATCCATGTAACTCCGTGAACCCATGGCAAGTTTTTATTTTTGTAAGCAATAATGTAATCTAAGGAGCGATTGACATGGTAAATCAAACTGGTGGAGAAGAAAGCGATTTTCTTCAATATGTTGACATCATTCGAGATTTATGTGCCGATGTTACCCAGCGTAAAATTGCAGAACTTTTTCAGGTGACAGATGGGAAGAAAATAGGAACATACATTGCGTGATAAATATTTGCGGAAGGAGATCGGTGTGGATGCAATCATCGGGCGGTTAGAGGAGAAACTTGGTATTACTGAAGTTGAGGATTTAAATGTTACTCCTGGGATAGTGCA
>JAODGL010000139.1 GCA_025464585.1 Methanosarcinales archaeon
AGTTACAACAAGTCCAGAGTCTAAAAGTGAATTTATCAGTGTCTCCCACCCGGAGGTTGATTTATGTGTATAGACAATTATAGCAATGCCATCGGGTTTAAGGACCCTGTAAATCTCCCTTAGCGCTTTCTTGAGGTTGTCTTCAAAGAATGCTCTTGCTTCTTCCCAGGTTCTATCGTTTGTATATGCAACAATCTCCTTACTCTTCGGCGTGAGTGGTGTTGAGAATAAACCGGGATACAAATCGCCAATTGCTCGTTTTAGCCATACATAGAAGAAATCAGAGAGATAGGAATAAGGTACATTGTCATAGTAGGGCGGGTCGGTGAATACTGCATCGAAGTAGTTGTCGGGATAGGGGAGCTCTGTTGCTGATGCCTGGAATACCACAGGTATATGCAATTTTTTCATCTTTCCTCCTCTAATAACAAATTGTAAATTTTTATAAGCGATGATTTCAACTTTCCAATAGCGTCAATCATGTCTTTTATGTAAATGCTTGCTTTTCGCTTCATATCGACACAACCTCCTTTAACACATCATCTCTTATTTCCTCTCTCAAAAGTTCGGCTCTTACAAGGTCAACCTCACATCCAAGTAATTTTTCAAGCTCATCCCAGAGTTCAAAGAATTTGAGACCAATCGGTCTCTCAATCTCAACCAATATATCCACATCACTTGCTTTATTTTGAGCACTTCTCGCATAAGAGCCAAAGATACCGATGATTAATACCCCATACTTTTCTCTAATCTCTTCCTTGTACTCAGAAAGTATCCTTTTTATCTCTTCAAGACTTCTCATTTTCCTTCTACCTCCACAGACGGAATTTCTTCCTCCTCTCTCTTCTCCATTTCAAGAAATCCATAACCTCTTGCCGCAAATCATGAGGCAATCTGCTCAGGTTTGCCTCTATCTTCACCATTTCGCTTCCTCATTTATTCTCTCTTATCTCATCTCCCTTAACCTCCACAGATGGAATTTTGGGGAGATCCAATCCGTCTTTTATTGCCTGCCCTACAATGATTGAACTGTTTTTACACGATTGAACTCTTCTTCTGTATAACATAAAAAGTCTATATGTTTTTCAAATCTTACCAATTTCAAAAGCATCGGCATCCTTCGTAAAAATGGAACTCCTTTGAAAAGGTCTGAAACAACTATAACGTCTATGTCGGAATCTTTCCTTGCTTCTCCCCTCGCCCTTGAGCCGAAAAGAATGATTTTTGATGGTTTTATCTCTGCAACGATTTTTGGGATCCCCTCTCTGATGAAAGTTTTAACCCATTCATCCCTCATAATTCTCCCCACCTCTTTTTGAAATATTCCAAAACCTCTTTTGCAATTTCCAGTTTTTCCATTGCAACCTCTTCGGTGTATTCTTCATAAGGAACTCTCTCAGAAACATCAGGATAACGAGCAAAGGTATAATCTATTGTGAGGTCCATAATCTTTTCCTTAAGGTTCTCAGGCAGATTTAAATTTCTGGCAAGTTCGTCAATAAAATGCGTATCATGAACCGCCTGCATACCATTTTCTGGCGATCTCAGCGTTCATTATCCTCAACCTCCACAGGCGAGATTTGGGTGAGGGGGGAGAGATTTTGTAATGCTGAAAGAATATAACTAAATTGCTTTTCCCAACCCTGAACTCCTCTTATAACATTTGTTTCAGCATAATCCCACACCATCGGTAATGCCTGTCTTCCGAAAGTATGTTCTTGTTTTTCCGCAATATTATTCCAAACAGATAACGATGAATTTCTATCCGCTACTCTACTCACCCCCAGCCCCAAATAACTCACCACCGCCTTTGCATAATCTTCATCATATCCTTCCTCAATCATCTTTTTGTAAGCAAGCCTGACCTTTTCCGTGAATGTAATCAAAGCAAGTTTCTGGCGTGAGTTGAAGAGGTCTCCCCATTTGAGTATGCCATATCTCTGCACACGAAAACCCAATGTCTCTTTTGGTGGCAAAGGTTCATCCGGCACAGGGTCAATTCCCCATTCTTCCATCAATTTCGCCCTTTTATCTTTAAGATATTTCTCCGCTTCTTTGAAGACTGCCAGATCATCGTCTGTGGCAATCCTGTACGTTTTGCTCTTCCTCTTCGGATGGTGCAGCACAACCGCAATCATCCTCTGCGATGCTTTTCCTTCCCGGAATAGTTTCCTCGTGGTATTCGCATCAACGGTAGAACCGCAGACCAGACATGTAGCAATTGCTCCTTTTACTGTTCCTTTTGCAGGCTCAAAATCGGGATTTTTTACTATTTCAAATTCAACCTTTCCGTTACTAACAAAAGGCTTTAACGCCACTTTTTTATTCTCTTTTTTCGCTAACCAGAACTGCCTCATTAAAGGAATTTCTGCACCGCAAGAAGGGTTCTGACAAGGGATAGTCCGTGCCCATATGTAGCCCACCGGGATAGAGCCATCATCCTCTTCTGGATAGAATCTTCCTATTTCTTTCTTTGTTTCCGCTAAAACCCAGTTACCCCTTTCTTTCACATCATCAAGCAGAGGATTCTTTGACATGCTCCCACGTTCATCTTTCCATTTTCCTTCTTCCTTTCCTTCTTCCTTTATTACTGCCCCATACTTCTGTGGATATTCTAATGTGCATTTCAAAATCAAAGCTGCAACGGGATTATATTCGCCTGCGTAGGTTTCACATCCAAGCCTTAACGCTTCCAGTGGTATAGCACCACCACCTGCAAACGGGTCTAAAACTTTTAACGGTTCACCACCGTTTGCTTCTAAGACATCTCTTCTCGCCTTTTCTATAAGCACTGGATTTAAAGAGTTCTCCCATTTCGAGAGGTTTATTATGAACTGCCTGCGCATGTCCCATTCTTCTGTATCATCAGGTGCCGGGATTAAAGCGGCATAAGCAGTGGCACGAGAGGATGCCAACGGTCTCCGTGCCCACCAGATATGCAGTGTGGAGATATGCCCGTGTCTTATGTTCTTCTCTCTTGCTGACTCTTCACTCACTTCCTTTACCGGAAAGCTTTGTTCTATGAATCTCTTCATTTTTAACCTTCTCTCGTCTCTTCCCACATTTCCTTAAGCTATTTCATATTCTTGTTTCAATCCCATTATTTCTTTTATCTTCTATTCATCAATGATTCTATGAAAAGTTGACCAGGTTCGGGAGGAGTGTAAGGACCACCCCTGAGGAATCTGGTAAATCTTCTTTGCGATCTGCCTGCCATACTCCCAGAATGGCATTGCTGCCCTGTTCTCTCCTGACAAAAGGTAACATAGAGATATCTTCTGGCACGAGTAAGTGACACGAACAATAGACGTCTTTCATCGTCAATCGCCTCACCTATCGCCCTCCCTGGTATATACTCATCTTCTACAGCAGCAACAATCACAGCATCTGCCGATAATCCTTTGGCCTGATGCATTGTCATAATAGCGACTTTTCCTTTTTCCTTCTCTTGTTCTGCATCACCAAGCGATACGTTCAAAGCTCTCAAAAGCTCTTCAAGCGATTCCGCCTCACCAAGTTCCCTTACCCTCCTAAATAGAGCAAGCACTTCTCTTCTTTCCTCTTCATCGCTGATTACTTTGTTTGCAATATCTTCAATCCACGCAATTAAGTTCTCTGTGTCTGGTTTTCCAAATCCGTTAAGAAGGTTTTCTATCTCTCTCACTTCTTGGGCTACTTTGCTCCCAATTCGTGGTAATCTATTTGGGTGCCTTTTAATCTCCTGAAGCACCCTCGAAAATGTCATCCCCCTACTTCTCGCAGTTTCGTACAATTTGGAAAATGTCTGCTTGCCGATCCCTCTGTTTCCCAAATCGAGAATTGTTCTCCAGGCAAGGTGATCTTCTCGGTTACAAACTAATCGCAATAAGCAAAGCAATTCTCGACCTTGCTCACGATTTAGAGGCTCTAAAGGGGTTGACACGGTTCCAACAGGAATGCCTTTTTCTGTAAGGGCATCTCGTAATGGATTTGAAAATTGATTATTTCTGTCAGTCCGCAAAAGCACCAATATTTTATCCGGGGAGACACCTTGAAATTTAATAAGCCAACAGCACAGTTCTGCAATGCCCTTAGCTTCTTCATTTTGGTTTGGAAATCTCAATACACGAACCTCACCTCGTTCAATTTCGTCTTTAGGTTTAATAGGCTTATCAATACGGCGTACATCTTGTTTTGCTACATAAAGACCGTAATCTAGTATTTTCTTACGGCATCGTTGGCAAATATCCAATTCCAATGATGTAGAAGGCGTGTAATAAGTAGTAAATCTCCTTATCCCCTCAGGATTTGCAAATCTAAACCCATAGATACTCTGGTCATCATCTCCAGCACAATATATCTCACTACCCAGCTTAGCTAATAATTTGATAACTGACAGGTCACAAGCATTTAGGTCTTGGTATTCATCAATGAGAACATGTTTTGGTGGTCCCTCTAAATCCAAGCTTTCTTCATGCTCTTCCAATACTCGTTTTAGCTGATAGACAAGTTCCGCTCTCAGAGTATATCCATAAATCTCTCTATGTTCGTTCCATGCCCCCAGAAATGATGGATCAGGGAAACGCCTTTCCCAATCTGGACTGTCAGCAGTTAACCGTTGCCAATCAGCGGAGAGCTCATTCAAAAGTTCCTTGACTTTCTTCACATCCTTATCTATCAATTGTTTGAGTTCCTCTATGATGACCCATCGTTCTTCATAATCATCTGCAATTCGTAGAGGTTGTGGAAGTTGAGTTAAAGATGCATTTCTAAGTAGCTGTCTTAGAGCAAAAGAATGTAGGGTAAAAACTCTCGGAAGCCGGGATGATGTCCCTTCGAGGTTATCTTTAACATAACGTCTTAATTCTGATGTTGCTGCACGAGTAAACGTAAGGACAAGAATTTCGTTTGGTGGGACGTTCTGTTGAGTTATTAGCCATAGAATCCGTCTTGTCATAGTTAATGACTTACCAGTTCCTGGACCTGCAAGGAGCCGTGCATGTGAACCTATATGACTTGCCGCCTTCTTTTGCTTTTTAGTTAAATTCTCATCCCATTGAACCATATTTACACCTCTTCAAATTTGATTGAATATATAATTATCACTTTATCTTTACTCCCTTACCTTTCCATTCACCTACCGGCACCAGGAATCGAACCGCTTCTATCTGCTCCTCCACATTTAGTGTATCCGCGGGATTATTGATTATGTAAAGCGTGGGATTCGTAACGGCATCTGCAACTACATAAAGCCAGTACTGTTCCTTGAATCTCTTTGCTTTGAACCACTCGTTGCATGTAAGTGCGACAAGCCCTTCACCCTTTCTCGCCTTTACCTCTATATATCTTATTTCTTCTCTGCCTTTTGACCTTATATCAAATCCCAGATTATCTCTTGACACGTCCTCCGGCACCCTCCCCATGGTTCTTTCGTATTCCATTGCAATCTCCATACCTATTCTTTCCACTTCTTCATCACTTACCATATACCTAAATTCAGGCTTTACGAGAACCGCACCCAGGAACTTCGGCATGGAGATGGTTAAACTCACTTCCTGCTCTATTCCCTTCTGTAACATTTTTAAGGACTCTTCGTATTGCCTCTTTCGCTCTTCTTTGTTCCTTATCGCAAGTTCCACTTTCTCCCCCTCTGCCTGTCTCACATACAAATCAGCAAGTTCGGCATCCAGCTCACCAATCAGAAATTCCAGTGATTTTATGCCGTATTTCCTCTTTATCTCCGCTTGCCTCTCCCTTTCTTCAACCATCTCACGCTTGTACTTCTCAACCGAGCCAATGGCATATTCCTGCGCTTTTTCCTTATCCGGGATTGGTCGGGCGTCATTATTCTGTTCGTTGATGCCTGACCCCTGACTCTCAGCTACTACATCATCTACGGGTACGAAATCCCATAAAATCGCGGGGTTGACCTCATACATGGATTGTTCTTTATTCTCTAATTCCTGATAGATTGCCATCAGTCTCTTACCCGCAACATCTCCTTTACCATCTTTTACTTCCCCCTCAAAGAACCATAAAATACCATCATATCTACCTGTAGGGTCTTTAAACACAGCTCCACGCTGCAAATTGGTGGAGTATTTCCTCTTCACCCATTCGAGTAACGCCTCAAATACTGGATGCCCGAATGATATGAACTCCGCATCAGGATTCTTAAAAGCAATCTCTTTATCAAACGTCACCTTTGGGTATTGCCTCAGAATAGAGCCGTATCTGTGCTTAAAATCAACCTCTTCTGTTATTTTCCTTATCTCATAGGGAATAGAATCTATTGCCATGAACCCATCCCTACGAACCCTGAATCTACCACCTGCTTTTTGTATCGCTCTTTTGAAGAACTCCTCAACGTATTCGGGAATCAATCTGTATTCCTTCGCCTTCTCCGCCATCTCCTTTATTCGCGTATAGTCAATGTGCTTAGTAGCAAGACTCTCTCCTAACACCTCTCTAATATTTGCGATATACTCCTCATCCA
>JAODGL010000124.1 GCA_025464585.1 Methanosarcinales archaeon
CTTGAAGACCTGCTCGTAAAGGAGAACAGGGAACTGGATAAGCGTGTAGCAAAGAAGCGTGAACTGGACGTGAAGGTAGAGAATGAAGAGCGAGAATTGAATGGCTGGAAAGAAGAGCTGAACAGGATTTTAACAGATTTGAAGCCTTTTGAAGCTGTTGAGTTTGATGAAAATGCGTATAAGGACGTTATTTCTGCCCTAAAGAATCTTGAAGTGGTGTATCGAGAGATAATCGGGTTAAAAGCAGAGATAGGAAGGATAGAAGAAGTGAAAAATAATGTGCAGGTGTTAAGTGAACTGGAGAGTAAGATTGTGGCGGATATAACGGCATTGAAGAGGCAGATAGAAGAATTGGCGTTTGATAAAATGGCGTATGTAGAGATGAAGGCGAGATACGAGCGTAAGAAGGAGGAATTGAACGAAGTGAAGCTAAAGCTCTTGGAGCGGGAGAACGAGTTTAAGAACGTATGCAGGGACATAGAGCGTGTGTTAGAGGAGATCAAGGAGCAGCAGAGGCTACTGGCAGAGAAAGAGCGCGAAGAGACGGAAATAGTGTATCTCAGCTTGCTTGAGCGCATAATGAACGACTTCAAGGTGTATATGGTGGGTATGATTCGCCCGATGCTTTCTGATTACGCATCTGATATGCTGCGCCGGCTAACAGATGGAAAATACAGCAAGCTGGAGCTGGATGAGAATTACGATATGTTCGTATATGATGAAGGGAGGGCGTACGAAATAAACCGTTTTTCGGGCGGTGAGGAGGACTTAGCGAATCTCTGTTTGAGATTAGCGATTTCCGCTGTTGTCTCGGAAAGAAGTGCGATTCAAACGAATTTTATTATTCTGGATGAGATTTTTGGCTCGCAGGACGCACTTCGGAAACGGAATATCATATCCGCGTTGAACGAGCTGTCAAAGAAGTTCCGGCAGATATTTCTGATTACGCATATAGAGGAGGTGAAGGATTATATGGAGTACGTGTTGAGAGTGACGGAAGATGAGGAAGGAGTGAGCAGGGTGAGGCTGGGAGCGTAGATGAAATAAATTCTAAGCTGCAAATCCCAAATAACTTACCATATCTTCCACTAACAAATGTTTTCAGAGACAAAAGAGGGAACCACGAGGATATTAGTGCCGGCGCTACCTACAAAGTCAATCTTTTACAATCCAAAAATGGAACTGTGCAGGGACATAGATATAGCAGGAGTAGCTGCTTTTCTCTCTTCTCTACCTTCACCGCAGGCACCTCTGACATATATAGACGCACTTGCAGGTACAGGCGTGAGAGGAATCAGGGTAGCGAATGAAGTTGGACTGCCCGTGGCTATTAACGACCGGAGCAAGCCCGCATACGAGCTCATAAAACGGAATATAGAGTTGAATGAAATAGTAGAAAGAGCAAAGGCGTATAACGAGGATGCGAATGTGCTTTTACTGCAGAATAACTACGATTTAGTGGATATAGACCCTTTTGGGTCGCCAGTTCCGTTTCTGGATGCTGCTTGCAAATCGGTAAAGAAGTTATTGCTGATTACTGCGACAGATACCGCACCGTTATGCGGCGCTCATTCCGGTGGCTTGAGAAAGTATGCAGCAAAACCTCTTAACACCGAGTATCATCCCGAGATGGCAACTCGTATTCTCTTAGGTAGAGTAACGAGAGACCTGTGCAAATATGACCGGGCGATACAGCCACTGCTATCTTATTCCAGGTCGCATTTCATAAGAATTATCGCACGAGTGGAAAAAGGAGCGAAGAAAGCAGATGAGCGCATGAAAAGGCTTGGTTTCATCGCCCATTGCTTCTCCTGTGGCAATAGATTTGCCTTTCCTTGCTCCGATATGCTGGGGATGAACGTGAAGAAGAAATGCGAGGTCTGTGGTGCTGCAAAAATGCGGATTGCAGGTCCATTATATGTAGAAGCGATAAAAGAGAAGAGGTTTTGCGAACAGGTGCAAGAAGAGTTGGTAAAGAGAGAGCTGGGTAAGAAGAAAGAAGCGATGAAAATCGTTGCAACATGCATAAATGAGCTGGATATACCTTTTTATTTTGAGCATCATGTGATATGCAAGGCTTTGAAAGTTCCTCCACCGCCTATTTCTTCCTTAATTGATGCTTTGCACCTAAGCGGTTTTTCTGCAAGCAGAACTCATTTCTCGGATACCGCATTAAAGACAGATGCGAGGATAGATGATATTCTAAATTTAAACTTGAAGAGCCGAAAAATGTAAAGATAACCATGCAAGAAAGACAGACACCTGCGCATATATTTAGGGCGTATGACGTAAGGGGGATTTATAATGAGGACCTGCATCCAGAGACGATGCTAAAGATAGGGGTTGCTCTGGGAACGTATGCAGAAGAAAGAGGCGAAAAGAGCGTGGTTGTGGGTAACGACATACGAGCTACTTCTCTTTTACTTTCGATTGCGTTTATCTCTGGTTTACTTTCGTCGGGTATGGATGTGACCTGCGCAGGAACAACCCCATTTGGTCTTTGTGCTTTCTCCGGATGGCGGCTCAAAAGGGATATCATCGCGTATGTGACCGCATCACATCTACCACCGGAATGGAATGGCGTGAAGCTATACACAGGAGAAGGAATAGGTTTTTCCGCGAAGGAGAACGAGAAGATAAGGGATATAGTGCTTGGGGGAAAAGGAAAAAGGGTTCTGTGGAGTGAGGTTGGCAGCTATTATGAAACAGATTTGAGAGATGAATATATAGGACACATAGCGAAGAGATTTGATGGTAACATCTTTGAGGGTAAAAAAATTGTGCTGGATTGTGGAAACGGAAGCATGGGACTGGTAACGCTGGACGTAATGAGTCGTGTAAAACTAAAAACCGATGCGCTGTTTCTAAATCCTGACCCTTCTTTTCCCAATAGACCCTCTGAACCCACAGATGCGAGTTTAGAAGCTTTAAAAACAGAAGTAAAACGAAAAAGAGCAGATTTTGGCGCTGCTTTCGATGGCGATGGCGATAGAGTGGCAATCATAGACGATAAAGGAAGAATGCTGAGCGCAGACCAGTGTGGCGTTATCGTAGCGAAAGAGCTATTGGAGGAGAAAAAGGGAATTGTATTAGCAAATGTTGAATGCTCCATGCTTGTCGAGCGCGAGTTAGAGCCCTTAGGTGCTAAAATAGAACGAATACCGGTTGGGCATACTTTCTTGACATTAGAAGCGAAAAAAAGGGATGCACTGCTCGGTATAGAATCAAGCGGGCATTACGTTCTGCCTTCTTTCTTCCCGTTTGACGATGCGATGATAATCCCGCTAAAAATAGCGGAGGTGCTGGCTAAAACAGGAAAGAAGTTATCGGAGCTTGTGGACGAGCTGCCAAAGTTTCCAAAGGAGCGAAGGAACCTGGACTGTAAAGACAGAGTGAAGTTTGAAGCAATGCGTGTTCTCGCTGAGCAGTTAGCAATTGAATATGGCGCCGATAGAATAAATACGATGGATGGAATAAGAATAGACCTGAGAGAAGAGGGCTGGGTACTTATTAGGGCTTCTAATACTTCGCCTTTGATAAGAGTAACGGTGGAAGGTGCAACGGAGGAGATAAAGGAGAAGTTGATGGAGAGGTTCGTTGAGGTCACGGCGGATGTGATAAGGAAGTTGAGATTATGAATCAAGAAGCGGAGGTAAAAATCGGGAAGAAATTTGCACTTCACATTCCAGAGATTCTTGCAAAGAGGCTTGACCTGAGAGAAGGAGGCAAGATGAGCCTTTGCATTGCGGGTGGCAAGCTCATTTTGGAGCCGATAGGGGTAAGGGACGCTGTGGAGCTTGCAGTAAAAGGAAAGAAGTTTGCGTCCCTTAGTTTTAAAGAAGTGGAGAAAATAAGCAAGGAGGAGCAGGACAGATATGAGAATCCTCCTTGACACTTCCTTTTTGCTCCCTTCTCTGGGT
>JAODGL010000059.1 GCA_025464585.1 Methanosarcinales archaeon
AAGGGCGAAGAATGTCATTGGAACGCCGCAGGGCGGTGTCATATCTCCCCTTTTAGCCAATATATATCTGCACTACTTCGATGAAAGGATGGCAGAATTCGGCTATGAGGTGGTTAGATATGCAGATGATTTCTTGGTGCTCTGTGGTAGCGAAGAGGAGGCAGAAGAGGCATTACTTCACGTAAAAGAAATCTTAGAGGAGCTGGAACTTACGCTACATCCGCAGAAAACAAAGATAAAGAACTTCTCAGAGGGCGTTGATTTTCTCGGATTTACGGTTTACGTCTGCCACAAAGTGCCACGAAAAGAGGCTGTCAAGAAATACAAGGAGGCAGTCAGGCGTGCTACGCGTAGAAACCTGCCGATTAATCTTGAAATGGTGATTCAGAGCCTCTAAAGAGAAGAGGAAGAGCTACAACAGCAATCGGCGTATATCAAATGCGTTTTTACCCCTCCTTTATTAAGCACATTCTAATCATCCACCTCTTCACCCGCAGCAAGGATAGCGGTCTTCAACGGCTTAACCTTCCTGTACACCTCCTGTGGTGTTTTCTTCTCACCATCCACTACCAGAAGGTCGTTCTCAATGGATATACCAAAAAGTCTCTCGTTCTCCTTCAAGTAAGGCAAAATAAGCTCCCAATCTTCTGACGTTAGGATTGAGAATTCACCACCGTTTAACTGGTCATCTACCAGCTTGCAATGCGGGTCTCTTATATAAATCGCACCGCCCGATGCAAGTGAAAACAGATTTGAACCCGGGTATGGCGTATCCTGTTCTTTGAAATTACCTTTATCATCGGGTTCAAGCCCGTTCACCACTACAAAGCCACCACCATTTAGTGGGTCGCCAGCCATGAACGATTCTGCTAAATAATCAAGACATGTCCCATTTATCACCACACGCGGTTTTCCTACTGCATTTATAAGCGGTCTGCCAGCCGCGTTTCCCAATACGTACGCTTCCCCGCCTTTTGCTCCATACATGAACGTCTGCCCGACATCACCGAATACCACGAGCTTCCCTCGCTTCAATATCTGTCCGAGCTGGTCCTGCCCGTTTCCGTGTATGTAAAGCTCTGCACCGTCCATAGACGAGCCGAGATAATCACCGGGGCTATCATAAACGTCAATCCTCACACCTGTTGTATGAGGACCCAATCCCGAGCCACAAAAACGCTGCCCCCGTGCATTATACACAATGAATCGCTTCCAGCCCATCTTATAAGCCTTTACGAGAAGTCTTGCAACACTTTCTTCTCCTTCGGGTGGAAACTCCGCCGCATTCTCTATCAAAACATCTTCTCCTCTCCCTGGTGGTCTTAAACAATCCTTATTCGACCAGCAGATGCGATGATAGATACCCCCGCTTTTTGCCTCTATCGTCGGTGTCGCATCAAATATCTTATGAAGTGCTTCTTTTACTATCTGGACTATCGAACTCCTCTTTTTAGTGCCCGCGTCATACCTGCGGTCGTTAAAGAGCGTTAAACCCTCTATCACAATCGCTTTACAGGAGGTGTGATGCTTATTCCCATCCCCTTTCTCTCTTCCTCCTTCTTCTTTCTCCCCTCTTCCCCGTTCGCATACTTCGTAAGCTCTGACACAGTCCATCGCAGCATATCCCAGTCCCATTCTTTAACTCCTCTTCTCAAGAACTCGAATAATGTTTGGGGACTCCTCAATTCTGCCTCTATCTTTTCTCTTTGCTTATCACTATCCGGAGGTGGTGTGACCTCTCTTGTAAAATCGCAATGTGTCTGATACTCCGGTGTTTTCACCACTTCACCGAACTTATTGGTGCATACGAGTGTCTTCTTATCGCTTCCTCTTATTGAGAATATGAACGCACCACCATCGGTATAGCTCCCGCCTCGTGCATTCCAGTACTTATCTGCGACAGCAAGGAATCTCTTATCCTCCTCGTATAAACTCTTAAGTGTTGCATCTATCGCCTGCTTTTCCGACCCGATGAGCCCTATCTGAACATCATCATCTTCTACAAGTGCAAATACCTGCGGTCTCAGCATAGAGGTGTCCGTTATTCCAATCAACTGGAAATAGTTCTCTTAAGGCTCATTTCTCGCAATTATAAAGAATCAGGGTCCGTCAGGCGAGCCATGTATGTGCGTGGTCTGTATGGCGCGGTATATCTTCTGTTTTTCCGGCGGTAGCATATCAAAGTCAAGTTCAGTCGTGGGCGCCATCGCCTCGATAATATACTCCAGCGGGTAGTTATACTTCCTGTTTAGCAGGTCGAACAACAGAACAGAAACCTCTGTATCGGTCAGGAATAGAGGATGTCTGCCTCGCTGTTCAAGATATTCCACTACGGAATGATAGTTAGCAAAATCTCCATTGTGAACGAGTGCTTCATGCATGCCCATGAATGGATGTGCGCCGCCCGGATGCCAGACCCTACCTTTTGTGGGATACCGCTGATGTGCAATCCAGACATGAGCGCGGAAATTTTCAAGTTTATAGTATCTTACTATGTCCTCTGCATAACCAACTATCTTTAATATCATCATATCCCTGCCGTGCGAGAGCACAAACGCCCTCTTCTCGCCGAGTGAAGCATAGAACCTCGTATTGATTTTGAAACTATTCTGGTAGATGAACTCGTCTTCTGCCCTTCTTCTGTCCATATCCGCCAATTTATTTTCCCTTATGAACCTATCAAGCACATCCTCCTTAACCCGGACAAAATACCGCCATACATCTGGTGGCTTTAGCTCTAAACCCGGTATCTTACGATAATCTGAAACGGTTGGTATCCTTTCTGACTTATCAACGTCCATTAAAGGCGTTATGAAACCCTCTTCTACCTCGCTGCGTGCTTCCGGGTCGAGTAATGCTATCAGTAGCAGATAATCATCTTTAAGTATTGACCTTGAAACGCCGAGGTCTTCATGTGAAAGTCCAACTGCCGCGATACCTCCTCCTTTTCCGTTACCACGATTATGCATCCGGATAGCAGGTTCAAATATGTGCTTACCTTTGACCGGAATCGTGGATGCGAAACCGACGACTCGGATTTATATATTCTCATATTTTCCTTTCCCTCAAAAAAGGGTGGTTGAATCAATACGCATAGACTCGCCCATAAGGTCGCTTTGAAACTGGCAACAGCTTAATGAACTCTTCACTCAGAATCTCCTTTTGCGAAATGCCCAAATCGAAATAATTGGTAAATTCACGCACATACTTCTCTAAAATCTCCTCATCTTTATCTTCTAACTTCAGCACTCCCACTTCTTTCCCTAACTGATACTTCTCCACCTCGCCCCTTATATAAATCACTCCACCGTGCATCCCGGTACCGATGAAATTTGCCTTGTGTGATACATTTCCGAGTCCAAGTAGGATAACAATTCCACCAGCCATGTATTCACCGAGGAAGTCCTGTGCAGTCCCGCCAATAACAAGAACAGGCTTCTTACCCGAATACCCCTTCATGTGCATCGCCGCTCTGTATCCAACACTGTCACGAATGAAAATCTTTCCACCACGCATTGACATCCCCACTATATCGCCCGCTCTCCCTTCTACCATTATTTCCCCATCGTCCATTGTATTACCAACGCCGTCCTGTGCGTTACCATGCACTATTATTCGATGTCCATTGAGGAAAGCACCTAAGTCGTTCCCTGGAGTGCCGAAGATTTCTATCTCTACTTTATTATCTGGATTTGGAGAATAGAGCCTTGTTCCAATGTATCTTTGCCCATAAACGTTCCTCAGTATGATTCTCTCTGCACCTTCGAGCACACAATTCCTTATGGCGTCATTCAGTTCCTTGTGCGTCAGTTTAGATGCGTCTATTTCCATCTCGTTCACTTCTTCTCCTGTTTTCATTTCATTATCTCTTTTATCACCACGTTATTAAAAACAAATATATATTTCTAAACTGATCAGAGCTGAACAAGATCTACTGCCTGACAGACGCGCCTTTACTCAATTCAAAATATATCAGAGAATGCATAGGGCAGATGTCAATGATCTTCAAGAATTATTCCTCAGTGCTCATAGGGAGATTAGCGATAAAAAAAAATCATAAACGAAAATCATTCTCCCGCACCTTTAACACCCAGCACATCAAGCTCCCACTCCTCCAGTCCAACCCCTCTCAAATGGTCTCTGTTCCCTCTCAGGCTCTCTATTGCATTTATTCCCATACCGCCGAGCATCTCTTTCATCTCCAGACTCCAGCCCCTCAGCAAGTTCACCAGGCGCCGTGATGCAATATCAGGATTTATCCGCTTCGCAAGGTAAGGGTCTTGCGTGCATATCCCCCAATTGCATTTCCCGGTATAACACTTCTGGCATAGCGTGCAGCCCATTGCAACAAGAGCAGCAGTGCCTATGTAAACTGCATCTGCGCCGAGAGCTATTGCCTTAATCACATCTGCACTGCATCTTATTCCACCAGCGGCAATGATTGAACACCTGTTTCGTATGCCCTCTTCACGAAGCCTCTGGTCCACCGATGCAATCGCAAGTTCGATTGGTATGCCGACATTATCCCTTATTATCTTCGGTGCGGCGCCGGTCCCCCCTCTTAATCCATCCAGAGCTATTATATCTGCACCTGCACGAACCATACCGGAAGCGATAGCCGCGGAATTGTGAACCGCAGCAATCTTCACACTCACGGGCTTCTCATAATTCGTAGCCTCCTTAAGCGCATAGATGAGTGTTGATAGGTCCTCTATTGAATAAATATCATGCTGTGGCGCTGGTGAAAGAGCATCTGTACCCTCAGGAATCATCCTCGTCTCTGCAATAGAACAAGAGACCTTCTCACCCGGTAGATGCCCACCTATACCCGGCTTCGCTCCCTGCCCTATCTTTATCTCCACAACAGCCGCGCAGTTCAAGTATTCGGCATCAACGCCAAATCTACCAGATGCGCACTGCACAATCGCATTCCTCCCGTATTTCGCACGCAATTCTTTGGGAAGACCTCCTTCTCCTGTGTTAAAAAGAGTTCCATATTCAGAGGCGGCAATCGCAAGCGATTTAAACGCTTGATAGCTTATTGCACCATAAGACATTGCAGTGAAAAGGATTGGTGTCTCTATCATCACATTTGGCGGCATCGCTGTTCTTATTTCCACATCTCCCAATTCTGACCATGACTCCAGAGCAAGAGTATCAGGTTTGCATCCCAGAAATGTTCTCAGTTCCATAGGCTCTCTTAACGGGTCTATGGAAGGATTTGTTACCTGTGAGGCGTTCAATACGAGATGGTCGAAGTAAACGCGATAAGGCTTGTCATTACCTCCTCCTGTGAGTATAACGCCGCCAGTCTCCGCCTGTTTCGTCAGATCACTTATCCTCTCATCCGTCCAGCTATAATTAAGCTTATATGCAGACGGATTAGGTCTGACGCTCAATGCATTCGTTGGGCAGAAGACAACGCATCTCTGGCAGCCTACGCATTTCTCCACATCTGAGAACATCCTGTCAAGTTCTTCGTCATACCGATGTGTCTCGAATGCACATTGTCTCACGCAAACCTGGCACCGAATGCACTTCTCTTCCTTACGTTCAACCTCGAACTCAGGCAACAGATATGATTGCATCTTTCCTCCTCACTCTCCCAACGATAGGCTCTCCACCATTTGGTGTCCACACTTTATCCAGTTCCGGTGATGCCAGCCTTATTGCCGCCTCTTCTGAAGACAGATAAAGCATTTCTCCTCTGACGCCCGCAGTAAGGGGGCGCAATCTTATTCTATCTGTCAAGCCTATCATCTCACCATGATGCGCAATTATCACGGTAAAAGGTCCGTTCATGAGTAACGGTGCATAGACCATCCTCAACGTGGTCAGTAAATTCTTCTCTTTTTCTGCCTTATTCTCTATCACCGCCCAGACTGGCGGTGCGAAAATTCTCGCAACCACGCTCATCGAAAGCCCCTGTTTCCTCATCAGCAGATCCACAGCATACGCCATCACCTCCGAGTCGGTATGCAGGGTGCAATGATAGCCATACATCTCCAAATAACGACGGCTCGTCCCGTAAGAAGAGATTTCGCCATTGTGAACAACCGTCCAGTCGAGAATGCTGAAAGGATGAGCCCCACCCCACCAGCCCTGTGTATTGGTTGGAAATCTCCCGTGTGCAGTCCAGAT
>JAODGL010000021.1:0-7684 GCA_025464585.1 Methanosarcinales archaeon
AGAAGGTGGAGAAAGTGGGAAGGTGGAAAGAGTGGCGGGTTTTCTTACTCGGACTTGTTCTCACAATCCCCATTGTGCTTATTGAACTATTTCTTGAATTCCCGCAGGATAAACTTCTGCTCTTCTTCTTAGCCACGCCGGTCCAGGTCGTAGTGGGGCTGCCTTTTTACAGACGCGCTTATGGTGCCTTAAGGAATAGAATCGCAACCGTAGATACTCTTGTGGTGCTCAGCACGACGACCGCATACCTTTATAGTGTCGTCGCTACCTTCTTCATCCATGCCCCTACATTCTATGATGCCTCTGCTACTGTTATCACCACTATAACGCTGGGGATGCTACTGGAGAACATATCGGCTGGCAAAGCAGGAGAGGCGATAAAAAAGCTGATGGGGCTTGCTCCCAGGCAGGCTACAATAATAAGAGAT
The DNA here is from genome assembly GCA_025464585.1 of Methanosarcinales archaeon. Lineage (GTDB taxonomy): Archaea > Halobacteriota > Syntropharchaeia > Alkanophagales > Methanospirareceae > QMVO01. The sequence continues at coordinate 429 of JAODGL010000021.1, forward strand.
GGTAAGGAACAGGATATTCCGGCAGGGGATGTCCGTATTGGAGATATTGTAGTAGTCAGACCCGGGGAAAGAATACCAGTGGATGGAATTGTTATTGAAGGATACTCTTCGGTTGATGAATCGGTGATTACCGGTGAATCCATGCCAGTGGAGAAGAAAAGGGGAGATGAGGTGATTGGAGCAACAATAAATAGAAGCGGCATGTTGAAAATCGAGGCGAAGAAGGTGGGAAAAGATACCGTGCTGGCACAAATAATCAGAATGGTGGAGGATGCTCAGCGTTCAAAACCGAAGATACAGCGAATCGCCGACCGCGTGGTCGCTTACTTCGTCCCGGGGGTGGTGCTCTCCGCCATGACTGCTTTTGGGGTATGGTATTTTATCACCGGCGTACCACTCCTTTTTGCACTTACGATTTTCGTCGCTATGCTGGTGGTTGCCTGCCCCTGTGCTTTAGGAATCGCCACTCCCACTGCGGTAATGGTAGGCATAGGTAAAGGTGCGGAACACGGGATTTTGTTCAAATCCGGGTCAGCGCTGGAAAAGGTTTACCGGCTTGATACTGTCGTATTTGACAAGACCGGCACGCTGACGCAGGGAACGCCAGCAGTCACAGATGTCGTTCCAGTAGGAAGCAAAGAAGCAGAGATACTGAAATTCGCTGCCATCGCAGAGATGGGGTCAGAACATCCAATAGGAGAAGCAATAATCCGGAGTGCAAAGGAGAAAGGGGGGGAAATACCCATGGCGGATTCGTTTATCGCGATTCCGGGAAAGGGCATAAGGGCGGAGTATAATAGTCATCGCATCTCATTCGGTAACAGGAAGCTTATGAAAGAAGACGAAATCGAGCTAAGGCATGTTGAAGCTAAAATAGAAAGTCTGGAAGAGCAGGGCAAAACAGTTATGAGCCTTGGGGTGAATGGAGAAGTCAGAGGCATAATTGCTGTTGCCGACCTCGTGAAGGAAGGTGCTCGTGAAGCGATAGAAGAATTGAAAAGAGAAGGATTGGAAATAATCATGCTTACCGGGGACAATACGAGAACAGCGAAGGCAATTGGTAAAGAGCTGAATATAGACAAAGTCCTTGCTGAACTGCTGCCAGGAGAGAAAGCTTCTGCGATTAAAAGCCTGCAAGCTCAGGGTAAAATTGTTGCGATGGTTGGGGATGGCATAAATGACGCCCCTGCCCTGAGTCAGGCAGATATAGGAATAGCAATAGGAAGCGGAACCGATATCGCAATAGAAGCAGGGGATATAGTGTTGACCAGAGAAGCTCTAAGTGAGGTAAGTTGTTCATTGCAGTTAAGCAAGAAGACGATGGAAAAAATCAAGCAGAATTTGTTCTTCGCCTTTTTGTATAATGGCACGGCAATCCCAATAGCCGGAGGAGTTCTGTATCCCGTATTTCACATCCTTTTTCTTTCCCCCATGCTTGCTGCTGTTGCCATGATTTTGAGCGACATTACGGTGGTTGGAAATGCATTGCTACTGAGAAGATTTGACATGGATAAATACCATCCGAGACAGATGAAAGGATAAAGGATGGAGGAACGAACAAAGATGAAAAAAGAGAAGAGATAGAACTGTTGAGGAGATATATAGAATATATAAAAGGAGGGGATGAGAAAAAATGGTAGAAATTACGGATGTTGTGTGTCCGTTGTGTGGATGTGTATGCGATGACATAGTAGTGGAAGTAGAGAATAACGAAGTGAAGAAGGTAAGGGGCGCATGTGCAGTGGGAAAGAGCAAGCTAATGGGGCATGGGAGAATAAAAAGTCCGGCGATAAGAGAGAACAGCATTTTGAAGGAATGTTCTTACAGTATGGCGATAAAAAAGGCTGCAGAGATACTGGCGGCTGCGAAGAGACCGCTTATGTACGGTTGGAGTTCAACGGTCTGTGAAGCGACTAAAGTGGGGATAGAGCTTGCAGAAGAGATAGGCGCCGTTATAGACAATACGGCTTCGGTGTGTCACGGACCTTCCGTGCTGGCGATTCAGGATGTTGGTCTTCCAAGTTGCACGCTTGGAGAGGTAAAAAACCGTGCAGACCTCGTTATATACTGGGGTGCAAATCCTGCTGCTGCGCATGCTAACCACATGAAGCGCTACTCTTATATCTCAAAGGGGTATTGGACATCAGAAGGCAAAAAGAACAAGAAACTTATCGTGGTGGATGTGAGGAAGACAGCGACGGCGAAGATGGCGGACGTGTTCCTGCAGATAGAGCAAGGGAAAGATTATCTTGTGTTCTCTGCGCTAAGGGCTATTCTCTATGGGCATGAAGATGTAGTGCCGGACAAGGTAGGTGGCGTCTCAAAGAAGGACTTATTAGAGATCGTGAGGATGATGAAAGAAGCGAAGTTCGGGATAATCTTCTTTGGTATGGGTGTGACGCAGACCAGGGGAAGGCACAACAACATTGTAAATGCAATACAGACGACAAGAGCAGCGCATACACACACCAAGTTTAGTATAATGCCCATGAGGGGTCATTACAACGTAAATGGATTCAATCAGGTATGCACGTGGGAAACGGGGTATCCATTTGCCGTTGATTTATCCAGAGGCTACGCGTGGTATAACCCGGGAGAGACGGCATCGAATGACCTTTTATGGAGGAAAGAATGTGATGCTGCGTTGTTTGTTGCGAGTGACCCAGGAGCGCATTTTCCAGGGGAGTCAATAGGTCACCTATCAAAGATACCTGTTATTCAGGTAGACCCTTATGCGAACCTGACTACCGAATTTGCAGATGTTGTCATTCCGTGTGCGATAAGTGGCGTGGAAGCGGAAGGGAACGTCTATCGGATGGATAATATTCCTATAAGACTGCGGAAGTTAGTAGAAACAGAATACATGGCGGATGAAGAGATAATGGAGTGGATACTGGAGGAAGTGAGGGCGATAAGAGAAGATTGAGGAGCAAGGAAAGGATGTTTCACGATTGCCAAAATAAGCAGCGAAAAAGTTCGTTTTTGGGTGCAAGAAGAGATAAGATCAATGGAGGAGATGACGGGCGGTGGTCGAAAAAACAGTCTCTGAAATAAATGAAAGGATAAAAGATGGAAGCGTAAGGGTCGTAACCGCAGACAAGATGTCAGAGATCGTGAAGGAATTAGGACCGGAAGAAGCAACAAAAGAGGTGGATGTTGTCACAACCGGAACATTTGGCGCTATGTGCTCCTCTGGCGTCTTCTTTAACTTCGGGCATTCAGACCCGCCGATAAAGATGCAAAAGGTGTGGTTAAATGATGTCGAGGCTTACACGGGGATTGCGGCGGTAGATGCCTACATTGGGGCAGCGCAATTGTCAGATGATAGAGGGATGGAATACGGTGGCGCTCACGTGATAGAAGATTTTGCGGCTGGGAAACCGATAGAGGTCCGAGCTCTTGCATACGGCACGGACTGCTATCCACGGAAGGAAATAGAGACAACGATTACCATCGAAGATTTGAATCAGGCAATCATGATAAATCCAAGAAATGCATATCAGCGGTATAACGTGGCAACGAACTCAACGGACCACACTTTATACACATATATGGGAATGCTACTACCACACTATGGGAATGCGACATACTGCGGCGCTGGGGAACTCTCACCTTTGTTTAATGACCCACTTTTTGAGACGATAGGTTTAGGAACGAGGATATTCCTCTGCGGCGCAAAAGGGTATATCATAGGAGAAGGGACGCAGCATGACCCCGTAAATAACCTTGGGACATTGATGGTGAGAGGGGATCTAAAAGAGATGAACACGGAATTTTTAAGGGCTGCTATCTTCCAAAAATATGGCACGACGTTATACGTTGGCATCGGAATACCCATCCCGATATTGAATGAAGGAATAGCACTGAGAACCGCAGTGAACGATGAAGATATTGTAACGAATATGCTCGACTATGGTGTTGCAAGGAGAGCGAGACCGGTACTAAGGAAAGTTTCGTATAAAGAGCTTAAATCCGGAAGTATCGAGCTAAATGGCAAGGAAGTGAGAACCGCACCGCTTTCAAGTTACTTCATGGCGAAGAAAGTGGCAGAGGAGTTGAAAGCGTGGATAGAAAATGGGGAGTTTTTGATTTCTCAACCAGTTGAAAGCTTGCCAGGAGATACTGTTTTTAAGCCGATGAAACAGATAAAGGAGCTGCCGTTGGTAAAAGACGTGATGATAAGCAAGGGAGAAGTCATCGCGATAAAAGAGGATGCCTCGATTGAAGAAGCGGCAAATATAATCATGAAGGGGCAATTCACGCATCTACCAGTTATATCAGATGACGAGAAGCTGGTAGGAATCGTAACTGCATGGGACATCTCAAAAGCAGTGGCAAAGAAATACAGGCGATTGGAAGAGATAATGACGAGGAGGGTAATAACTGCGGATTCTGAAGAGCCTCTGGAGTTAGTGGTGAGGAAATTGGAGAAATACAACATCTCTGCACTCCCGGTTATAGACAGTGATAGAAAAGTCACAGGTATGGTAACAAGCGACGGTATAAGCAGGTTGATTGGAAGGAGAGGGAGAAGAAGAGCATGAAAATAACCACCCCTGCGGGGAATATCAGAGAGATTAAAATCGAGGATAGGGATATGCCGATTGAGATTATTTTAAAAGAGCTCGGTATCCATCCCATTGGGGTAATCATTATAAAAAATAACAAACTCGTTTCAAAAGATGAGACAGTAACAAATGATGATAAAATAGAGCTTTTCCGGCTTAGTGGTGGTGGTTGAAGTGAGAATAATCTACTCTGCCGGAAGTGTAAACGATGAGGCACAGTCAGTCATGATGAACTATCTAAGATATCGAGAGATTGACGGGGTGGAGGGATTGAAATAAATGATACAAAAGATGCAGACAATAGGGAGAAAGTCATGAAGATTGAACTAAGATTCTTTGCAAGGTGCAGGGGAATCGTCGGTGAGAAGCAAAAAGAGATGGAGGTAGAGGAAGACGCAAGGATAAAGGATATTGTAGACCTTCTAATAAAAGAGCATCCGGATTTGAAGAAAGCGAAGTTGATAGTGTCGCTGAATCATAACTATGCCTCTCTAAATGAGAAACTAAAGGACAAGGATGAAGTTGCTCTTTTTCCTCCGGTGAGTGGAGGCTGAGATAATGATTACGGAAGAGGATTTCTCGATTGAGGAACTCGTAAGGAAGATGAAGAAGCCGGAGATAGGTGCTATCGTAACGTTTTTAGGCGTGGTAAGGGAAGAAGGTGCGATAAAAGGGATGGAAGTGGAAGTATATAGAGAAATGGCGGAGGAAGAGCTGAGGAAACTGAAGCGAGGTGCTTTAGAAAAGTTTGACATCGAAGCGGTGGAAATAGTTCATCGAGAAGGTTCATTGAAAGTAGGTGAGAACATCGTTCTCATTCTGGTGGGGGCAAAGCACCGGAAGGACGCATTCAGAGCTTGTGAATATCTGATAGATGAATTGAAGAAGAAGGTGCCTATATGGAAGAATGATTTATTCTAACAGAAGCAGCCCAAAAAAGGTTATCCTTTCATACGGTGATGTTAGCACTTCCACTTCATATCCCACATTCCTGACCGTCTTGAATACATCTATCCCACATGCCTCCATCCCTGGTCTCATCCTGTGCTGATGTACACAAAACCTCTTCACTGCCTGGTCTAAAAAATTTTCCCTCTCCGGTATGCATTCATCGCAATACGCACAGCAAAGTCCGACCATTGCGAACGCTTTGTAATAGCCAGATAGAAATGCATGCCTTTCCATCTCGAACATCGTGTCATAGAAGACTTTTATGGCATCCCATAGGAAATGGTGTATATGCGAAGGAGGCACTTCTAAGTTAGGTTTAGCGTCAAATCTCGCTACTATCGCCTTCTCATAACACCGTATCAGTTTCCTCGTCTCTTCTGGCGATGGTACATAAGGTGGGCAGTTCAGATGCTTGCCATACGCTTTACATCCATACCTGCATTTCCAACGAACCCAATCGCCTACTTCAACCTTATCGGTGGAGATGAATTTAAAATCCGGATGAATGTGCGTTAACTCCTCTAACAGCGTATCCAGATCCTTTTTCATTTTTCCTCTTTAAAAGCTCCGCTAATCATGGCATGCACCAGCCGCTGCTGCTATTCAAGGACTGGATTTTTTTACGCTATCACAACGTTTTCCGACTGGCATGAAGGGCAGACAACTTTTTCTCCCATCGCATCAAACTTGTTCCCGCAGTCCTTGCACCTGTATCTCGTTACTTCTATCTTCTCTATTTCTAAATTGAAGTCGCCCCCTCCTACACTACACATCGCAATTACCTCCTTTTTTTAAATTTTTATACTATCTTTTATTTATAACAATCGTTATATATAAAGGTTGGTGATAAGTATGGGTATGGAAGATGAGGAAGAGTTAGAAGAATTGGTGAAGAAAATAAAGGCGAAAGCTCTGAGAGAAGAAGCGAAGAAGAGAGGGATAAAGACCGCTTGCGTGAAGAAAATAGACATTGCCAGGCAACTGCCCCGGGAAGTGCTGGAAGAACTTAGCACCAGGCAATGAAAAAGGACTTTTTCGTGGTGTTGTGCACCGCAGGCGTGATTGAATCGGAGAGGATAGCACGGCTTCTGGTGGAAGAAAAGCTGGCGGCATGTGTGAATGTTGCGGAGGTGGACTCGTATTACCGGTGGAAGGGCGAGTTTTGCGAAGATAGAGAGGCTTTGCTGATAATAAAGACAGAAAAAAGCAAGGTAGATAAGATTATAGAAAGAATAAAAGAAGTTCACAGCTATGAGCTGCCTGAAATCATTGTACTTCCGATTGTTGCGGGATATGATAAGTATTTGGCGTGGATAGAATCGTCAATATAGGCTGATGAAAAAAACCACGAGTACGACAGGAATATGAAAGAGGGGATAGTAGGCGGGATAACATCAGAGGAGATGGCAGCCCTGGATGAGAACTGCAAATTCTTCGGGCTCTCTCCTGCGCAACTAATGGAAAATGCAGGCGCGGGGATTGCAAACGAGCTAAAAAAGAGGTTTGAAGAAAAAGGGCAAAGAGTAAAAGTCACGATAATAGCAGGGAAAGGCAATAACGGTGGCGACGCTTTCGCGGCTGCGCGACATTTGCATGGCTTTGACGTGAGAATACTTTTAATAGGCAGTTCAAAAGATTTGAGGACAGAAGAAACACGTAGAAATTGGCGAATTTTAAAAGCGAGCGGATATGAAATTGAAGAAATAAATGATTCTTCCGCACTCAGAGCAAGGGAAA
>JAODGL010000021.1:7875-58392 GCA_025464585.1 Methanosarcinales archaeon
ATGGAGAAGTTAGCAGGTCCTGGAGACGTGCGAATGGTCGTGAAGAGACAGACAAGCAGCCGTAAAGGGGATAATGGACGTGTGTTAATAGTGGGCGGAGGTCCTTTTTTTGGCGCGCCCGCTTTAGCCGCTCTTGCTTCTCTCCGTGCTGGTGCTGATTGGGTGACAATAGCAGCACCTAAAAGCGTTTCTTCTATTATCTCTTCACTGTCACCTAATCTGATCGTCCAACCTCTTTCTTCTGAGATATTGGTAGAAGAAGACGTGCCAGCGGTATCTAATTTGATAAACAAGCATGATGTAGTGATAATAGGTATGGGACTTGGTGCCGCGGGGGAAACGAAAAAAGCAACGAGGATGATAATCGAGGATGATGCGAGCAAAAAGGTGGTAGTAGATGCGGATGGGTTCTATGGATTGCATTTGCCTGTGGAGGTAGAGGATAAACTCGTTATCGTAACTCCACATGCAGGAGAATTATCGAAGATGGAAATAGAAGTAAAAGTACCTCCGGAGGAGAGGATGGAAGAACGGATAAATTTTGTGCAGAATTTTTCAAGGCTAAACAAAGTTGTTACTTTGTTGAAAGGTCCCACAGATATTATATCTGATGGCACTCGCGTGAAGATAAACAAAAAGGGAAATGCCGGAATGACGGTTGGCGGTACCGGAGATGTGCTGGCAGGAGTAACTGGTGCTTTCTTTGCAATCGCCGCTGACCCTTTCAAGGCGGCAACTGCTGCTGCGTTTGTAAACGGCACTGCGGGGGATATTGCGTTTGAGAACAAAGGTTATGGGCTGCTCGCTACGGATGTGCTGGAGAATATCCCGCGGGTTATAAGAGAGGTGAGCTGCATCAATCAATAATCAACCCGGAGTTTTATAGAGTTTTAAAACTTCTCCCCCTCTTTCTCCAGCCTCTCCATTACCTCTTCCCTATAAGGAACACCTTCTACACCTTCTTTTTCAACGACAAAAGAAGCTGCACAGGATGCAAATATCGCAGCCCTATGTACATCTTTTGTCTCACAATACCTCAACAAGAACGCAGCACCAAAAACATCCCCGGCACCGGTAGCATCCATTTCTTCTCTTTCAAAAGCAGGTAGATGTTCATGACGCTTTCCCTTGTCCCAATACAATTCCGCACCTTTCCTGCTCCTTGTCAGCACGAAAATATTTGAAAGTTCCACATATTCCGGAACATCCTCCTCAAACGCATCCTCTTCACTCACTACCACAAAATCCACTTTCGGCAAAATCTCATTCGCTTTTTCCCACCTCTTTTTCTCTATTCTCCATCCTTCACCAATGCTTCTCATCCAGCCTTGCGGTGCTACACCAATTACGGAGCCATTAAATCTTCTGATTATCTTCTCTTCTAACTCATTCAATACCGGGCATATATAAACGATTTCGGCGTTAAACCACGCCTCTGGAATCGTTTCCTCCTTTATCCTATCCGCAACACTCGTGACATATTGTTTATTTATAAATGTCGTTGTCCTTTCACCTATTTGATACGCTAACCGAATGCCCTTTAAGGAATCCAATCCTTCAAAATCCTCCCCTATACTTGAGGCAATTGCAGAATCAACCCTAAATTTTCTCGCTAATATTGCTGAATATGCCGAGGCACCACCGATTACTTTCCTGTTCCCATATAAATCGTGGGTTATGAACCCCAAAGAGAGGAAATAGGGTGGTTTAGCTTGGGATAAAGCTTCTTTTTTCTTCATAATCATAAGGAAAAAATATAGAGAAAGAGAATAGGGATTTAGCCTGTAATAAGCCCCCTTCTTTCTCCAAAACTATTTTCAACCGCTTCTCCTCTTATAAATCTTTCCAAAAGTTCTCTCGCCACTTCATCCGGATACTGTATCGGCGGATGCTTCATCGTATACGCAGATATTTCTATCAGTGGTCCTGCAATTCCTCGATCCAGCGCAAGCTTGCATACTCTTATCGCATCAATTGTACTTCCTCCACTGTTAGGCGAGTCCTCCACTGAAAGCCTGAGTTCAAGGTCTATCGGAATATCTCCAAATATCCGTCCTTCCATCCGCAAGAAACAAATCTTATTGTCACGCTGCCATGGCACGTAATCAGAAGGTCCTATATGGATGTCATCCGGCATCAACGGCTCATCCAGAACCGATTGCACCGCTTCAGTCTTTGATATCCGCTTTGATTTCAATCTCGCCCTGTTTAACATATTCAAAAAGTCGGTGTTTCCCCCTGTGTTAAGCTGATAAGTCCGGTCGAGCTTACATCCGCGGTCGTTGAACAACTTCGCCAACGTCCTGTGAACAATCGTTGCACCAATCTGTGATTTCACATCGTCACCCACCACGGGCAATTTCTTCTCCTCGAATTCCCTCCCCCATTTGGGGTCAGATGCGATGAACACCGGCATGCAGTTGATAAACGCCACACCTGCATCCAGAGCGGCTTTCGCATAGAACCTCGTTGCCTGCTCCGAGCCCACGGGCATGTAATTCACTAAAATTTCGGCACCGCTATCTCTAAGCTCCTTCACCACATTGCAAGGCTCTTCATCCGCAACCACGAAGGTTTTATCCTCTGGATAACTGTGCATGTGTGACGCCACACCGTCCAGAACCGGTCCCATCTTCACTTCTACACCGTAATGAGGCACCCGATAAAAAACCGCCGTGCAGTTAGGCTCTGCAAAGACTGCTTCACTTAAATCCTTACGTACTTTCCTCTTATCTACGTCAAATGCCGCGACAACTTCTATATTCCCTGGTCTGTATCCATTGACCTCATAGTGCATCAAACCGATGCAATCCTTCGCATCCACGTGTTTATAATATTCGATACCCTGGACAAGAGAACTTGCGCAGTTCCCAACGCCAGCAATGGCTACTTTTATCCTTTTCATTTCTTTTTATCACCCCCTTTCTTGCTTTAAATTCGTACTCGCTACTTCAACCTTTAAATTATATCTTCAGTTCTATATAAATATGTTAATTTAACTTATTGCAAAAACCGATGTGAAGACCGGGAATAACAATAAAATGACCAGAGAAAAGAAATATGAGAATATTTTATATGAGAGCAAGCAAAAAGTCGCAGCGATAACACTTAACAGACCGAAATCGTTGAATGCGTTGAACACTGCTTTATTAACAGAGCTGCGAGATGCGCTGGTAGACGCAGAAGCGGATGACGGAGTGCATGCGATTGTAATAACAGGAAGTGGAGAGAAAGCTTTCTGTGCAGGTGCGGACATAGAAGAGCTACTTGAGAAAAGTTCAATGGAAGCATGTGAGTGGTCCAGGTGGGTTCAGGGGATAACAACATACATGGAGAGGATGAGTAAGCCGATAATAGCAAAGATAAAAGGGTTCTGTTTGGGTGGTGGGTTGGAGCTCGCAATGGCGTGCGATTTCAGGATTGCATCCGAAAAAGCGGTATTTGGTCTGCCGGAGATAAACCTGGCAATTATCCCGGGTGGCGGTGGCACGCAAAGGCTAACGAGATTGATAGGGAAGACAAAGGCGATGGGGATGTTGATGTGCGGTGAGCATATAGATGCAGAAGAAGCTTTTCGAATGGCACTCGTGAACAAAGTTGTACCTGTGGATGAGCTCGACAGCGAGGTTGACAGACTGACCAAAAAGCTGCTTTCTAAAAGTGCGGTTACGCTCGGAATAATAAAAGATGCGGTGAATAGTGGTATAGAAATGGACCTGGAGCATGCGTTGCGGTATGAAGCGGAATGCTTCGGGCATGCCCTTGGAACTGAGGATGCGAGGGAAGGGTTAAAAAGTTTCTTGGAGAGGCGGAAGCCGGCTTTCAAAAGTTGATAGCGAATTTGGGTTCGGATTACGATGGAAGATTTTATCTGTTTCATAGCGCGGACAATAGACCTACCGGCAGACCGGGGAAACTGGAAGAAGCTGCGAGGTTGATCGTGGGTCAGGCGAAGCATGCAGTTGATTTAGTTGAAGGCGGGGAATTCGAGAAAGCCGTTTCAATAGGCGGTGGGATGCACCATGCCAAATCCAGTTTTGGCGAAGGTTTTTGTATCTATAACGACGTGGCATTTACCGCGGAATATTTGAAGCAGAAATACGGTTTAAAAAGAATATTAATCTTAGATACCGACGCCCATGCAGGAAACGGAACTTCTGAATACTTCTACCACGACCCTGGCGTGCTGTTCATTGATTTGCATCAAGACCCCAGAACCATATATCCCAATTTATTTATTTACTCCCTCTCTCTTTATTCCTTATCATGAACCTCATCTCGATATTTGACCTCTCACATGCGGAGATAGAAGCGATAATAGAAAAAGCGGAAGAGCTGAAAAAGGAGCGAAGAGAAGGCGTAAGAGCGAGGAATGACTTAGAAGGTAAGACATTAGCACTGATATTCGAGAAGCCTTCTACACGCACCCGTCTTTCCTTTGAGGTTGCGATGCGTGAATTAGGGGGGGATGTGATAAGTCTAAATTGGCACGAGCTGCAGTTGGGAAGAGGGGAAGGAATAAGAGAAACAGCAAAGGTCTTCTCCGCTTATGTTGATGCGGTTATGATAAGGGCATATTTGCATAGCACGATAGAAGAGTTTGCGAAATATGCTTCCACGCCTGTAATAAACGGGTTGAGCGATTTGGAACACCCCTGCCAGACGTTAGCAGACTTAATGACAATAAAGGAGCATAAGAAGAAATTAGCAGGTGTTAAAGTAGCGTGGGTCGGAGATGGAAATAACGTGTGCAACTCGTTAATCGGTGGTGCTGCGATGACGGGTATGGATATCTGCGTTGTGTGTCCAAAAGGATACGAGCCGGCTAAAGTGATAGTAGAAAAAGCGAAGGAAATGGGTTGTGAAGTGGTAATACGGAATAATGCAGAAGAAGTCGCTGCGGATGCCGATGTCCTGTACACAGATGTGTGGGTCTCAATGGGAGAAGAGGAGGAGAGAGAGAAAAGAAAGAGGGATTTAAAAAATTATCAGCTAAGCGAGAATCTGGTGCAGGTTGCGAAAGAAGATGTTATAATAATGCACTGCATGCCGGTGCATATAGGAGAAGAAATAACGGAGCACGTAATGAACAGTGCTAACTCAGTGATATTTGAGCAGGCAGAGAACCGACTACATGCACAAAAGGCGCTATTGTTAAAATTGTTAAAATATTAACCGTGTAAATATTGACATTTGCCTATTATTCTACACCCTTTTCGAACTTTTTAGAAAATCTTTTTAAACGCTATTCTTTAAGAAGTATTCAGAGACGGTTATAAGAAAAAATGGCAGACACAGAAGAAGAGGAGAAGTTCCCTTTTGATATAAACCCTATGTATGAGGGCGAAAGGGTAAGAAAAGCAGGGATGTATGTGGAGTTAGGGGGGCAAGGAAAGCCGGGGTACGAACTTGTTCTCTTTGAGCCTGACCCAGAGCGGATAAAAGATGGTGAGGTTAGCCTAATAGGACCGGACCTGGAAGATATGGAAGAAGGCGGTAACTATGCGTATGCGATGATATACAGGGTATATGGGGCGCAGATAGAAAAAGACCTCGAGGCGGTTATAGAGCGGAGGAACCACGAATATCAGTCTTATATTCAGGGGTATATGCATCTCAACCAGAGGGCAGAGATATGGGTGAGGATAAGCAAGGAAGCAGTGAAGAAGGGATTAAAATCGCTGAAACAGATAGGAAAGGCAACGATAATGCTTTTCAAGGCAGAACTTCCGTTCATCGAAAAAATGGAGGCTACATATATTACAGACGAAGAGGAGGTGAAAAGGGGGTTAGAAGAGGCGAACAGGATATACGAAGCGAGGGATGTGAAAACGAGAGGACTGCACGATGAAGATGTGGATGAATTCTATCAATGCACGCTTTGTCAATCGTTTGCACCGACGAATGTATGTGTGGTTTCACCGGATAGGATCGCGCTTTGCGGTGCGATGAGCTGGTTTGATTCGAGAGCGGCAGCGAGGATTGACCCTGAAGGACCAAACGCTCCTATACCAAAAGGGGATTGTATAGACCCAATAGGAGGGGAATATACGGGTGTAAATGAAGCTGCGGTAAGACTCTCAAGTGGTGAATATGATTCCATAAAATTACATTCATTCCTTGAGAAGCCGCATACGAGTTGTGGCTGTTTTGAAGTAGCGGGATTTTATATACCGGAAGTTGAAGGAATAGGCTGGGTGCATCGGGGCTCGAAAGTGACCGATACGCCCATTGGTTTACCGTTTTCGACCATCGCGGGGTCTGTCGGCGGCGGGAAGCAAGTAAAGGGGTTCCTTGGGATTGGAATACAATATTTCTACAGTCCCAAGTTCATACAATATGATGGTGGATGGCGCCGTGTGGTATGGATGGCATCGGATTTAAAAGCTCGAGTGGCAGAGGCTATTCCTGAGGAGATGAAGGATAAGATAGCGACAGAGAAGGAAGTAAAGACGATAGAAGAGCTCAGGGAATTCTTGCAGCGCGTCGACCATCCAGTGGTGAAAGGGGTAATCAGAGAAGTTGATGGAGAACGTGTAACAGAGGGATGGGCAGTGGAGGCAGAAGCTGCTCCCGCAGAGGTGGAAGTTCGTGCTGCCGAGGGTGCCCCATCAGAAGCTCGAGTTCCTCTTACATCTGTACCAGTGGTAGCATCAGGAGCGGGAGTTAATTCGCCTATAAAGATAATATTGAAGGATGCAGACATCAGCATCGGAAAGATAATAGTGAAGAGAAAAGAAGAAAGAGAAATAAAGAAATAAGGAGAAATGGAGAAGAAAATAACCTTAGCTGACATCGCGAGGATACTGGAGAGATACGACGTAGTGGAGTTGGAGGACGTAAAGATAAAAGGGGATGTGGAATTGGAATTATCAACGGGCGTGGCGATTCCTCCTTCGGTAGTTCAAGCTCTGCAGTCCATGATGCCAGCACCAGCGGAGGAATTGGAGTTAATACGCACGAAATTTGAAGTTGCAAAAACGGAATGGAATGGGCAGATAGAAGAAGTGACAATCGGTGCTACATCGGCTGATGGCGGCACGAGAGAAGCGACGGTAACGATAGGAGGAGAAAAGGCTTTGCCTTTCTATAATTTTGACTATCAAATGCCGAATCCACCGGTAATTTCCGTAGATTGCTTTGACATGCCTATTTCGCTGGCGAAGGCAGTGAGAGAACATTATGAGGATGTGATGGAAGACCCGGGGGAATGGGCGAAGAAGAATGTGCGTGAATTCGGTGCAGACATGGTCACGATTCATCTGATAAGTACAGACCCAACGATAAAGGATACGCCGGCGAGGGAAGCGGCAAAGACGGTAGAGGAGGTGCTGCAAGCTGTGAAAGTTCCTCTTGTCATCGGCGGGTCTGGCAATCCGGATAAAGACCCGGAGGTGCTGGAAGCCGCGGCTGAAGCAGCAGAGGGCGAGAGATGTTTAATTGCATCTGCAAACCTGAACATGGACTATGAGCGAATAGCAAAAGCGGCGCAGGAACACGGGCATGTTATTCTTTCCTGGACTCAGCTTGACATAAACGCGCAAAAGACGCTGAACCGGTATTTGTTCAAACTTGGCGTGCCGAGAGGAGATATAGTGATAGACCCTACAACTGCTGCGCTTGGTTATGGTCTGGATTATGCATTCACAAATATAGAAAGGATGAGGATATCGGCGCTAAAAGGAGATACGGATTTGGCGTTTCCCATATCTTGTGGTATAACCAATGCGTGGGGTGCGCGCGAAGCATGGATGAAGGATTCGCCCATCAAGGAGGATTCAGATTGGGGTCCTGCGGTGTATAGAGGTCCTTTGTATGAGATTATGACCGGTTTGACATTGGGTATAGCGGGTGGTGATATGTTTATGATGATGCATCCGAAGGCTGCTGGTGCGGTTAAGCGCGTAACGCAAATGCTGTTTGGAGCGGCGGGAGAGGAGGATAAGGGTAAAAAAGCGAAGATGGAAGATTGGGTGATGTGGGAGAGCACATAACAAGAAATGAGGAAAGAACTGAAAGAATCAATTATATATTATCCACTTCCATACTCCTTTGCCCATCTCTCATACTTTTCCACAATCTATTGAGCATCTTCGATGAAAATGTTATCCGTCCCTCCCCATCACTTCCTCGTGCAGCGTCATCGCTCTCTTTATAGAAGGATGGGTTTCGCCTAACGTATCCTTTAAATCCTCTATTGCGTCTTCTATCTTCGTTCTCTCTGTTCCATCAATCAGGTTATCCGCACATGCAACAATTTTCTCTTCTATTGTCTCTGGCACGAAATCCACCGGGGGCAGTCCTACTTTCTCCGCTTCCTCCGCGGTTATCCCGGCACCAACATGCCTCTGAATTATTCTCACTACTTTTTCCTCCAGTCCTAACTCCTTCGCTATTTCGCCACCCACGAACCCGTGGTCCACACCATGCGAGCGAGCCCTGCCTATGTCGTGCAGCAACGCGCCCTCAAAAACCAGTTTTTCATCCACGCTATTGTAATGAAGAGCTATCTCCAAAGCCAGCTCAGCAACCGCTATACAATGCTCCACAACCGATTCATCACACCCAGCTTCTCTCAATAATTTTATACACCCGCGCCTTATCCCTTTTTTATCTCGCGCTTCCACTTCTCTATCTCTTCTATCTTCTCTTCTAACTCTTTTATTAACGCACCATTATCAACATATTCAAAATTTGAGCTGCATTCATCGCACCAGAAGTCTTTCGCTGCCGCTTCTTCAAATAAAACGCGCTGACAGTGACACTGATAAAACACCCCTTTGCGCTCCTCTTCAAGTTGACTGTTTAGTCCCTGCAACAACCCCTCTGCCTCTTCTTCCATTAGCTTTTTAATATTGTCACGATTAAAGTGCCATAAATACGTAATCCATCCACTATTATCATCACGTTCAGTCCTGTATTCGGCTATTCTATTCTCATACAACGTGTATAGAACCTTTCTTACAGAAGTGAGTTTGGTATCACTTAGCTTCGCGATTTCCTCATCGGTTATCTCTTCCTCCGGAACGGTCTCCATTATCTTCAGCCCTTCCTCCCCTATCATCTTCCTGAAATACTCCCGTACTATAAAGTTCTCCGACTCAAACATCTCCGGTATTTCACCACTATATTAAATTATAACTTCTGATTAAATTAATTTTTCTTTTTGTTCGTATAGCAGTGACGAAGATATGAGGCATAATTTAAAACTTCACACTTGTACCTCTACAAAAACTTTTCTCTTATTTCCCCTCCCTTTTCTATCCCTATCTCCACCATTTCTGCTATCTCTTCTTCTTTTAACCCGCCACTCCCGCTCTTCTGCATCCCGGATAGGGTGCCATCTGCATTTGAAATCACCGTTAGCCTGCTTGCGGCTGCATTTTCCTCATTAAAATCCGGGTCCACCAGGATATTCCCATCAATTTCTACTGTCGTTACCGCTACCGGTCTGTCCCGCATGGGCAGTGTATCTTCGCCTGTTAAGCCATATCTCTCGTTTGGTATGCGGATATTCAGAAGAGAAGCAATAGCACCTAACGCAGCGGCATCCACCAGGTTACCGTCGTTGTCTAATATATGTATATCTATAAAAACCATCCATACCTTCTCTCCTTCTTCTATACACAATTTCGCCAGGTCTATTGCTTCTGAGCCTCGTATCCCTCGGTCCACTACTCTCGCCAGTTGTACACTGTTTTCATCCGGTGGTCCTGATTCGAATTCCGGCGATGCCAGAGGCACAAATTCTGCATTTGTTATTATCACCCCTTCACCCGGTGCATCAGGAAAAGGCGCACCGGGTTCCAGTTTTACACCCACTAAAACATCGGTATTCCCTATTCTCACCCTTGCTGAACCCTCTGCGCGCTTTATTACATCCCTTTCCACATTTATCTCCCGGTATTCACGAAATCCCCTACCATCTGCCCTCTTACCACTTTCTATCAAATCACGTACATAATCTTTCCTTATATCATTCACAATCTCAAGTCCCATCTCTATGCCTCACCTCCTCCTATACATCCACACTCTCACTATATCTATCTATCAACGCCGCTCTTTGCAACTCGTATATCTGATGACATGCACCCATCGCAAGCTTCAATCCACGCTCAAATTCTTCTTTTTCGAGACGACCATCCATTTGCAATAATGTAATCGTGTTTGTTCTCGCCACCATCGCCACCGGCATATCTGCCTCACCGTGATTGTCTTCCATTGCATTCAAATCCAACACTATTTCCCCATCTATTTTACCAACTGCAACGGAAGAAACCAGGTCCTTCATTGGTATCCCAGCATCAGCAAGAGCGACAGAAGCAGCATTTATCCCGACTGTTCTCGTACCCGCGTCCGACTGCAGTATCTCCACATAAACGTCTATCGCCGTCTTTGGATAATACTCGCGCATAATAACGGGGTCCAACGCTTCTCTACTCACCTTCGATATTTCCACGCTCCTTCTATCAGGTCCTGGTCTTTTTCTGTCATCCACCGAAAAAGGCGCCATGTTATACCGGAATTTGACCACAGCCATCTTTGCATCCTGAGCGTGCCTCGGATGCATCTCCCTTGGTCCATATACCGCGGCTATCACCTTATTATCGCCTAACTCGAAATAACATGACCCATCTGCTCTTTTTAACACACCAACCTCTATTTTTATAGGTCTGAGCTCGTCGAAACCCCGTCCATCTAATCTCTTTCCTTCTTTTATAAGCTCTATCTCTTCTTTTCCCTCTTTCATTCTTCTTTTTTATCTCCTTCCTTTTTCTCTTTTTAACGAATCTAAAAAATCCGCCACTCTATCTGTTAAACCTGAGGTATGGGACTCACTCGCAATCTTTAATATCGCCTCAGTTGCGAGGTTCATATTATCCTCTCTCCCTCTTACCCAAATACGACCATTCTTCGCGATAAATATAAAGCAATTACATTTTTCCTTTAGCATCTTTACCATCGAACCACTCCTTCCTATAACCCGTGGTACCTTAGTATGTGGTATCTCGATCAATCTCCCGCCGCTTCTCAAATTGAAATCTTCCTTTAATGCTAAATCTACCCTCATTACCGCATCCACATTCGTCACTTTCGCTACGATCAATTCATCTAAATCCAGAAATCTGCTCATGCTGCCAAACTCTATCTTCTCATCCCTCGTATCCGCGAATTCCGACATGTGTAATCGCGCTTCGTAGGGAGAAGCAATGTCAACAATCCAGAAAGGGAAAGAGATCTCTGCTATTCTGCCTATCACCACATCCCCCTCTGCTGGCACATACTTCCCGGACAGCGGAACCACTTTTATCCCCCCTCTTTCGTCCACTATGCCATACCTCATTGCATAGACCTTACCATCTTCAACGTAAGTCCCCTCTCCTGCACGACTCGCCGCTTCTGAAATAAAATCCCCAGGGACCACCACTTTATACATTTCTCCTCACTTCACGAGCTTCGTTTGAACTTCCCCTTTTGTTATTGTGTTCAAAAAAGAGAAGAATTCATCCCTCATTCCCGCGGGCACTCGCACCAGTGCGATGAATGAACCGTCACCCTGCCATTCCTCCTTCTTTATCTCATAATTCTTCTTTATCTCATATACACGCCTGGTGTATGCCGCCGGGATTTTTATCGCTATCTGTATCTCCTCTATTTTTATCGGAATTTTCACCCTTATAGACTTCAACGTCTCACTTACCAATTCGTCTATGGACTTAAAAGGGTCAATGTGCACCTTCGCTTCTTTCATCGCTATCGCTATTCTTTGGGGAGGGTGAGGCGTATTTGTCTGCGGGTTTATAGAGATGCGAGAAATTCGTTCTATCACCGCTTTCTTCTTCTCCTCCACCTTTTTCCTCCTTTGCTCTGCGGTAAGGTGCACCTCACCTTCTTTTATTATCCTCTTCGCTATTTCTCCTACTTCAGTAGTAGAAAACACAGCCATCAAATCGCCTTCTGTTGCTTTTTCGCCTTTTGACGCCTCCGCAAATATCTCTTCCACCGCTAAAGCATCCCCTATCTCTTCTTCAACGCCGCTTCTGATCAACTCAGCCTTTTCGGGATCTACAAGGACCTCAAAAATCTTCTTACCGTGCTTATATCTTGCTATCACTGCTTTGTCCAGACTCACCATTTTATGTTTATACCCTATTTCTCCCTTCCTTGTTTTCCCCTTTCACTTTCCTTCACTTTCGTTAGATATGGCTCTAACTCTTCGGCACTCAAAATCCTGAATCTCTTCTTCTCTAATTCCGCAAGACCTGCATCCACGGTTGTTATGTCTATCTTCCCTTCTGTTACTTTATACAACGCCTCCAGACCGAGCAAGATGGCATCTTCAAGCATGATGTCATCATTATACTTCTCCTCAAGCATCTCAGTTACGATGCTCCTTCCAGAACCTATCGCGGTTGCCTTATATTCAAGCAATGCACCGCTTGGGTCGGTCTCAAGCAAATAATTATCTCCATTATACACGCCTCCTATCAGTAACGCCGTCCCAAAAGGCCTGAGCCCTCCAATCTGAGTGTATGCTTGCTTAAAATCACATATCTTCTTCGCTAAGGTTTGCACATCTATCGCTTCGTCATAGACGATTTTATTTATTTGCGCTTCTACTCTACCTCTATCTACCAGTATCCGTGCGTCTGCGACCAATCCAGAAGTTGCAACACCTATATGCTCGTCTATTTGAAATATCTTCTCTACTGAACCACCTTCTAACAGACGAGAAGTCAATCTCTTGTCTACCAAAAGCACAATACCATCCTGCGCCTTTATTCCAACAGCGGTAGTTCCTCTTTTTACTGCTTCTCTCGCGTATTCCACCTGAAATAACCTTCCGTCAGGGCTGAACACCGTTATTGCCCTGTCATAACCCATTTGTGGCATCATTTGCATTCACATCACCTCTTTTCTTTATTACCTATGGACTCGACGGGATTTGAACCCGTGGCTTCCTCCTCGCGAAGGAGGCACTCTTCCACTGAGCTACGAGCCCCGCCTTTTATCTCCAAGATATTCAATAAATAAAATATGAGTAAGAGAATAATAAATAAACATTGAACATTTGAATTGAGAGAATGTCACCTTCATCCTTTATCATCGGGATATCTCTGGTAGGAATTGGATTTCTGACAGGACTGAGCGGGGCATTGATACCAGGACCGCTTTTTGCTTTTGTCATATCAGATACATTGAAGAAAGGAGCGTTGTCCGGACCACTTGCCATAATTGGACATATATCCGTAGAATTCCCGTTAATAGTAGCGCTTGTTGTTTTGGGTCTTGAATTGATGAAAGCCTATTTCAGTCAATTTGAACCTTTGATATATGCAACAGGAGGCTTTGCCCTCATCTTAATATCTTTATTTATTATTAAGGGGGCAGCGGAACTACGCTCAGGCGAAGATGAAATAAGGGGTGAAATGCGAGTAGCGAAGTATAACAGTTCAATCTTAGCAGGTTTTCTACTTACTGCTTTTAATCCTTCCTTTATACCCTGGTGGATGGGGATAGGTTTCCCGGTATTATTCAATGGCTTTGAACAAATGGCTTTAATGGGCATATTTTTGGTAACTTTGGGGCATTTCCTTTCTGATTTTGCCTGGTATTCTTTCGTCTCCTTTTCTTTCGCTAAGGGCAAGAATTTCTTCGTTGGAAAGCGATACGAATTGACGATGCTCGTAATTGCTTTCTTTTTGATTGCTCTGGGTGTTCTGTTCTTTCTTAAGGGTGCAACCGGATACTTTTGAAGATGAAACGCAAGTGGCTAAATAAAATCTTTGGCAAGGAGGAAATACCGTCCACAGTGGCTTTCGATGGAATAGATAGATGGTTAGAGTCTGCGTCGAAATCGCTATTTCATGGTCTGAGTAAAAATGCCGACTTGCTATATGAGGAGATAAGAGATATACGTGAGAGGCTTAAACAGCATACCGCTGAGCTTCAGGACGCCGAACCGGATGAGACTATGCCCGTGCAGATTGCAAAGATAGGGTTGTCAAACCGCGATAAAATGGTAAAACATCTCTACTCGCTGACTGAAAAAATGTTGATTCCGACGCAAACCGATTATAAAACAGTTTTGTCTTTTTATGAAGCAACTACCGCGAGCATAAACTTTGTTTTTGATAAATCTTCCAGGACAATCTATTATGTTCGCTCACTGTTTCCAGAAGAAGTAAAGGAAGTTGTTGCAGACCTGAATCAATTAAAAACCGCGCTTGACCAGCTTATCACGCCCTTGAAGGGCAAAGAAAGCCAGATTATGAATTTAGAACGAATACCAGAGATAGTAGAGGATATAAAAGAGCTAAAATCAAGAATAGAAAAGGAAGAGGAGAAAGTTTGTGGTGATGAAGAAGAGTGCTCGGGACTCGAAAAGCGAATCGAGATAGAAGGGAAAAGATTAAGCGCAATTGAAGAACAGGAAGAGTGGATGCAGTTCAAAGAACTGGAAACAGAATTGTGTTCCCTGGAGGAGGAATTGAATACGCTCGAATCGAATGCCGGTAAATTGTTCGCTCCAATTAACAAAGCACTCAGCCTGTTAAAGAAGCAGGACGAGACTGGACGGTACACTCTCACTCCTGAAGAGAGAAGAGCAGTATCTTCCATCCTGTCATCACCCATTCGAGCGCTTGGCGAAGATATAAACGAATTCCTACTCGCTATAAGGAATGTAATCGGAGGAGATGCCTCTATCCTGAAGGAGCGAAAGCGAGATACGACACTGAAATGGATAGACCATCTGTTAAATAGCGATTTATCTTTGATAAAGGGAAAACATGATGAGTTACAATCGAGAATTGAAGAGGTCAAAGGCAAGCTTTCGACTATTACGATACTAAAAGATAGAGAAGAAGTCGAGAGAGCAATTGCTTCGGATAAGGGCAAACTTACTCGTTTACGAGAGGAAATAGAGCGCAGAAAAAGACATCTGGTCTCGTTGAAAGGGGAACTTATAGAGAAAGAGCGATTTTTGTCTGAGATTTTGGAAGGGATTGCAGGTAAGCCGATTGATGTTATTTTATGTCCCGACCCTTATAGGATAGAAGATACTCTTCAGAGTTGCAATTGCAGAAAGAGCAGCTAAATAGCTCGTCTTTGGATTCGCAATCGAAGGAACGTTCTCCACGCGCACGAATAATTTACCAAATTCCCCTTGCACTTTTATCTCATGCACATTCTCCATCGCGAATGGGTCTGCAACTATTGTCACGCGCGTAGCCTCTGAACCTATACCTGCGAGGCTTAAAGAAGCAGCTACGTTCACATTCTCAGGAAAATATTTCACTGCTTCCTGCGCAGAGCCGGTGAACAACGTTTTCTCACTTTCTATCGAAGACAAATCTATCCCCATTTCTTTCACATACTCATTCCCTTCAAATCCTGATGGTGGCTTTCTTGTCCTCAATTCCACTGACTGTATTCCGCCAACAACGCCGGATTTCAGTCCATCTATCCCTGCTACCGCACCTGAAGGGATATACACTCTACACCCCTTCTCCTTCGATATACTCTCGAGCTCTTCAAATAGACCAGGCTCACATAATAGCGCACCAACGCTTAATATCATCGCATCCTTACCCTGTTTTAAGGCAGGTATCACAAACTCACGAACCGCAGCCTGCGATGCGCATTCTATTAGCAGATCAACCCCGGTTAAAATTTCATCCAGCCTCGTGCTATCAGATTTTATTATATCTGGCTTATTTTTCAGCTTTTTACACAGCCTTTCTATATTCTCTGGATGTTTGTCTATCAAAAGTTTCAGTTCTATTCCTAAGCCCGACTCACTGTCTATTGCCTTGCATATCTCACTTCCGATTGCACCGCAACCGACCACACCCGCTCTTATTTTTGCCATAAACTTTTTGCTTTGCTTGCTTGCAAAAGCTTTATTAAATTAAAAATAAAAAGTTTTGCTAAAAAAAAGATGCTGCTGAAAGAGATAGAAAGTTTTCTGGAAGAGGACGTAGGACATGAGGATTATGAGGAGATAGTGCCATACACGACTTGTAAAGCAGAAATAACAGTGAAAGAAGAAGGTATCCTTGCTGGTTTAGACGAAGCGAAGCAGATATTTGACTATTTATCGGTCCAGTATTCCACTGAGTTTGAGGATGGAGCCCGAATAAACAGCGGGGATACTATTCTGACTGTAATGGGTGCAGGTGCGAAGATATTAAAGGCAGAAAGACTTGTGCTCAATTTCTTAGGTCAGATGAGTGGTGTCGCTACCGTAACGAATAAGTTTGTAACCGAAGCGAGAAAGGTGAATGAGCATATAAAAGTAGCCGGGACGAGGAAAACAACGCCTGGCTTCAGGAAATACGAGAAGAAAGCAATAGCTATTGGAGGTGGCGACCCGCATAGATTCGGGCTATACGAAGCGGTAATAATAAAAGACAACCACATAAAGCTGATGGGGCTGGAGAGCGCGATAAAAGAAGCAAAAGAGAAGGCGAGTTTTACCAAAAAAATCGAAGTTGAGGTTGAAAGTAAAGCGGATGCGCTCAGAGCTGCGGTATTGGGAGTGGATATAATCATGCTTGATAATATGCCAGTAGCGGAAGTAAAAGAGTGTGTTAGGCTGTTGAAGGAGAGGGGGCTTCGCGATGGGTTGATTTTGGAGGCTTCGGGGGGGATAAATATGGGAAATATAAAGGAATTTGCTTCTACTGGCGTTGATGTTGTCTCAATCGGCATGATTACTCATGCAGCAAAATGGTTGGGCTTTTCTCTGAATGTGGTGGAATAAAGTAAAAGGTCTGGTTGGAAATGCAATTAAACGAAGCAGACACAAGGGCAAAACTCATAGACCCCGCGCCACCACCTCTCTCACCTGCACAGCCACACCCCTCCTCGATTCCATCATCTCCCAACCGCTCATCTTTGCTCTACCAACGCCAAATGCCTTCTCACCGCAAAATACGACTTCATCATTCACCCTTATTTGTTCGCTCGCATTTATAACTCCAGGTGCCAATATCGAACCCTCAGGAACAAAATCACCTATTTCCATCCTGTATAAAGAGAGTAAATTTTCGATTTTACGAGCTCCTTTCACTGTAAGAGCCAAAAGCCCGTATGCAGGCACGACTCTCGCAAGAACATTGCCGTTCGAGCTGAGTTTATAATAAGGGAACTTCCCGGTTATTCTTATTCTTTCTCCTTCTTTTCCCGCTATAATTCCAGTACCAGCACCGATACCGAACTGATAATCAGCCATTGCTTTTATCATGTTCGCTTTCATTTCAAATCCAGACAGTCTCTTTCTCTCATCACACAACTCGGCTATTTGCCTTTTCAGCCTGTTCAAAGCTTCTTTTGAAGTCGCTTCCTCGTTATTCTCGCACGTAAACACGACCTCTATTCCAAAATCCTTCGTGACACTTCTGCATATCTCCTTATATGCACCGCTGAGATGCGCAACTATCAACTCATAATTTCTCAAGTTCCGCTCCAGGTATGCACGGAGGCACGAAGAGACCCATTCTCGCTCCTCGGCATCCCAGTATCCGGTTACAGGAATATCATAGAATGCCGCTGGATAAACCATTTCAAGTTCTCTTGGCACAACGCCGAGTGGGGACGTTAAGATTAATTCATGTATATACCCCCTATAATTCTCAACTGCTTCTACGAACTTCGCATGTGATGGTGACGTGGAATAAGGCTTCTTCGCTGAACAAGGCAATATCAGCAAAATTTCCCTTGCTGACGGTTCATATCTCTCCAGCACACGGTTCGCAAACCTCTTCACTTCTATCCTTTGCAATGATTCCATCGTGTTTGCTTTCATACATTGATTTCGAGCAACAGGCGTTCTGCGTTCAAAATATTCCTCTTCGGTATCCAAAATTCGTAGCACTGCCGTTAAAAATGCTGAAGACCGGACTCGCATCTCAACGTACTCACGCAAATTGCCCGCTCTTATACGCTCTTTTATCTTTTTCACCTCCTTGTCGAGGAGCAGCGTGTTATGCTTCGCGATTAATAAAGCCCTTTCCTTTGCATCTTTTCCCATCAACTTGTCTATACTTAAAGAGGAGCAAATACTGCAATTGCACGGCAAATCTTCCAGTTCGTTTAGTCTTGCTTCTCCCTCTTCCAGGAGATAAATACCCTGATAGCCCTTTATCACTGCATTTGTATCGTCTATTATATCCACGCCCATGTAGAACAGAATAGCGGCATTTTCCACCGTCACTATCGCCGGAACCCAGAACGCTACATCCGGCGGTATTGCGTTTCTCGCATTAATTATTCTGCGGACGAAATCCCTGGGGCTGTTGAGCATCCCAGAAGCGAAGGAAAGCACGAAAAAATCAACCCATAGCGAAGGTATTGCTTCTTTCAACTTTGTGAATAAAGGGTGAACCTCAGGTAGAAGGACAGCACCGCGTGGAACGGTCCATCGGTCTTCCTTAAATAGTTCTTCAAAGAAGGAATCTTCAGCATGAATCACTTTGATTTCTTCGTTACCTGCACTTAACGAATCAATTCTGAGTAGCAGAGGTGTTTGCCTTTTTCCTCCCGGTAGAGACAAAATACCTATTCTTGCCGCACCGTCTCTCTTCCGCACCTCGTAAAACTTGCTCATCTTGCAATTTTTTATCTCAGATATGCCAAATTATTAAGGTATTTATTTATATACAATTGAGAAATTATAGGATAAGGACAAAAAGTACTATTTGGCAAAAGGAGCAGAAGAACAATGTCATCTTTAAAAGCACGAATGGCTGAAATCATCCAAGAACAACCAGAGGATGCAACCTACGAGGAGATCATGCGCGAGTTTGCCTTCGAGCGCATGGTTGAGCGCGGGCTGGCAGACTCCCGTACCGGAAGGGTTATTTCCAACGAAGAGATGGCCCGGCGTATTCGAACATGGCAGAAATAATATGGACGGAGGAGCCGAGCGATGGCTCAAAGACATACACGACTATATAGCGCAAGACAACCCTGCTGCCGCTGAGAAGATCGTATCCAGGAATACGCCTATCCACGTTCCAAATACCTGCTCACACCCTTATAATCAAACCCCCCCTTTTCTTCAAGCACGTTTCGTATGAAGTTAAACAGCTTCGTCCTCGTTTCCAATCCGATATTCGGATACCATACGGGCGAAGCAACTACGAGCCCGCGGAATGCATAAAACGGCTGTATCACCTCTAACAATTCATAATCCCCTGTTCTTCCAAGATACACCTCGAAAAACAAGTCATACAACCGCTTGAAATCCCTATCAACCTCTTTCCCTTCTGTTTTGAGCAGTCCGAAAAACAGATAGTTTATCGTCATTGAGGATACATCGTCAGCGGCTTCTCCCCATTCCCCTCTACTCCGGTCAAGCACCGTAAAATCTGTTCCTTTTCGGAACATCACATTCCATGGATGGAAATCACCATGAACCATACACAACCTTTTTGTTCTCTCTTTCAGCTCCCATCTCCAGTCTATGCTAAGCTTCTCTATATTCTTCAGCTCTTCACTCGTTATGAACTCATTTCGTGCTGGATAACTGTCTGTGAGCCCGAATATGCATTCGCTATGCCCCACTAACTCCCTTATCCTCCGTATATAAAGCCCTGCATCGTCTTTCTTGACAGCATGTATATCAGCTAAATAGGAAGCGAGCGCGGATGCCCTTTCCTCATCTTCTTTCCTTATTTCCCCTCCTTCCTTTAATCTGTTCAGGTCCTCAACGTATTCCTCCCCTTCCACTTTATCGCATACAATGAAATATTCTTCTGCATCACCTGCTGATTCCATCCTGCCGTCCTTCGTAAAGTAACCGACATCGTGTGTTTTTACGTGTTTCGGTAGCCTATTGAATGCATGGTGTTGCCATATCATTATTTGCGCACGGTCTGAGAAATGGTCATGCCCAAATCCATTCCCACGCATAGAGGAGATAACTAACTCTTTTATTTCCCCTTCGCCGGTCTCAAACGCTACGAGATAAGGCTTGCCATACCCAAACCCTTTTATTTCTTCTTCAGGTTTTAGCTTCGACTCCAATCCTAATTCCTTTACGCTTAGTATTCGCAAAGGTATATCGAACTTGCTCTCTAAATATTCCTTTATTTTCTCTTTCATATCTTCTCCCTTCTGCAAATGCCATATTCATGCAGACATGCTAAGCACTCCAATGGAAACATACCCGCAAAGAATACTTTTATTATATGTACGGAACATTTTATCTTTCATTCACATCGAAATTGTTGAAAAGATAATGTGGGGTAGAGAAAAAATATGGGAAACCTGTTCGAGGATTTGATATGCGAAGGCAAGATATTTGCAAATAGAGAGGTGCTACGCCCTACTTATATTCCCGAGAGTCTGCCACATCGTGAGAAGCAGATAAAAGGTTTAGCAACTGCGCTATCGGCGGCGTTAAAAGGAGAAACACCTTCCAACATATTGATCTACGGTAAGACTGGAACGGGTAAGACCGCTACGGTGAAATATGTGAGCAAGGAATTAGAAGAGATGAGCGAGAAGCGAGGAAGTAAATGCTCACCGATATACATCAACAGCGAGGTGTTTGATACACAGTATCGGGTTTTTGCTTATCTCGCAAGGGTGTTCAATAAGCAAGTTCCAATGATAGGATGGCCAACGGATATGGTGTATTCAGAGTTCAAGACCGGGATAGATACCGAAGATAGATGCGTAATTGTGATATTGGATGAGGTGGACAGGTTAGCGAGCAAAGGAGACGGAGCTTTGTATAACCTCTCAAGGATAAACAGCGAGCTGAACCATGCAAAAGTAAGCATGATCGGCATTTCAAATGACCTGACTTTTACGGAGCTCTTGGACCAAAGGGTTCAGTCGTCGTTGGGCGAAGAAGAGATAATATTTCCGCCTTACGATGCCGCTCAGTTGCAGGACATCTTGGGTGAGAGGGCGGAGATAGCGTTCAAAGAATCTGTGATAGACGATGCAGTGATACCGTTATGTGCAGCTTTAGCTGCCCAGGAACATGGAGATGCAAGGCGTGCTCTCGACCTGCTGCGTGTATCAGGAGAAATTGCAGAGCGCACAAAATCCGATATGGTAACTGAGGAACATGTGAGGCTTGCAAGTGAAAAGATAGAAGCGAATAAGATTGTTGAAGTGGTAAAAACGCTACCGTTGCAATCTAAGATCGTGTTAAGCAGTGTGCTCCTGCTACACCGTGAAAGAAACAAGCGACGGTTCTCCAGCGGCGAGGTCTATAATATGTACCGGAGATTATGCAGTCATCTGGGCATGGAAGCGTTAACGCAGCGACGTGTTACCGATTTTGTCTCGGAGCTGGACATTTTGGGATTGATAAATGCGGTGATAGTAAGCAAAGGGCGATATGGACGTACAAAGGAGATTTCATTAAGTGTGCCGGTCGAGAGTGTACAGCCTATCCTGCTTGAAGACTATAAGCTTAAAGCAATATCTAATATCAGAGTAAAAGCACAGATAACATTGTAGGGGGATGAAAGATGAGTGAGGAAGAAGAAAAAGGGAAAGGAAAGGAAAAGTCAATATATGTCAAGTTTGAGACGCCGGAAGATTTGCAAAGGAAGTCGTTAGAGGCTTTAGACATGGCAAGGACTACGGGCAGCATAAAGAAGGGGACAAATGAAACCACAAAAATCGTAGAAAGGGGAATGGCAAAGTTAGTGCTGATTGGTGAGGACGTAAATCCTGAGGAGATAGTAATGCATCTTCCACCATTATGCGAAGAAAAAAGCACCCCTTACCTGTACGTAAAAACGCAGAAAGATTTAGGGTCTGCTTGTGGTATAAACAAAGGTTGTGCCTCTGCTGCCATCGTTGACCCCGGAAAAGCAGGAGAAGTGATTGCAGGGATTATAGCGGAACTGGAGAAACTAAAAAGGTAGCATAAGGAGGAGCGCGCGTATGAGCGAAGAGAAGGGAACACCTGCTGAGGTAATAGAAATAGTAGGCAGGACAGGGATGCATGGCGAATCCACGCAGATAAGATGTAAGGTACTGGAAGGGCAGAATAAAGGGAGAATAATAACGAGGAATTGTAGAGGTCCTGTAAGAATAGGCGATATTATTGTATTGCTGGAGACAGATAGAGAAGTGAGGAAATTATTCAGGAGATGATTTTAGATGGAGAAGAAATGCTCTTTTTGTGATTCGCCAATAGAGCCGGGTCGAGGGAAGATGTATGTAAAACGCGATGGAGCAGTTTTTTATTTCTGCAGTTCCAAGTGTGAACGCAATATGATAAAGCTGGGGAGAAAAAGAAGAAAGGTAAAGTGGACTACGGGTGCGAAAGCGAAAAAAACGGTGAGTTATTAAAGGCTGAAGGAACGATGAAAAAAGAGCGGACTTTCTTGATGATAAAGCCAGAAGGAGTGGAGCGAGGTCTTATAGGAGAAATAATAGGGCGATTTGAAAGAAAGGGATTTAAGATAATCGCGCTGAAGCTTCTAAAGATAAGCAGAGAGGTGGCAGAGAAGCAATATGAGGAACATCGCGGAAAAGACTTTTTCGAGGGGTTGGTTTCCTACATCTCCTCTGCTCCAACGGTATCAATGGTGATCGAAGGAGAGAATGCAATTGCAGCCGCGAGGGAAATGGCAGGAGTTACGAATCCAGAACTTGCAAAGCCAGGGACCATAAGAGGTGACTATGGCATAGACGTTCAGCGGAATATAATACATGCATCGGATTCTGAAGAATCAGCGAAGCGAGAAATATCTATTCACTTTGGGAATCTCGACTCCTTTTAGTAAACCTTACTTAAATCAAGACCTCTCTTCAACGCCTCAAGTATGATTTTCGACGTTCCCTTTTCCATCTTTATCTCAAGCCCAAATTCCTTAGCGAACTTTTCAACCGTCTTTGAATATTCGCTGTCTTTCTCATCAGCTTCGGAATAGCATATCTTCACAACCCTTCGGTAATGGTTCCGCATGAGTTTTATTATCTGCGGTGTGTCAGCAGTAGCACTTCTGTTCATCTTCCCTGCGATAATACCAATAGTTGATTCCAGGATTACCTGCGGCTCCTTTATGATTGATGCCCCCGCAGGGGTCATGAAAAAGGTTCCTATTTCTTCTCGTAGCAACTCCCGAACCCGCTCCCTGCCAAGCGCAATCTCTATGCAATTGTTCAATAATTCCCCCCTTTTGTCTCTCGGGACCACCACGGGCACATCTGCTTCTTTGATTACTCTTTCCATCTCGCTTGCTGTACTCCCGCACAACCCGTATCCCAATAAAACGAAATTAACTATGGGACTCATCTTTTTTATGCCCTCCTCAATCTCTAACAATAGTTTATCAGGGCAGTCATGCATTCTCAACTCCATCACTTTGATAATCAGTGCATTCCTGATACCATATTCACGAATTTCCTTCTCTATCTGCGTAATCGTCTTTTCTTTTATTTTTATATCGCTTTCAGCCAGCTCGCTCAAAAACCTCTTGTTTACCCTTCTACTTAGTGCATTTATCGCTGGATTGCTTGTCTCATGCAGCACAAAAAATACTTTATCCACCCCTGTTCTTTCGATTGCTTCTTTTATCTCTCTTCTTAAAATCTCACATGTGATAATCCCGATGCGCATTATTTTCTTTTCAAAGTCATTATAATCTCATAAGCCCCAAAGTGAACCAGAGAAAAAGTGGGAGGTTTATTCCACCAATTCTACTCCATATTCCTTTTCGAGAAATGCCATACCCTCCTCTTTGCTTATCCTTTGCTTACCTGGCAGCTTCTTTCTTTCTATTCTCCTCTCTTTTATTCGATACCCCGGTCTTTTTAACGAAACGGAAACATCCATTCCATATATTCCTACTTCAGGGTCGTAACGGATGCCAAAGTCCGTGTGTTCGGCGATGCCAAAAGAGAAATTGCCATAGGTGTCAAATTGACTCATAAGGAGTTTATTCTGTATTTTAAAACATCGTTTGAGGAATTCTTTTGCTCGTTCCCGTCTCAGCGTGACTTTACAGGCAATAGCTTCGCCTTTTTTTATACCAAGAGGTTGTATGGTTCTTTTAGCCAGTCGCTTAATCGGTTTTTGACCTGTAATGCGTTCTAAAATCTTCTCCGCTTTTACTAACTTCTCTCCACTCTCCCCTACTCCCATATTTATCACTACTTTATCGACCTCTATTCTTCTCATCGGATTTGCAGTCATTTTTTTCTCTCCCTTTCGTATACTATCTACCTTTTTACAAAGTTTGTTTTGGTCATCAGGATTTTGGTTTTAGGATTTATTTAAACCCCTGGTATTTCTATTTTTTCCTCCCCCACCACAAAGACATAATCATCTAAGGTCTCGAATTCACCTTCCGGGAGTTTTATCTTTACCACATTTGACTCCGGACTTTGCAATATTCTTATCTCCTCTATTTCACCGATTTGAGCAGAATGTTTACCGCCTATCACCATCACCTTACTCCCTTCTTTATATGAAAAATGCTGCAAGATTTCGGGATCAGAAAGGGAGAGCATCAATGAATCCTTTGTTTTTATCTTATCCGCAAGCTCTTCTCCTAAAAGAATGTTCCTGCCATCATGCAGGTTCAATTGTGTCTGTCCTCCTTTTAGCATTCTCTTCCCGTTCACACGACACAGTTTCCTGGACGCTTCTTCCTGCCCTATCTTCATCAGCGATAATTTCCCCTTTTTGTCTATCAGAACCATATAATTCTCTTTAATGCGAGGAATGGAAAGGATGTCAAAGATGCCAACCGGGAACTTCAGGTCTTTTCTCACTCTTCCATTGACGATCACCTCTCCTTCATTCAATATCCTTTTCGCTTCCTTGCTATTATCCGCTAACTTCAACATGTCCCTTATGAACAAGAGCAAAGGCATGCTTCTATCCCCTGGATGCGGTCCTGGTCTGGGTTTTACTGTCCAGTAGGCGGTTTTCCTTTCTATTCGCCAGCTACGTGGCGCCTCTATCCTCTTTTGATGTTTTCCCATCTCTCTTCACTTGTTCTCTTTACACTTTCTCTTTTTAGAAAAAAGAACCTGTGCTAAAAGAAAAACTGTTTCTTCGATAAAACTTTCTTTGTGAAAGAAAGTTTTATGCATAAGCGTATTTCACGAAATCCTCCGCCTTTTCTGCGAATTTCTCTTGCTCTTTAGGTGTTACAGTCGGTCTTACGCTCTTAATCGCGGTTTCGAAATGCTTCTTCTTTATTACTATGTTCTTAATCGCTTCTTTCACGTGCTCCTCACTTATTCCCGAGGTGATAAACTCGCGTAAAGCACTCATCACCGCTTCTTTAACAATTCCCGCTATATCAGCTCCGACATATCCATCCGTTCTTTGCGCAAGTTCTTCTATATCTACGTCCTCTCCTATCGGCTTTCCTCTCAGATGAACCTCAAATATTCTCTTCCTCTCCTCCTTATCAGGCGGTTGTATATAAATCAGCCGGTCAAGCCGCCCGGGTCTTAGCAAAGCGGGGTCCACCATGTCTGGTCGGTTTGTCGCTGCTATGGTAATCACATCTTTTAGCTCCTCCAATCCATCCATCGCGGTCAACATCTGTGATACCACTCGCTCCGTTACATGCGAGTCATAGCCTCCTCCTCTCACCGGTGCAATTGAATCTATTTCATCGAGGAAGATAATACAGGGTGCTGCTTGTTTCGCTTTCCTGAAAATCTCGCGAACCGCCTTCTCACTGTTATGTGCAAATATACCACCGAATCCCGCTAAGAAACTCTCCGTTGGATTGACTGAAATATCGTACACCTGTTCATCGCCGGTTTCCACATCCCTTATCTGCACGACCTTATCAAAGCGTATATCCCCCTCGACTATATGCCAGTAATTCCTGTATTTTTCCTTTCCGGGGTCGATTTTTTCCAATATTCCCTTTAATATGTTTCTACCTATGGTTTTCGAGTTCTTCCATTCACCCTTCACCTCAGCTACTAATTCTTTCAATTCGCCTTTTAACGGTATCTGATCGCTCCTTGGCCATTTTTTTGCGCTGATGTAATCATCTATTTTTCTTTCTCTTCGGGAGTCAATAAACCCAATATCTTTGAATCGCTTGAAATTCTCCACTCCCATGAATTCCACAGAATAAGAGACATTTTCATTCTTCTCCTTTTTCTCTCTAACCTTCGCAACTATTCCGAACTCGAGTAGCATATAAAGGATGTCATTTGCCAGTTTTTTACTCTCCGTGCTGCATCCAATGAGATAACGATGCGAATTACCGTGAATAAAACCGTCACCGCTATGATACCCCCTGAGGAAAGCCCCTTTTAGTGTTTTCGGTAGCGACCATATAATATCCGGGACTCCTTTATTCTTTGCTCCTCCTCTGATGGATAAAACTTTCTCCATGAATAACCTGAAAATCTTCGAGTTTATTATCAGCCAATCTTCGCCTCTCGACACATTCAATCCCAATCGCTTGCAAGAATCGAAGACATCTCTCAAAATTGCTTCATTCGCATTGCTTATCCGGACAGAATAGGGTTGATAGTCCCCTTCGGCAATCCAAAGACCTATAAGCTTGCATATATCCTCATTTATATGAAATAAAGCAGGGAAAGTATTTTTACTTCCACGAATTGAAAGACGTAATTTGTTTTTATCATATTTTATTCCTGCTGCTTGCATCAATTTACAGAAATTTGATGCTTCCAATGGTATTCCCTTCGAGACTATATCATGAAGATATTTCTTTGATATACTCAATAGCCTTGAAGCTTCTTCATACCCTGTTTTTTTAATTCCCTTCTTTATATAATCCTCACCCCCTCTTATGTATATCCCTTCTTCGTCTTTTAATGCCTCCAACACGTCTATTTCATCTTTTCGAGAAGCAAAAGATGGGATAGACCCTGGTATAACCACGTAACTTATCCCTTCTTTTAATTCCCCTGCTCTCACACTTATTATCTCCTTTCCGTCGAATGAGAAGAGTGAATGGTCGGTGGTAACTCTTATTTTCCTGCCTGTTGCTGTTTTTATCTCTTTTATTCCCTTCCGCAGGGGATGCTTTATATAATCCTTTACGCTTGAATATCTCACTTTACCGTGTTCGTCGAATGTCATTACCTTCACTTCCTTTTCTTTGTTCACCACCTCATCAATTGCCATCCTCTTCACTAATTCGTTTTCTAAAACAAAAAGCTCCTCTCCTCCGGGTAAAGACTCCCCAACCCATTTTGATAACAGTTCCGGTCCTTTGATCGAGATGAAATTCGCTTCGGTCGCATTCGCTACCGCCTTCACCAACATTGTCTTTCCAGTACCCGGCGGTCCAAACAGGAGGATACCTTTTGGTGGTTTTGTCTTCAGCCTGTCAAAGGTCTCCGGATATTTAAGTGGCCATTCCACAACTTCTTTTAATTCCTGTTTCGCATGCTCTAAACCCCCTATGTCATCCCACTTCACATTCGGCACTTCTA
The DNA here is from genome assembly GCA_025464585.1 of Methanosarcinales archaeon. Lineage (GTDB taxonomy): Archaea > Halobacteriota > Syntropharchaeia > Alkanophagales > Methanospirareceae > QMVO01. The sequence continues at coordinate 35,305 of JAODGL010000021.1, forward strand.
CAAAGACTTCGCGTAGCGCAGAGGGTTCTGTACTCTTCAACGCTTCACTGAAATCTTCTTTTGTAACCTTCAGCTTTTCCATCACTTCCGGTGGTATCTCCTTCTCTATGTCTATCTCTGGTAGGATTTTTCGTAGTGCATGCATCGCTGCTTCTTTACATAATGAAGCGAGGTCTGCTCCAACAAATCCATGCGTGAGGTCTGCAAGTTCCTTAAGATTTACGTCCTCTGCCAGGGGCATCCCCCTCGTATGCACCTGTAATATCTCTTCACGACCATCCCTGTTCGGAATGCCTATTTCTATCTCACGGTCAAAGCGACCCCCTCTTCGTAATGCCTCATCCAGTGCGTTCACTCTATTGGTTGCGCCAACTACCACTACCTGCCCTCTTGATTCCAGCCCATCCATCAAAGAAAGGAGCTGAGCTACTACTCTTCTTTCCACTTCCCCTGTCGTCTCGCCTCTCTTCGGCGCAATGGAATCCAATTCATCGATAAAGATAATAGAAGGTGCGTTTTTTCCCGCTTCCTCAAATATATCACGCAGATGCTTCTCACTTTCTCCATAAAACTTGCTCATTATCTCGGGACCGGAGATAGAATAGAAATTGGCATCGGTCTCAGTAGCCACTGCTTTTGCTATTAATGTCTTTCCAGTACCCGGCGGTCCGTGCAAGAGAACGCCTTTTGGAGGGTCTATCCCTAATCGCTCGAATAGTTCTGGATGTCTCAGCGGCAGTTCTATCATCTCCCTTATCATCCCTATCTCACGCTTTAATCCGCCAATGTCCTCATAAGTCACGTGAGGAACACCTATCGCCTCTTCTCTCGGCTTACGAAGCACAATCTCAGTATCTATTTGTGGTATTACTGTGCCTAAAGGGACGGTATTGGTAACGACGAAAGTAATAGGATTGCCAAGCATCTCTACTCTTATGATCTGTCCTTTTGTAATTGGGCGTCCTTTCAATATCCTCGCGATGTATCTCTCGCCGCCTGCGATTCTTACAGGCTGTGTAGGCTCAAGCGTAACTCTTTTTGCTTCTTTCACCTTCGTCTTCCTTACGCGCACGCGGTCATCAATAGCAACGCCGGCATTACCCCTTATGTTCCCATCTATGCGTATTATTGATTTATTGCTGTCAGGAGAATAGCCAGGCCATACAATAGCAGTAGCAATATTCTTACCCTCTATTTCTATTACATCTCCGCTTACAACACCGAGTTTACGCATCGTCTCGGTATCTATCCTCGCTATTCCTCTGCCAGCATCTCGGTGATACGCCTCTGCTACTCTCAATACTGCCGTCTTCTCTTCTTCGTCTCCATCATCGTCTTTCCCTTTACCTTTCATCTCCCTTTCGCCCCCTTCTCTAATGAACAATAGAGTAACTAAATTATAAACATTTTGTTGTAATATAATAATAAGAAAAAGTGATAGCGGAAAATAGCCTGAAAATAGCAGTTGCAGGTAAAGGTGGCGTGGGTAAAACAACCATTGCAGGCACGCTTGCTCGTCTTTTTGCAAGAGATGGGCATAGTGTAATCGCAGTAGACGCCGACCCTGCAATGAACTTGAAATTTGCTCTGGGCATAAAGGATAACCCTACACCAGTATCAGAATTGAAAGACTTGATTTTCGAGCGGACGGGTGCTTACACCGGGACTGGCATCTACAAACTAAATCCGAGGGTGGATGATATAATCGAGGGCTATGGTGCAACAGGACCGGATGGCGTAACATTGCTGGTAATGGGGACGATAGAGAAAGGGGGGAGTGGATGTATATGCCCTGAGAATGCATTTCTTCGCTCCTTGTTGCGGCATATCTTATTCAAAAGAAATACGGTTATAATGGATATGGAAGCAGGGATAGAGCATTTAGGTAGAGGAACCGCAAAAGGGGTTGACTTGATGCTTACCGTAGTAGAGCCCGGGATGAGGTCTGTGGAGACGGTAGGCAGAATAAAGAAGCTTGGTGAGGATATTGGTATAAATAACATAATGGCAGTGGTAAATAAAGTTACGGATTCAGAGATGGTAAAGAAGGTGGAAATTAAATTGGCAGAGATGAACATTCCTCTGCTGGAAATCATTCCCTATGAGCAATCATTGATAGAAGCAGATATGGAGGGTATAGCACCGTTAGATATAGGTGGCGAGCCAGAAGCTGTTGAGCATATAAAGATGCTAAAAGAGAAGATTTTGAGTTGTTCTTGTGCTGAAACCGAAAGTTTTATTAAGCCACAACATACTACCTGAAATAAAAATGAACGTTAAAAGAATAGCAATCGCAACCACGATAGGATTGTTATGCGGGCTGTATTGCGCTTACGCCGCGAGTCAGATGGAGAATCCAGCCACAGGAGCACCATTTGGTATCTTTATACTGCTGTCTATTGTGTATAACAGGGCATTAATCGGGTTTGTAATTGGAATTGCAGACGGCATAAACTTGCATCCAGTCCTACGCGGTGCGATTTTAGGTGCAATCGTAAGTTTTGCTATGACCATCCCCGCATTTGAACAAGGCACAGGTGCGCTAATACTGGTTCCGTTCGGTGTTGTGTATGGAATCATTGCTGACTTCGTGGCAACTAAGTTTTCGTAAAGTAGCTATATAAAACATCATTGCTTTACATTCTCGTCTAAATTGCCTTCAACGCATCGCATATCCACAAAATCGGAGATAGCCCTTTTTGAACAATAATCGCTAACCTATCTCAATTTTACAATAGACAGCAAAATGATCAGATGCCTCTCGGGCATCTTTGTCTTTAGGTCCAATCTCCCCAGAGTTCATAACATATCGGACGGAGTTGGTCGATTGCAACATATCCTGTGAGATAAGGATATGATCAATCCATACGTGATGCTGGTAACCCTTAGGATGGCTTACAATAGGATCAGGAAAATCTGCCGTCCAAAGGTTTTTCTTTAATTTAAATTCCTTAGACATCCACCACAGTGCGTTGTGAAGGATTCCATTGGGATTATAGACAGAGCCCATAGTGGTTTCCACGAAGCTTCTTCCGATCATCATTTCGAAAGAGTCCAAGCCCGGGCCGTCATTCATGTCCCCCATTACTACAACCGGAAGAGGTTTCTGCTCTTGGAGCAACTGATCTATGCGACTCCGGAGCTTGAGTGCCTGACCCACAAGACGTTTACGATTTGCAAGAGCAATCTTTTGGAAATTGTGCAGATCCACCACTGAAAATATCCCTTTGGACTTTGTATGGACTAATATAATCCTAAGCCTGGGGCCACCTGAACCGATTTCAAATACTGCTTCCAGGGGTTTTCGCTCCCATTTGTACTGCTCTTTCAAACCGTCCTCCTCTATATCTGCTATCCATGGATCGTAGAAGGAGAAGGCGCCGTCGATAGATTTGATCGTAAATGGGTCCCGGTAGTAGAAAACAAGATTCTGACTACCCCTACTGACTCCTTGAGCGAGCTGATAGCCTGAGCCGGATAGGTAATTCTCAATAAAGTGCTTGTGTTCGTCGGGAGAATTCGCCGCCTCACAGATCCCCAACACATGCGGATTTATGTCCTGGATTATCTTAGCGATCTTCTGCGCACGTTCTCGCTTACGTGACTTAATAACATTATTCTCAAACATCAAATTCATGTGCTCGATGTTATATGCCATAATGGTAAATTCATGCATTCTTTACATTCCCCTTTTTTATCTGCTGTTGCCATTTCTTCGTCACTACTAACACCATGTATTTTGTAATAAAAATAGTTATGCATAGCACATAGTGCAAAAGGCTTTAGGTTATAGAATCTCCATATTCCTTCCTTTTCCCGCAGAAGAGAAAGCGAGAGGATAAAGCGATGCCAAACGATGAAAATTTTATATGGAGAGAAAATGAGAAGGAGTTTTTGAGAAATGGTAAACCTGCAGTGTGTCCTTATCAATTATCAATGAAAAGATAAAATGGAGGAACGTTAAAATGCCTAAAAAACGAAGGGGTAATGATCCTGATCCAGATCGTACCGGTAAAAAATACCAAATACCAGTAATTGAACGGGAAGTTACATTCACACTTGATGACGGAACAAAGATAAAAAGATGGTCGGTTTGAAGTCGAACAGATGCAAGTATGCAGCCTTAAAGGAACAGACCCAGTTGAGTTGATGATAGAAAAAATATGGAAATAAAAGTGAAAATTGTTGCAGATAAAGAAGAGGAGAAGAAAGTAGAAGTCCTGCGAGATGATACATACGAGAACGTATTAGAAAAACTGGATATAAACCCCGTGGAGGTTGTTGTACTTCGTGAGGGTAAGCCAGTTCCCGAGGATGAAAAAGTTGATATTAATAAAGGAGAAATAGATATAATGGTCATCAGGATTGTATCTGGAGGATGAGAAAGATGGCACATGATACAGAGATAAGCGCAAGCATAGTACAAAAGGCGAAGACAGCGAAAGATGCTGCACTTAAATTGGCTACTGCTACTACCGATGAGAAGGACAAAGCCTTGCTTAGAATTGCAGATTCGATTGATAAGAACCGGGAACGAATACTTACGGCGAATGAAAAGGATGTCGAAGTTGCATCCGGCTTAACAAAGGAAGGAAAACTGCCTAAATCGCTTCTCGAACGCTTAAAATTGGATAAATCGAAGATAGACGAGATAATAAAAAGTGTACGAGATGTAGCGAAATTAGAAGACCCGGTTGGCAAAACACTGTCTGCAATCGAGTTAGATAAAGACCTGGAGCTTTTTCAGGTCTCTTGCCCCATCGGTGTTATCGGTGCGATATTCGAATCAAGACCGGATGTCCTGGTTCAGATTTCCTCGCTCTGTCTGAAGACCGGCAATGCAGTAATGCTGAAAGGAGGCTCAGAGGCACGTAATTCGAATGCCGTTCTATTTGATGTGGTCACAGAGGCATCAGTATCCGCAGGAATGCCCGCAGGCTGGGTTCAATTACTTGAAACGAGAGAGGATGTAAATGAGATGTTAAAGTTGAATGAATATATAGACCTCTTAGTGCCTCGTGGCAGTGAACAATTTGTGCGGTATATCCAGAATAACACCAGCATCATGGTTTTAGGACATTCTGAGGGTGTATGCCACGTTTATGTTGACCGGGATGCCGACCTGAGTATGGCAGAGGATATATGCTATGATGCTAAGGTTCAATACCCTGCGGTGTGCAACGCTGCGGAGACCCTACTTGTGGATTCAGAAATTGCAAGCGAATTTCTACCACGGATGGTTGCTCGGTATCAGAAAGCGGGTGTCGAGGTCAGGGGCTGCCCCAAAACGCTGGCTTTTTTGGATAAATTCAATACGGTGGAACAGATAAAGCACGCATCAGAAGCGGACTGGCATACCGAGTATAATGATTTGATCATCTCTATCAAAGTGGTTGATGGTGTGGATGAGGCAATCGAGCACATCAATCATTACGGGTCAGGACATACAGACGCAATCGTCACGGAGAATAAAAGAACAGCGCTTAAGTTCATGCAGTTTGTTGATTCATCCTCGGTAATGCATAACGCTTCCACACGGTTCAGCGACGGATTCAGGTATGGTAAGGGCGCTGAAGTGGGTATAAGCACGTATAAGGTGCATGCAAGAGGTCCTGTGGGATTGGAAGGGTTGGTTATCTATAAGTATTTATTGTTCGGCAGGGGGCATGCAGTGGCTCCGTATATAGGCACCAATGCGAAGGAATTCACTCATAAACCCCTTCCAAAGGACTTTTCTTTCTTTCCAACATCGCTTTTATCTTCTTTAATCTTGTGAAATTCTCACGTTCCATCTCCTCCAATCTCATCCGTATGTATTTCCTCGTCGCTTTCAATCTCGGAATCATTATATATTCAAGTGCATTAACGCGCCTTTTTGTCTTCTCCACTTCAACAGCAAGATTCCTCACTGCTTCTTCGAGCTCTGCAAGCTTTATTATCTTTTCCAACGCTTCTTCAAAGCTTTTTGCACTCATATCCAGCGCGACTGACGATTCCATAAAACCATATCCACGTTCCGTAACTTTCCTTGCTAATTTATTCTCCAATTCCAGGATAGGCATATGCACACCCATTATACCGCGAGAAGAGAAAGCCAGTTCGATCTCTCGTGATGTCATCAAAGACAACTGCCTTACCTGCTCAACGCCCAATCGCGCCTGAGCAATGATTAAAAAATTAAAAGCCTCTTCTAACTTTGCTTCCACTTCTTTCCTCGCTTCCTTTACTTCGCCCACCACGTCCAGGAATTCAGCAATAAGCGCATCGCGTTTTTCACGCAGTAAGTCATGCCCTTTCTCCGCTAATTTCTCTCTTCTACTCAGCCTCAACAATTCCATCCTTGTCGGGCTTACACCTTCTATTATTTCAGGCATAATCAGTTCCAAACGTAAGATGATAAAAGTATTTTATACATCCGCGCCAATGCCTTTCTCCACGAGATAAATCCCATCTTGAAAGACCCTGGGGTCATAACCCTTTATCCTCGTTATCTGCTCTATATTCGCGGCAGTCTGTCCAACCGCCTCCTTATCTATTCCAGAAACTACTATATCTCCTCCTTTACCCTTTATTTCCACTTTCACACCTGCTTCGACCTTTGCTATCCTCGGTTTTCTTTCGCCTAAGAAGTTTGAGACCGAGACGCTCTTTCCCTCTTTTGTTACCGCTACCTGCATAGGAAAATGAGCATGCACAACTTTCAACTTATAAAAAAAACCTTCTTTTACACCTGTAATCATATTCTTGAGATGCGATGCGTAAGTTCCCGCCATTGCCCTTTCTTCCTTCCTCGTAGAATCGGCATTTATAACAATCTCGTTGCTGCCAGTATCGCGCTTCTCTATCTGTATATGCAGCCCCGGATGCCACAATTCCCGCTCTATCCCTCCTTTTGGACCTTCCACCTTCACACTTCTCCCATTTATTGTGACGTTCACACCTTCAGGGATTGGAATACAGATGTTGATGCCTGCTTCCTTCTCCACTGATTTTGTCATCTTTCCCTTCCCTCCTTTATTTTGTTTAGAGTAAAATTAAATAGAGATTTTGTATTTAAAATTAAAAGAAACGGAGAAGATGATAAAGAAGCTAAAAGAGGTGAAAGAAAAGAAGGATTTTTTCAACAGAATACTTGATATAGCGGCAGTTATGCCGGTGGTAGAAGAAATAATCGCAGAAGTAAAGAATAGAGGCGATGCAGCATTGCGTGAATACACCGAGAAATTTGACGCTGTGAGACTAAAGGAAATAGAAGTGAGTAAGGAAGAGATTGGCGATGCAAAGAGGAGCGTGGATGGGAATATGTTAAGATGTCTCGAAGAAGCATCCGCAGCGATCACAAATTTCCATTACCGGCAGAAGAGCCAGGCAGGGATAGAAGAGTCCAATTTCATCTCCGATAAGTATGTTCCTCTTGACTTGGTAGGCGCTTATGTGCCGGCAACATATTTCAGCACCGCTTTGATGTGCGTGATTCCAGCGAGGATAGCGGGTGTAAGAGATATAGTAGTGTGCACACCACCGGGAAAGGATGGGAATACGGACCCGCTTACGTTAGTTGCTGCTGAACTCGCAGGGGCGACGAGAATATTTAAGGTGGGTGGTGCACAGGCAATTGCTGCTCTCGCCTTTGGGACCGAAACTATTCCGGGGGTGCAAAAAATAGTGGGACCCGGAAATGTATATGTAACCGCGGCGAAGATGGCGGTTCGCAGCGAAGGCGTGGAGATAGATTTTCCCGCAGGTCCTTCTGAAATCTTAATAATCGGCGATGAGACTGCGAATCCCGCATTCGTTGCCGCAGATATGCTTGCGCAGGCAGAGCATGGTGAACACTCAAGAGCTGTTCTTCTTACGGATTCCGCAAAGGTGGCAACAGAAGTGGAGCGTGAAATTATGGCAGAGGAGAGCAATACATCACAGAATTGGATACTAATCGGGGATAGCATGGACGAGTGCATCAAATTTGCGAACGAATATGCGCCTGAACACCTGGAGATAATGGTAAAAAACCCGGAAGAGATATTGGAACAGGTGCAGAATGCGGGAACCGTTTTCGTGGGTTCTTATTCGCCAGTTGCCGCAGGCGATTATGCAACGGGAGCAAATCATGTGCTTCCAACTGCGGGCTACGCAAAGCTCTTCTCTGGGCTTGATGTTCACCATTTTATGCGTCGGATGACCGTGCAGAGGTTGGATAAGAAAGAGTTAGAGAAAATAAAGGACGTAGTGGTGATGTTATCCAAAGCAGAGGGTATGGAAAAGCATGCGCGGTCGATAGAGGTGAGGGTCTAAATTTTAGTAGTTGTAATGTAGTAATAAATTGGGGGAAAAATGGAAAGAAAAGAGATAGAAGATGCGAAAGATAAGGAAGAATACATGAGTTACGAAGACTTCCTGGATTTTTGTGACGAAGATACCTTAGCAGAATGGGTAAATGGGAAAATAGAGCGGTATTCGCCAGCATCGTATGGACATCAAGATCTTGCAAGGTGGCTTATCTCGCTGCTATCCATTTATCTCGAGATAAAGAAATTGGGGGTTATCTGCCCTGCACCGTTCCAGATGAAGACAGGGCGTGATTTACCGGGAAGAGAGCCGGATATAATTTTTCTCAAAAACGAGAATCTGGGTATGCTCAAGGAGACATATCTTGACGGTCCAGCAGACCTCGCGATTGAAATTGTATCAGAAGAGAGCCTATTGAGGGACAGGGGTGAAAAATTTGCAGAATACGAAATCGGAGGTGTGAAGGAATACTGGATACTGGACCCTGGTTTGAAGAGAGCGGATTTCTTCATTTTGAAAGAGGGGCGGTATGAGAGGTGCGTGGAAGATGAGCTTGGAGTCTATCGCTCTGAAGTCATACAGGGATTTTGGATAAAAGTTGCATGGCTGTGGAATTTACCACCGGTTCTGGACGTATTGAAAGAATTGGGGTTGATAAACTGACATCCTCTCCGCCCTGAAGGGCGAAGGTTCCACACGAACCATGAGGTTGAGGAGTGTGTTCTAAGCGCTCCTCTTCGAGCCATACCAGCGTGGCTCCTGCTCCTGAGACCTGCCCAAGAGCCCGCAACGCTATGTTCAGCGCTGCGTTCCTATCCGCATTCTCTTCTTTACCACACCGCTCACATATAAACCTCCCCTGTGTTTCCCTTTCCCCTTCCTCGCCACACAGCCAGTGCTCTTTCGATGTACCTCGTTCTGAGACACTCAGAACCGGTATATTCATCTCTTTCGCCTTGTACTCTATGAATCGTCTCAGTGTGTAGTATGGCGTCGAATTCTTCTTCCGATTACCTTTCCTGCCAAAGTTATTTCTGTTTATCCCTTTCAAATCGCCTATTGCAATTATTGCATTTCTCTCCTTCGCTAAATTCACTATCTCACGACTTATCTTATGTAGTTTATCTCTTGTTAGCTGCCGTTCCTTTTTCCCTATCTTCTTTATTGCTCGTCTCTTCTTTAGTTGCCCCAGCTTTCTCCTCATATAAAAGTATCTTCCTCTTATCGCCCTCAGCTCCTTATCATAGAATTTTGTCTTCCTGTCAGATAGAGAAACGACCGTAGCGATGTTCTTCACACCTAAGTCAATCCCAATGATTTCGTTGTACTCACAATCCTCTTCCGCTTCAGGTGTCTCTACTACGAGATGGATGTACCAGTTATCACGTTTTCTCACTAATAGCCCCTGCCTGATCTCCCAGTCATCTTTAATTTCTTCAGCCGGTGCTATCGGTAGCCATATACCGCCTTGCTTACCATGAACCGGGAATCTAAGCCAGTACGGCGTTAAGACAGTATCTCGCTTCTCCACTTTTATAACATCTCGCCGTAGGATTAGCGGATATTCGCTCTGTTTACCATTAATCTTCTTCCTTAACCGTTCTGCCTGCTGCTTCGTTGCTGAATACAGTGGTACGTCTTCACCTTTCAGGGCACGCTGGAAGTTATCGTATTCTCGCTTTAGAAATAGCCACTTATCGCGGTTTTATCACCTTTGCTACAAGCGTCTTCTTCATGTGACACACCCGATATTAATAAGAGAAACATACTATACTAAATATTTAAGTATCGCATTCATCCCCACCTGAAGGCTTTCTGCGTAGTGTATGGTAAAAGGTTAAAAACGGTGAGAAAAGAATGAAATCGCAAGTTACATATACAGAAGCGGGGGTTGATACAGAAAAAGAGGAGATTGCATTAAAGCGATTACTCTCGCATGTGGGAAAAACCCTCACATTCAGAAAGGATATAGGTTCAGATAAACTCGGTATAGGTTATTTTGCGAATGTAATTGAGGTTGGGCAAGGGATAGGTTTAGCGGTAGCTACGGATGGTGTTGGAACAAAAATTCTCATTGCTCAAATGATGGACAAATATGATACCATAGGAATAGATTGCATTGCGATGAATGTTAATGATATTCTCTGTGTGGGTGCAGAACCCATTTCAATGCTTGATTATATTGCAGTTCGGAACCCAAATCCTGATTTAATGGAAGAAATAGGAAAAGGGCTTGCTAAGGGTGCGGAAATTGCTAATATAACCATCCCCAGTGGTGAAATAGCTCAGTTAAAAGATATGATAAGAGGAGAAAGAGAAAATTATGAATTTGACTTAGTAGGTACCGCGATAGGTAAAGTTCCACTTGATAAAATAATTGCAGGGCAAAACATTAGAGAGAACGATGTAATTATAGGTCTAAGGAGTAGCGGAATCCATAGTAATGGATTGTCCTTAGCCCGCCGCATTTTTCCAGAAGGAATGAATAAGTATTTTGACGAATTAGGAAAAACTCTCGGTGAGGAACTGTTGGAACCAACACACATCTATGTTCCAGAGATTATGGAAATGATAAATTCTAATTTAGATATAAAGGCGTTAATACACATAACTGGTGATGGACTTTTAAATTTAAACAGGGTTGTCAGCTCTGATGCAGGTTTTGTAATAGAATATCTTCCGGAACCACCCGCCATTTTTACACTATTACAAAAATATGGCAATGTCACAGATGAAGAGATGTTTAGAGTATTCAATATGGGTATAGGATTTTGTGTTATATTGCCCGGGGATGAAGCTGAAGCAGCTATCGAAATCGCAAGCTCGCATAATGTGGATGCTTTTAGACTGGGCTATGCTGTTAAAGACCCGAAGAAGCAAGTTTTTATCAGACCTAAAAGACTGAGGGGGGAAGGAAAAAAATTCTATAAGGAGAATTAAATGTCTCAATTAAAACAAAATCAGGTTACCAATACTGTAACTTCAGCCTCTGCCAAACAATCCGCGTGTCGGCTTGGATTCTGGACCGCAATCCTCACAGCAGTCGCTGCTACGGTGGCTCTGGGTATCGGCGTCACAACCCCGCCGCGGTCTGGGACTTTCTGTATGGTGGAATCCGCAAGGGCTCTTCATCGCTCTGGAAGACGTTGGCTATTTGATGATGGGCGTAGCTTTTCTGTTTATCGCTCTCACGTTCGGCAGGCGTGAGAGACTTGAACGGATAATACGACTCATCCTCGGCACAAGTTCTGTCCTGGCAGTCGGATCGCTCATCCTCCTCGCTCTGCTCTACGGAAGCGACCTCGAATACAGATATGGATTTTGGTTGCAGTGGTCGCCGTTGCCAAAGGCAGGAAGCCCTCGCGGCAAACGCTCGGTTGAAAGGAAAAATTGATGGGCAAATTTATCGATATGATTGCAATGAAAATGACAAACAGTCAGGGCAATTGATCAGTACCTTAAAGGTTTAAATATAATTCCAGGAGGGTAACCATGAAAGTAACTGTTATTTCGTACTCACTGACCGGTAACAACGAGGCTTTGGCCGCTAGTGTAGCCTTATTTTCGGCTCAACATATCAGAATCACCGAATCCAAGCCTAGAACTATGGGGATAAAAATATTAAATAGAATATCTGAAAGTAATTCCAATAATTGTCCGCATTTACTAAACATAAAGATGAAAGGCAGAGATAGAACTTTTTGGCTGACCACATCAAAGAACAATACCCCCGTAGCTTCCTGGCTCGATTACGATTTCTTCACGGAAGAGCAAAAACCGGTAAAATGCCTGACCGTCATACTGCGGACTGTGGGCTGCCGGTGGAGGAAATGCACCATGTGTGGCTACTGGCACGAATCCGCAGACGTAACACAGGCAGACATTCTGGCTCAACTGGAACGAGCGTTTAGAAACAGCCCTGATGAAGATTTCATACTCAAGATTTTCACTTCCGGCAGTTTCCTCGATGAACGAGAGATAGCGAGCGATACGAGAAAAGAGATAGCTAAGATGGTGAAAAAGAGGAAAATAAAGAAGCTAATAGTAGAGACAAGACCAGAATTTGTGAGCGCGGAAAAAATCGCGGACCTGGAAGTCGTTGAACATCTTGAGCTCGCTATCGGGTTAGAAACCGCAGATGATTTCATCCGCACTAAATACATAAACAAAGGTTTTTCGTTTGAAGATTATAAGACAGCGGCGAAAATCGTGAACGAATCCGGGGCAACTGTAAAAACGTATCTCTTGCTTAAGCCCCCTTTTGTATCCGAGAAAAAGGCAATAGAAGACGTTATAAAATCCGCTGCACTTGTCTCTCCTTACAGTTCCACCATCTCGTTGAACCTATGCAATGTGCAGAAATACACACCGTTAGAAGATTTGTGGAGAAAGAGATATTACAGACCACCGTGGCTCTGGAGTGCTGTCGAGGCGATAAAAAAGATGAAGAAACAGGATGTCGCGGTCCTGTCAGACCCCGTGGGGGCGGGGCATAAAAGAGGACCGCATAATTGTGGTAAGTGCGATACGAGGGTAACGGAAGCGATAAAGAAATTTAACGGAACACAGGACTTAAGCGTGTTAGAACGCCTCGAGGATTGCGAGTGTAAGGAAACGTGGCACGCAATGCTAAATTTTGATGTTTTTCTGTTTGGAGCAAGTCTTTTTTAAGCATAAAGTTTTTGTATATTAGCGCAAACCGGAGCCGAAGTAATGAAGAATAGATATCTGAAAGGAATCAGCACAAATATACTTCTATTGGGCGTTGTCAGCTTCCTGAACGATTTAAGTAGTGAAATGATCATCCCGATTTTACCCCTGTTCATCACGGCGTTAGGCGGTGCAGGTGTGATTTTGGGGTTAATTGGTGGATTACAAGAGAGCATATCAAGCATATTAAAGGTTCTTTCTGGGTACTGGTCTGACAAAATAGGAAGGAGGAAGATATTTGTATCCTCTGGCTATCTGACTTCCGCAGGCTTCAAGTTGCTTCTGTCCCTCTCCACGCTATGGCAGCACATATTGGTCTTCAGCAGTTTTGAACGCGTTGGCAAAGGACTGAGGACGGCACCAAGAGATGCAATTATCGCGGATTCCATGCCGGAAGCGAGAGGCAAGGGATTCGGAATACACCGAGCTCTTGATACATCCGGTGCAATTGCCGGCTCGGTACTTGTTCTGCTTTTACTTTTGTTCTTCTGGCTCGAACTCGAGCAAATCGCATATCAAATCGGTTTTTACAAGTCAATCATATTCATAGCGGCGATAATCGCTTTTTTCTCCTTAGTCCCACTTTATTTTGTAAAAGAAGGAAGAAGAGAGCCACAGCAGATAAGATTACAGATAAGCCTGAAAGAACTGCCCGAACGCCTTAAGTTGTTCATTATGGTGGCTGCTCTCTTTGCGTTAGCCAATTTCACCTACATGTTCTTCATATTAAAGGCATGGGATGCTTTCATGCTAATTATACCCGTGAAGGAGTTAACGGCTCTCGTTATACTTTTATATATCCTCTTTAACTCCTTTTATGCCTTGCTCGCCATTCCTTTTGGCACGCTGTCAGACAGAATAGGGCGGAGGAAAGTACTTATTTTTGGCTACTTTCTGTTCTCAGTGACCTGCCTTGGATTTGCTTTTTTCGATTCACTCGCTGCATTTTTAGTTTTATTCCCCCTTTATGGCGTGGTATATGCGATGGTAGACGGTAACCAAAGGGCTTTTGTATCTGACTTATCCACAGAAGAACTAAGGGCAACCGCTTTAGGCACTTTTCATACGATGATCGGTTTAGTCGCATTACCTGCAAGTTTAACAGCAGGGCTTTTATGGCAAGCGATTAATCCAAATGCTGCCTTCATTTATGGTAGTGTAATCAGCCTCACCACCGTTATTTTATTCCTTATTTTCAGAAATTATTTTACGGATTAGTTAGGATTGAGGAGAGGCAGGGAAAATTATTTATATACCCTTGTTTTTAGAAAATATCGGGAGGCAAAAAAGAAAAGATGAAAATAAAAAAGATAGAAAAGCTGCTTATATTTGTGAACTCAGGCATGGACAGACCTTTCAGCCAGTATGCGAGCTACGCAATTGCTTTTACCGCGAAGAAAATCCATAACATTCCGGATGTTATGGTGTACTATGGACCGCAAGGAGTAGAAGTAGCGAAGAAGGGGAACTTAGCGAAATTAGCTTTCTCAGAAGATGTGAAGAAGCTAATTGCTGACCAGTTCGAGGGTTTAAAGCCAGAAGACCTGCCGGACAATCTGGAACTGCTGGCGCGATTTGTAAAAGACGCCCTGGGGGTGAAAATCGGCTCGTGTGCGACATTCCATGTTGTTAGTGGCTTCGCTACATCAGTAGAAGACACATCAAATATCGAAGATTTCATAATGCCCGTGAAAATCCCGGATGCAGTAGAAGCAGCACTTAGTGCAGACAAAATCCTGGTCTTATAAAGACCTTCAAAAGCCCCCTTTTTTCTTTTTTCCCCCTTTTTATCAACATTTTCTCCCGCAACTTTCTCTTTTAAATAAATCTGCGTAAATCCGTGTAAATCAGTGTCTTAAATAGAGGGAAGTTATACTATATACAACAACGAAAAAAATCGAAAATTATTTTAAGCCTTGTTGAATTGGTTAATGATAGAAGCGTTTAATAACACAAGATATAGAGGTGAAAAAGATGACAAAAGAGGGAAATAGAGCAGTAGGAGAAAGCGAAGAGGATATTGCTGTCGTTTTAATAGGTCATGGGAGCAAACTACCGTATGGCAAAGAAGTGATGGAAGAGTTTGGAAGGCGAATAGAAATGCGAGGGATATTTAAAGCGGTAAGGGTCGCTTTTATGCAATTGAACTCGCCGAGTATAGAGGAAGCATTGAGGAAACTTGCTAAAGACGGAATGAAGAATATAGTGGCACTGCCAGTTTTTTTAGCAGACGGAGCGCATACTACGGAAGACATCCCGGAGAAGTTGAAAGTTGCCTTCGAAGGACCCTGGGAGGAGATAGGAAGAGATGTAAAACTAACTTACGCAAAGCCAATAGGGGTGGACGAACGGATTGTGGACATATTACTGGACCGTGTAAAAGAAGCGATGGAAGAATAAAGCATTATTTACTCAACAATTCAGATAACCTGTGTTTTCATCTCGCCTCAGTGCGGGGGGAGGGATTTGAACCCTCGTATCCCTACGGAACAGGATCTTAAGTCCTGCGCCTTTGTCCATGCTCGGCTACCCCCGCTTCTTTTCCGGTGATAAAATTGATCTTTTCAATTATATTTTTATAGCGGCTATGAATATTTATCAAGAAAGGTGAAAAGAAAAGGAATGATGGATAGAAGAGAGATAAAAGAAGTTCTGGACGGCTATGAGCTTGATGAAGCGATTATAGGCGTATTGGGGTCTCACTCATCGCTGGACGTGTGCGATGGAGCGAAGGAAGAGGGGTTCAAGACATTAGTGATAGCGGAGCGAGGCAGAGAAGAGCCTTATACAAAGTATTTCGTTCAGCGAGAAGTAAACGGTCTGCGAAAAGGAGTGGTGGATGAAAACATCGTGCTGGAAAAGTTCTCTGATTTGATGGACGAGAGCGTGCAGGAGAAATTGAGGGAGAAGAATACGCTTTTCATTCCCAACAGGTCTTTTGTTGTTTATACCGGCATAGATAACGTGGAAGATAAATTCAGGGTGCCGTTGGTGGGCAGCAGGGACATGCTCCGGATGGAAGAGAGAGGGGAAGAAAAGGACTATTATTGGCTCTGTAAGCGCGCAGGGATTCCCACTCCTACTGAGTACACACCTGAAGATATAGATACACTGGTGATGGTAAAACTTCCACATGCGGTAATGCATTTAGAAAGGGGTTTCTTTACTGCTCGCAGCAGGCAAGAATACAAGGATAAAGCGTCGAGGTTGATAAAACGGGGCATAATAAAAGAGGAAGAGTTAGAAAACGCGCGAATCGAGAAATATGTGATAGGACCGGTATTCAATTTCGATTTCTTCTATTCACCGCTGGACGAGGAACTGGAGCTTTTGGGCGTGGATTGGCGGTTCGAGTCAAACCTGGATGGAATGGTAAGAATACCGAAATCGCAGGAATTACCGGATGAGCTGAAAGAGCCGCTGATGATTGTCGTCGGGCATGCTTCCGCAACGCTTCGTGAAAGCTTGTTGAATAAGATGTTCCCAATCGCGGAGAAGTTCGTGCAGTTTGCAAAGGAGGAGTATTCAGCAGGGATGATAGGTCCTTTCTGCTTACAGACTATCGTGGATGAGAACATGGATTTCTGGGTGTATGACATCGCTACGAGGATAGGCGGTGGAACGAACATACACATGTATGGCGGGCATCCCTATGGTAACGCGCTTTTCAGGTGCAATATGAGTTCAGGCAGGAGGCTTGTGTTGGAGATAAAGCGCGCGATTGAGATGGATGCGATGGATAAAATCGTGACATGAGGTAATATTTGCTAATATAAACTCAATTATGTGCGAATCAAGCGTACTGGTGGAAAGAGATGGAAACAGAGAATTATTGATGGAGGATGTAGTGCATGTAGAAGTTAATGGGGAAGATATAAAATTCATGGGAATATTAGGCGAGACACAAACCGCAAAGGGAAGGATAAAGGAAATAAATCTGATGAAGCATACAATTGTGATGGAACCTCTTTAATAAAAAGTGCTCATGATTTAATCGATTCTACCAACAGGCATTATATATAGTGGTTCCTCTTGCTCTTCTGCATTCACGATTTCTTTTACTTTATCGTCAATGAATGCTCCTATGACGAAAGTTCCGAGGTCTAAGGAAACTGCTTGCAAATACACATTCTGTGCTGCGTGCCCGGCTTCCATGTGCACATACCTTATCCCTCTTAAATAGCTCGCTCCTGTTCATTTTATCCTTCCCCCAACTTCTATTTTATTCACGCCTATGCGTTTCTTCTCCACTGGTGGTTCGGGTTTATACGAGATAATAAGAATTGTAGTTAGTACTATTGCTACAACTATGACTGATATTGTTTTATTCATCTATCTTGTATTCGTAATTGCTTCTCTTTCCCTCTCACAAGCTAACCTTAAGCTCTTCCTTCATCGTCTTTAGCACGAGCTCTGCATCCACACTTTCCACACCCTCTATCTTCTTCTTTTTCTCGATTACCGTTCCACATTTATCATGACCCGTGCATTTAGAGATGACGAGCAGGTCAAAATCACCGGTTACGTGGTGAACGCAACAACTTTCATCCAGTTTCGCTATCTCTTTACCCACCTCTTCCACACTATATCCAGGCTTGGTCTTTATCTTCGTGATTAACGTAACCATGCCGAGTTCCGAGGTATTGAGAACCGCAGTATAACCGCAGATAATGCCTTTTTCTGTTAGCCTTTTCACTCTCTCGCTTACAGTGGCAGTGCTTACACCTATTTTGCGCGCAATCTTCGTGAAGGAATTACGAGAATCCAACTGCAGTTCTCTCAATATCTTCTTATCTAAATCATCCATTTTTTATCCTGCTTTATATTCATTCTTCTTTACTTGACATATCCATCAACTCTTGATAATTTGCATCTTAATATTATATAAAACTTGATGGTTTTTAACGATTATAAAAGGATTAGCATTCACCTGATAATTCTGTCAAACGCTTGCGAAAGCAAATCAATATTTGCACTGCCATAACTTATTCTAACACACCCTCTGCCCTGTGACCCGAATGCGCTTCCTGGAACCACGCCCACACCCTTCTCCAGCAGCTCATCTGCCAGTTCGAGGTCATCAGCACCGTTGAAATACGGAAAAACATAGAATGCTCCGCCAGGTTTGGCGCACACCACGTCCATCTCACCAATACGTTTCATTACGTAGTCTCTTCTGCTCTTTAACTCCTCACACATCTGCTCAGCAGCGAGCTTCGCTTCATCCGAGAATGCCGCTAACGCACCGTATTGTGCGAAAGATGTACAGCAGGAGAGAGATTGTTGATGTACGATGTCTATCCGGTCAATGATGGCACGGTCAGCGCAGGCGCAATATCCGAGCCGCCATCCGGTCATACTGTAGGTTTTGCTGAACGCATTCACGGTTATTACGTTCTCGTATTCACTGGCGGGGCTGTAATGTTTACCTTCGTAGATGATTTTCTCATATACCTCATCAGAAATCACGAAGATGTCTCTTTCAACGCACACATCCATTATCTTTTTGATGGTTCTCTCCGGGATAACCGCTCCCGTGGGGTTGCCTGGCGAATTAAGGATGAGCAGTTTCGCATTTGTCTCTTCCAATTCATTCATAAAATCTTCTCCCGGGATAAAGCCTTCTTCAGGCTTCAAAGTAAGCCATTCCACTTCTGCGTTAGCCAACTTGATTTGAGCTTCATAACTTACCCATGCTGGGTTCGGAATTGCGACCACATCGCCTTTACCGGCTAAAGCCATGATGATACAGTAGATTATCTGTTTTCCGCCGCCAGAAACAAGAATCTTATCCCTGTCGAGGTTTGTGATATTGTTTTCCCCCTCCAGTTTCTCTGCGATTGCCTTCCTGAGCTCAGGTATGCCTTTAGAGGGCGTATAATGAACTCTTCCCTCATCCAACGCCTTTTTTGCCGCCTCCTTGATCACCTGTGGTGTGTCAAAGTCCGGTCTGCCTATGGTTAAGTTTATCACGCCCGGTTTCTTCGCCGCAGCATCATATTTGAAAGTTGCCGAAGGCTTCACTCCCAATACCCGGTCTGCAAAAATCATTTCTTTTTATACCACATCCTTCAAATCTTCCAGGAACTTCTTCACCGTTTCCTCCTTCACATGCGGCATTATCACCAATCGAAGTGCTTTTGGCACTCTTGTTACTGAAACTCGCCATCCCTTCCCTTCCAACGCATTCGCTACCTTCTCTACCTCTTCAACACTCAACGTTACCAGGTTCATAACGGGCTCTATCACTGGAGAAATGCCTATCTTCCTCGCACCTCTCACTAACATCCTCGTTAGTCTCATACATTCACCTACAATTTCCCTTAGTCCTTCTCTACCAAGATATTTGAGAACCGAAAAAGTAGCCACTGCTGATGCACCACTTCTTGTCCCTATCAGCGAACACTGCTCTTTTGTCGTTAAATAAGGCGTAGATACCGCCAACTCATTTAAATACGATTCTTCTCGAAACAAAATACATCCCGCGGGAATTGTGCTCATACCCATCTTATGCGGGTCTATTGAGATAGACGATACACCATCAAGCGAGAAATCGAACTCATACTTCTCATCTAAAAACGGAATTACGAAACCTCCGAAGGCAGCGTCAACGTGCAAGAAAATGTTTTTCTCAAGAGCAATCTCCGAAATCTTCTTTATTGGATCTATCTGTCCAAATTCAGTCGTACCTGCTATTCCCACCACGCATATCGTTTTGTCATCTATCAATTCCTCCAGCGAGTTCACATCCATTCTCAACTCCTCATCCAGAGCTGCTTTACGCACTTCTATGCTCAAAATATCTGCAATTTTATCAAACGAGAAATGTGCTGTCTCTGGCACAATTATGTTCATATCTTTCAGTCCTTCCCTCCTTTTTCTGTTCCTTATTGCGTGTATCGCCTGTATGTTGGATTCCGTTCCCCCAGTGGAGATGTATCCATAGGCGTGCTCATTGCCCAACAGTGCTCCTATCATCCTTATCGCTTCATCCTCCATCTCCTTTGTCCCTGGAAATAATCCGGGGTCTCCTAAATTCGATTCCAGGAACATCCTATGTGCATACGCTGCTATTTCATGTGGATATGTGCACATCGAGCTCAAGATTTTATCATACGCTATGTCCTTCCGCTTCTTCTCATGAAGCAACGACTCTATCTCTTCTCTACTCATACCTCGCTCTTCCATTTTTATCGCCTCGAGAACAACTTTGAGAGCAGCGTCTTCTTTGTTTCGCACATCTCTTCGAAGACGCAATTATCACAGGGTGCATTCTCCCCTTTCTCCGGAAAAACACCTCCTTTTATCCGTTTTACTCGTTTCAATATCTGTAAAGCAAGCGCTTTGTCCCTTCTTCTTATCTGCGATTCCCTGAACTCAGCAGACCTTATATATTCTACAAACCCCCTTTTTACCGTTGTTCCGAACTCTTCTTCGATAAGCATTGCATACGCCGCTAACTGAACCCTATCGCTTTTCCATACGCTGTATTCAGGGCATTTACCCGTTTTTATCATGCAAGGTATAACTTCCTCACCCGCTCTTATCAGCTTGTCCACGCTCCCGCTCATGCCCAACTTTACCGATACCATCGTATGTTCCCTCTCGTAGCCGCCATGAGCTTTTTCCAACTTTGACAGTCCGTTTTCATTCCTTATCTTCCTTAACCATTCATCCACATTCATGCTCTGGCTGCGAATGAAATCTGTTTTTACCGCCTCAAAGAAATTCTTCTCCACACCTTTCAGTTCTTCCTTATATATCCATTCTACACCATCCACTATACCTTCAATTACTCTTTTTATATCCTCTTCATCATCCTTCATACCACGAATTGTATGCAAATTGAATGCCAACTCCTTCAGCAGAATAGACTCAATCATGCTTCTTTCTTTTCCCTTTGCTATTCCCTGCTGCTCAAGCCCTCTTGCACTGAAATACACCAGCCGGGGACATATCAAATATTGTGTTAAATCAGAAACTTTAACTTTAATTTGGGATTCCTGTTCTTCTTCCATCACATTAGTTTATTATACTTATGTTTTATTTTATTGTTTGATATTATAACATGGATAATACAAAGGAGGAAATAAAGAAAAAATGTTTGAGGCTAAGATAGATGCAAACGTGCTGAGAGAATGCATAGAGTCGATTACAGCAATAGTGGATGAAGGGAAGTTAAAAATAGCAGAAGATGGTTTTAAACTCCGGGCTGTTGACCCTGCAAATGTGGCAATGGTCTCTTTTGAATTGCAAACCGATGCTTTTGATGAATTCAGGTTTGTGGCAAAGGAACCAGGCGCTGAAAGTGAAACCGAAGCCACGACTGAATCCAGGGCTGAGACAGAAATAGGCATAGACTTCGTGAAGCTGCTTAGCATCCTCGGAATAGGAGGGAGAGAAGAGGTTGAGTTGGAGCTGGACGAGCATGCACAAAAATTGTTCACCAGGATGGGTAGTCTCGCATATACTATCTCCTTGCTTGACCCCTCTTCACTGAGGAAAGAGCCAAAGGTTCCGGAACTTGAATTTCCTGTGCAGGTAATCATCGAAACAGAAGAGTTCAGAAGAACCATACGCGCCGCTGAAAAGATAGGTGACCACATAGTACTTGGTGTAGATGGCGAGGTATTCTATATGGAGGCAGAGGGGGAGATGGATAAGTTGAGGTTAGGGTTGCGAAAGGAGCAATTGATACATCTGACACCCGGAACGCTTCATTCTTTATATTCGCTGGACTACATCTCGGCAATGAGCAAGGGGATGAGCCATGCGGAGAATATAACGCTCAACCTCGGTAAGGATTATCCGCTGCAAATAGAGTTTGAAGTAGCAGAGGGCAAAGGGAAAGTTAGTTATTTGCTGGCTCCGAGAATAGAGTCGGAATAAAGGGTGAGGATAGAAAAGGCGAGAGAGCGACGGTCAGGACAGATAAGGAGTTACAAATTGAGAGAGTCAATTATTACTTTATTAAAGAGGTAGAGTAAATCATGCCTGATAACGACATCGGGTATCATGAAGATAAAATAAAAAATTGGGCTAAAGCGCTTGTGATTAATGATGGTCGTCCAGCCACGCAATCTGATTTTAATGATTCTGTTGTTAGAAAAGCATTAGAGTTATATCTGATTAAATTATTTAAAGCCAATAAATACGCAGTAGTAGCTCAGGGAGAGCCTCAAAAGCTTAATGCCATCCAAAAATTTTTAGTTAACTCATTGAAAGAGGAGCTAAATTTCTTCTTACTTAAAAAGAACGTTATCATCAAGGTTCTCGAGGAGAGAGGTCAAGAGGAAATCTTTGGAGAATGGGGACGATATGAAGCAATTATTGACGGTAAAAAAGTTTTTATCCGTCCAGGTAGTAAGAAACCAAAGGGTTGGCAAATTACTTTTAGAGGTCGTAAACCCGGAAGCTTCATTGATGTAACAAATTTCAGGTTGATTAATTGAGGAAGGGAGAGATATTATGATGGACTGGCGTACTATACATTTATGCCTGTATCCCTTTCTATCCGCGGCATCGAAATATGTAGAAGAGTCAGGAATTACGCTGGATAATTTGATTCGCTCTGGTGCTTTTAGATATGCAAGATTGAGAGGTAAAGATAGGATAATAGAAGCGATAAAAGATGGAAAGGTCCGGAAGCCGGTTATAATCAGCAGTGCTCAGGCGGAGACGGAATTATTATCTTATCCATTTGCTCGTATCCTCGTGTCTTGCATTGGTGATGAGCGTCTTGTCCGTAGATATGCACTATCGGAAGCAAAAGCGGCATACGAAAAACTATTGGAGGATTCCAGCACAGGTTCCAGCTCCGACACCGATATTATGTACGAAATGAGCGAAGAGTTTGGCATACGAACGGATTTCTTACCTGGTGAGCGGGAGCAAGTTCAGGTGCCTTTCGTTGATTATCTACGATTCACTGCTAATCTGCGAGATAAGAGATGGAAACTGGTGAACCGCGGGTTGGAGAAGGGAATGGTAAAACTCAGAAAGAGCGAGTTTATACGCATCATCCAGGAAGCGATGTATGAAAGGATAAAGAAAGACCTGCCATTGAATGTCCCCGCAGATATATGCGAG
>JAODGL010000151.1:0-8600 GCA_025464585.1 Methanosarcinales archaeon
TTCTATCTACACGGTCTTCTAAAGACCAGACTGTGAATGCAGTTATCAAGAGATAAACGAAAAAGAGTAAAGCTGCTATAAGGTTCAGCGACAACGTCTGCTTTACCGGCAAAGACATAGACACTTCTGATGCTATCGGATGGAGAGAACTCCATAGGGATACCGAAAGAAAAGTCAGAGGTATGGTGGAAAAAGCCAGGATATTGTACACTGCACCTACCAGGGCTCGCTTCTCGACACCACCAATTGAAAGTTTTAGAGAGAGATATCCCATGTATGCCACACAGAGTATAAGCATGGTTGCTTGTTTTGGGTCCCAGCTCCAGTACATACCTGTCGTCTCATACCAGGTTGCATGTGCCCAGATAGCACCCGACACCAGAGCTACTGCGCCATAAACCAATCCCAAAATCGCAGATACTTCCGCAACACGGTCGTATTCCCTCTTCCTCTTACACAGGTACATTATGCTCGCAACGAGCGAGACGAAAAAGGCGAGAAAACAAATCAGGGCGGCGGGTACATGTGTATATGAGAAGTAAAGGTCTTCCCTTACAGGTTGTACGGCAACGTAAGCCATATAAGAAGCCACTACGCTCACTGCTGCGGCAACACAAAGAAGAATATCGCGTTTCATTTGTTTATCTCCTCCCCTTTGCATTTATTTTCTATTTTGTCTTTTCTCTTTCTCATACTTTTGCCTCCACCATTCGATGGGCAGCAAGCATACTTTCCAAAGAGAAACTCAAATCCTTCAGTTCCACAACCTTTGATGCGTCCAGTATCTCTATCTCAAGCACGCTGCCATCCTCTGCGTAATGGGCAATCAATCCTTCTGCGATATCTACTGAATCAACGAGTTTTCCCTCCCTCAACTTTACCAATAGAACGTCTGCATCAGGCGAATATTTTATCTGCATACATGCCACCTCCTTTATAGTATCGCTCGGCATAGGGGAAATAGACGGTTATAACAACCGCATTTTCATCTTCATCATATTCATAAACAGCTCTGATTAAATGTTCCCCCTCTTTTTTATGGGCTATATACCTACCACGATGTCCAATAACAACCTCTTCGGGATATATCAATGCACTAATTACTCTTTCCATATCCAACCCCCACCTTTCGCTCCTATCTATTGCGTGCCAGGTTATCATTATCTCAATATCCCCTTTATTAATTCTTAGCTGGTATTTCTTCCCCCTTTCCGTTTCATTAATCCTTATTATGTTAATCATTACATAAAAATGAATATACACCAAAGCTTATATACAAGAACAAATGTCTAACGACAGCATAGCAGTGGAAATCATCGAAGTGTCGAAACGATACGGCTACTTGCAGGCGTTGAAATCCGTATCGCTACGAATAAAAGAAGGCGAATTTTTGGTCTTTTCTGGTCCCAACGGAGCAGGGAAAACGACCTTGCTGAAAATAATCGCGACGCACATCTCACCATCTTCGGGAACGGTGAAAATATTTGGTGCGGATGCGCTTAAAGGCAGCGAAACAAGAAGAAGAATTGGATTAGTAACGCATGATAGTTTTCTTTATGACGAGCTGAGCGTCAGGGAGAATCTGCTCTTTTATGCGAGACTGTTCGGCGCAGAGGAGGAGGACTTCCTCGATACAATTGAGTTCTTTGGGTTGAAGCGCTGGTATAACGTTCGGGTGAAGCAACTCTCGCATGGACTAAGAAAAAGAGCCGACATCATAAGAGCATTAATCCACAATCCTGATTTAATTCTGCTTGACGAGCCTTTCGCAGGGCTGGACGCGAAAACCTGTGACGTGCTTGTAAACTACTTCAAAAGCCAGGAAGGAAAAGGAAAGACGCTATTAATTTCGTCTCATTCTCTGGAGTGGTCGAAGAGGATTTGCAACAAGGGAATCCTGCTTGATAAGGGTGAAATAGTTGGAGAGATGGCATTTTAAAAGGTAATAATGAACGTAGATAACCGACAAAAGGGCAAAGGTAACAGTTCCCAATCCCCTATTTCCCTATTTTTGCAAGCAGCGTTCAGGATAGCGGAGAAAGACCTGCGGACTGAGTTCCGGAGGTCTTATGAGGTTCTCTCAATTCTTATCTTTTCGCTGGGTTCAGTTCTGATTTGCAGCTTTGCGTGGGGTGGCGGTGGTGTGGTAGAACCAGAAGTGGCAGGAGCTGCGCTCTGGGTCATTCTTTTCTTTGCCAGTATCCTCGCATTTACCACTTCTTTTACGCGAGAAGCAGACCGTGGAACGCTCGGCGGTTTGAAAACCCTGCCCTGCTCTCCACTGGCAATCCTGTTCGGGAAAATCATTTATGGAATAGTGCTCCTTTTTTTCGTGGAATTTGTGTTAATTCTTTTTTCCATCATCTTTTTAAGCCTCGATTTGGGCGGAAGATTTCCCGCTCTCTTGCTCGTATGCCTCCTGGGCGTATTGGGTCTCTCGTTTGGGGGTTCTTTTGTTTCCGGGCTTGTGATGTACTCAGAGGGTAAAACCTTACTGCTTTCTTTCCTTCTTATTCCTGTTTGTATGCCCGTGCTTATACCATCGGTTGTGGCAACGAAGGAAATTATCGGAGGTTCTGGAATAGCTGAAGTGATGCCGGCATTGAGACTGTTAATTGCTTTTCTTCTCCTGATAACGGCGATAATGGTTCTTACTTTCGAGTTCGTGCTTGAAGAATAAAACTGGAGAGATCGAGGAGATTGTTGTAAGATGAAGGGCTCTGTGTCAACTTTCTTCCACCCTCACCTTTGAATCTTCAATCCTCAAAGTCACAATCTTAGCATCTTCCAGGGAAACATTTGCGAGTTCAGCTACTTCCTCTATCGCATCGTCTAAATCCCCTATTTTATCTACGAGACCCAAGCGTAATCCCTCCTCACCGGTAAACCAGCCTCCATGTGATATTTTTGTTACATTTTCTATACTCATCTTCCTATTTTCGGCAACACACTTCGAGAACACTGTTAGAATGTTCTCCAAGCGCTCCTTTAGATACTCCCTTTCACTCTCATTTAACCGGTAATCTGCAAACACGTCCTTGAACTCGCCGGAAGGCAAAGAAGATATTTCCTCCGCTTCTTCTGATGCATTTATCGGGACATCAAAAGGGAACTCTAAGGAAGCCCCTATACTTCCAACCACCGACATAGGCGTTGCTATTATCTCATCCGCCGCAACTGCAACTAAATACGCTCCAGAAGCACCTGTATCACCAATAGATGCAACAACAGGCTTCTCTACCCTTTTCACTGCTCTATACATATCCCATGATGCACCTGCATCTCCACCTCCACTGTTTATCCTGAGCACAATTGCTTTTATTTCTCCTTCTTCTTCTGCCCTATCCAGAAGTTTTCTAATTGCCTCCGGATTTGCTCCACCTTCATAATCTTCCGTTATCTCACCTTTAACCTCTATTATGGCTATTTTGTTTCTCGGAACATGCCATCCCAAATCCTCACGAGGTAAAAAGAATAATGCGGAAAGTACCCCCGTGAGTATCACTGCTACTAATACCGAAACGACGATTATTTTCGTTTTTCTCATTCACCCGACCACATGCGCTCAAACATCTTTACCGCATCTTCATACTCGATTTTACGCGGGTTACGGGCTAAGTACCCTTTCTCCTTTGACATTGCCTCAGCTAACCCCGGTAAATCATCTTTTGGCACGTCCAAATCAGCAAGCCGGGTGGGTAAATCTAACTTTTCAAGCATCTTCTTAACACGTGCAACCGCTTTCGATGCTGCTTCTTCCCCCGTCATCCCTGAAATATCCTCCCCCATTTCTCGTGCTACCTTCGCCAACTTTTCCTTGACTCCATTTTCAACGGCATTATACTCCATCATATAAGGCAGGGCAAGCGCTGCCGATACACCATGTGGGATTTTATACTTTGCTCCGAAGGTGTGCGCTGCTGCATGACCAGCTATAACACCCGCATTTCCAAATGCCATACCAGCCAGCAATGCTGCTAACGACATTTTTAAACGAGCATCGAGGTTATCGCCATGCGAAAAAGCCTCTTCCAAATTATTTGCAATCTTCCTTATCGCTTCCAGTGCAAAAGAATCGGTCAGCGGGTTTGAACCTGTGGATAAGAATGCCTCAATTGCATGGCTCAAAGCATCCATACCCGTAGAAGCCGTTACCTTTGGTGGCATCGTAGCGGTGAACGTTGGGTCAATCAAAACAACATCTGCGAGATTATATGGGCTTGCTATCGCCTTTTTCTTCTCTTCTACAATCACGAGTGCGAATGGAGTTGCTTCTGCACCCGTCCCCGCAGTTGTTGGGACCAATATTTTCGGCACGCTTGGATTCGCAATCTTGTTCGCACCCAAAAAAGCGCTCACGCCTTGCTCCGGGTTCGATGCTGCCGCAGATGCTACTTTTGCCATGTCCATCACACTTCCTCCCCCCACACCCACTATCAGGTCGCACTTCGCTGCTCTTGCAGCCCTGGCAACTGTTTCCGCAGCCGCTAAAGTCGGCTCCGGCTCAACCTTATCTAAAATATCTACTTCTAAAACTTCCTTCAGAGGCTTTTCTATTTTTTCGCGCACCCCTATCTTTTCTATTATCGCATCGGTAACCACAAGTGCTTTTTTCGCACCTAATCCTTTCGCCTCTGCACCTATCTTCTCTTCTATCCCCACGCCAAAAACAACTCGCTTTGGCATTTGAACAGCATACATTCCCATTTTTACCACCCCTGTTTTTTTAACTTATTTTTACTCTTTCTCTTTTATATTTCACTCATTTATTTCTATTTTCTATTATTCCCTGAATCCTACCAATTTTCAATAGAAGCGTGCCAATAGACGTTAAAATAAATGCCAGAATAATACCTAAAAGAGCTAATGAAAATGCGGTTATCTCGGAAGAGAAAAATTGGACATATATCCATACTACAAAAGTGGCAATTGCACAGAGATAAAAGGTAATAGACAAACTATAAAGATTTATTTTAGATTTTTTAACGGCGTTAATGTGAGGGCTATTTTGGAAGCGTTCCTTACCAACAGTTTCTTCAGGCATTATTATCCATCCTTTTTATATATTTAGGGTGTGTCACTTTAAAAGGTTTTTGATATCTTTTCCATCAAAGATCTGCGAACTTCTTTTGGCTCCGCTTTTCCCCTCGTTTTTTTCATCACCTGCCCCACGAGGAAATGCAACGCTTCCTTTTTACCTGCTTTATAATCATCAACCGCGGCTCCATTCTCCTTTATTACTGCCAACACTGCCTTTTCTATCTCTGATGAACCTATACTTGCCAATCCTTTTCTCTTTATTATCTCTTCGGGCTTACCCCCCCGGTCGAGCATCTCCCTTATTATTTCAGTTGCACCTCGCTCGGTAATCACGCCTCTTTTCAAATGATTTAGTATTGCAGCGAAATCATCTGCGGAAATCCTTTTTAATGCTTCACGCATGGAAATAGCGCGATAATTTAGCTCTCCCTTTAAAACATCCGCCACCCATGTAGCTCCCAACCTTGCATCCGTTTTTGATGCTACCTCTTCGTAGAAATTCGCTATATTTATGTCAAATGTGAGCGCATTCGCATGCTCCATCGTGATGGAATACTGTGCGATGAATCGCCTTTTCTTTTCGTCCGGGAGTTCTGGTATCTCCTTCCTTATCTCCCCTACCATGTCAGAAATACGAATAGGCACAAGGTCAGGTTCTGGGAAGTATCTGTAATCATGCTCAAACTCTTTCGTCCGCATAGAAAGCGTTATGCCACGCACTTCGTCATAATGCCTCGTCTCTTGCTTTACTTCGAGACCGCGGCGCAATAAATTCTTTTGCCTCGTTATCTCGAAAGATAAAGCGCGCTCCACACCCTTATAAGAAGAAATGTTCTTTACTTCTGCCCTTTCTCCTCCTCCCACCGATATATTCGCATCAACTCGCATCGCACCTTCCAGGTCGCCCTCAAATACGCCCAAATATTCCAATATGCTCCTCAACTTACCTAAAAATACACGTGCCTCTTTTGGCGACCTCAAGTCAGGCTCGGTCACTATCTCCACTAACGGTATTCCCGACCTGTTATAATCAACCAGAGAATATTTCGCAGTATCTATCGTCCCCTTGTACACCAACCTACCAGGGTCTTCCTCCATGTGCACCCTTCTTATTCTTATCTCTCTCTCTTTACCACCTGCACTTTCTATTCTCACGAGCCCATTTAATGCAATGGGGAAATCATATTGCGTAATCTGGAAACCCTTAGGAAGATCGGGATAATAATAATTCTTCCGGTAGAAGATTATTTCGGGTTGCACTTCACAACCCAATGCAAGTGCCACTTTTATACCATATCTGACTGCTTGCTCGTTCACCACAGGCAAAGCTCCTGGTAAGCCCAGGCACGTTGCGCACACGTGCGTGTTTGGTTCGGAATTGTGATAGTCAGTAGGGCAAGGGCAGAATAATTTCGACTTCGTAAGCAGTTGTGCATGGCATTCTAAACCTATTTTCACACCATTTGTATCTGTGATTTTGCTTTTCATTTTTCATTTGTATTTGAACCACGGGAGTACATTTTATTTTTATTCCATAAGTTTTTTTATGCCTTAAGGGGATAGAGATAATAAAATGACAACGGTATACGACGTACCGCCGGGTGAACTGGTGAAGTTAGCAGCGGAGAAATTGAAGAAGAACAAGGCTATCCGGATGCCAAAGTGGGCTATGGATGTAAAAAAGGGAGCGAGCAAAGAATTACCACCGCAGGATACAGACTGGTGGTGGGTGAGGTGTGCATCTGTGCTACGGCAAATATACATACATGGACCGGTAGGGGTATCGCGGCTGCGCACGTATTACGGTGGCAGAGTTAGAAGGGGAGCAAAGCCAGAGAGATTCAGAGAAGCTTCAGGGAAGATAATAAGAGCGGTTCTTTTGCAATTAGAGCAGGCAGGGTATGTAATTAAACCAGAAAAAGGAAAAAAGGGACGAATAATATCGCCGAAAGGGCAATCTTTCCTCGATGACATCGCGCATGAAATAAAGAGTTCACAAAACGCAAAACAAAATGAAGGTGAGTAAAGATGGCAAGCGAAGAGGAATTAGAGGAGATAAAGAGGAGAAAGTATGAGCAGATGCTGCAAGCACAGGCAGGGGCTGCGGAAGAGGAAGGGAGAAGGAAAGAGATAGAAGAGGCAAAGAGGAATATTATCAGGCAGATTCTTACATCAGAAGCAAGGGAGAGGCTAAATAACATAAGAATGGCAAAGCCCGAATTTGCAGAACAGTTGGAGAATCAGCTAATAGCATTAGCGCAAAGCGGAAGGATAAAAAGTGTGATAAATGATGCCCAGTTGAAGGAAATCCTGCGCCAGATTATGCCGAAGAAGCGCGAAATTTCTATAAAAAGGATATAATATGTGAGTCAATCTCTTTTCTACTAAAAGAGCTCGAATAAATTTTTCATAAATGCTTTTATTGAAACAAATGAGAAACGGATTTAAAAATCATTTTTAAAGATTAAAGCGAAGAATAAAAATAGAAGAGATATGTACGAAAAGGACAGGGTAATAGAAGTATTTGATACGACATTGAGAGATGGAGAACAGACGCCCGGCATTTCGTTTACTAAAGAGCAAAAGAGAACGATTGCACGGCAGTTGGACAAGCTTGGCGTGGACATAATAGAAGCAGGAACTCCGATTACGTCAAAGGAGGAGAAGGAGGTGGTGAAGCTTATCTGTGATGAGGGTCTATCAGCAAAGATATGCGGACTGGCAAGGGTACTGACCACGGATATTGATGCTTGTATTGATTGTGGCGTTGATATGGTCCATATATTCGTGCCTTCTTCAAAAATTCAGCGCGAACACACGACAAAGATGAGCGAAGCGGAGGTGAAAGAGCAAGCATATAAGATGACGAGGTATGTCAAGGAACATGGTTTTGCGTGCATGTTCTCTGCAATGGATGCAACACGGACGAAACTGGATTTTCTGATTGATCTGTATAAAACTGCGGAAGAAGCAGGTGCAGACATCTTAAATGTGCCTGATACGGTGGGCATAAGCGAACCGTTTGCGATGTACGAACTTGTGGGTGAGATATATCGTGCCGTAGAAGTTCCGATCAGCATACACTGCCATAATGACTTCGGTCTGGCGGTAGCGAACAGTCTGGCGGGAGTGAAAGCAGGTGCTTCGCAAGTTCAGGTATCGGTGAACGGGATAGGAGAGAGAGCGGGGAATGCAGACCTCGTTGAGACGGTGATGAGTTTGAACTCGATTTACCGGCTGAAAACAAGGATAAAAACTGAATATTTGTTCGAGACATCAAAGCTTATTGAGCGCTTAACAGGTATTCAAATCCCGGTCACAAAACCCGTGGTTGGCGAGAATGCATTCTCTCATGAATCCGGGATACATGCGCACGGCGTGATAGTGAAGAGTGACACATTTGAGCCCGGGATAATGACACCGGAGATGGTAGGGCACAGAAGGCGAATCGTGCTTGGAAAGCACACAGGAAAACACTCGATAGAGAAGAAATTATCGGAAATTGGGATGTTTCCGCCGAAGGAACAGGTGGATGAGATACTCGAAAGGGTGAAGGAACT
>JAODGL010000151.1:8614-12835 GCA_025464585.1 Methanosarcinales archaeon
GCTTAAAGACTTCAGGATAGAGGCGATAACCGGAGGTTCTAATGCTCTTGCGGAGGTAATCGTGGGTGTGGAGAAAGGGGGTAGAATGGTAACGGCGAGAGCGGTGCGCGAAGACATTGTGATGGCTTCGGTGGAAGCGTTCATCAATGCGGTCAACAGGTTGATGCAAGAATGAATAACGTTTGGAATGGTGTGGTGAGAAACGCTTCTTTCCACTAACACATGCTTTAAAGCCAAAGTCACAAGTTCAACGGTTTGCTCCTTGGAATTTATGGTCTTATTGAAGACGCAGAAGGAATTGAAAAGGGCATCATGGTCAATCTCTTGAAGACTCCCCGGTCCTGGGTCCTATATACTGGAGCTTAACTTGACCGGTGATAGCTTTTCCATATCTGACGGCCTGTCAACGAATGTTCGTCGCGTCCTCCGTCTTCCTTGCATCACGAATTCTATGAGAAGAAAGTACCACTTGAACTCTCCACTGTCCCATAACAACAGTACTTCATAAATTTAAAGCCCCTTTTTCATAAAAGATATCATATGTAATAAACCTTATATAAAGTTATGCAACACAGCATAAAACCAAAAAGCTTTTATATAACAAAAAATATTTGAATTGTGAAGACAGGTATTAAAAAGGAGAGAAAGAAAATGAGAAAAGGTGAGTTTTTCTGTATTGAAAAGAAAGGGGGTGTAAGAGAGTAAATGCACATACCAGATGGATACTTGGGGCCTGCAACGTGTGCAGTGATGTTTGCAGTGATGATACCGGTATGGTACTTTGCATTTAAGAGAACAGGAGAGAAATTAGGTCCGAAGGAAGTGCCAATGCTTGCAGTACTGTCCGCGGTTTCTTTTCTCGTGATGATGTTCAACTGGCCAGTCCCAGATGGAACAACCGCGCACATGGTCGGTGGCACGCTAATCGCGATAATTCTCGGACCCTGGGCAGCGGTAATCGGCATTACAGTAGCGTTAGGGATACAGGCTTTCTTCTTCGGTGACGGCGGTATTACCGCTTTAGGTGCGAACTGTTTCAACATGGCTTTCGTGCTGCCGTTCGCTGGTTACTACCTCTATCGTCTTTTAGAAGGGCGAATAGGCAAAGTAGGCGCATCGGGAATAGCGGCATACATTGCAATAAACATCGCGGCAATATTCGCAGCGATAGAGTTCGGAGTTCAGCCATATATCGCTCCTGGATACTGCCCCTACGGGCTTAACCTATCCATACCAGCAATGGCATTTGCGCATCTCACTACCGCAGGGCCTGTTGCAGCAGTGGTAACAGCAGTAGTGATAGGCTATCTGGAGAAGAGCAGACCAGATTTGCTTAAACTCAAGAAGATAGCCCCGGGGGTGACGGAGTGAAAATGGAACCGTGGTTGAAGAAGACGCTAATCGTAATCGCTCTCTTCGTTGCCATCGTGCCTCTGGGCATCCTTGGCACGTGGAATTGTGGAGATGCCTGGGGAGAGTGGGGCGTAGTTAATGACACCGCGCATGGCATAACATGGGCACCCCAGTCCTATTTCGGTGCTCCGCTGCCCGATTACAACGTTGAAGGCTGGGATAACAAACTGATGGCTTCGGTTGGCTACTGGATTTCCGCGATAATTGGCATTGCGCTTACGATGCTCGTCATCCTTGGAATAGTAAAGGCGCTGGAAATGCGAAAGGAGGGGGAAAAAATCTAGAAAGGAGGGGAAAAAAATCTCTTCTCCCCCATTATTTTTTGATGTTGAGCGAAGGGAATGAGCAAATTTGTGGATAAAACACTTGCCGAGATTGTAGATTACATAAAAGATGCAGTGTTTTCAGAGGAATATGCAAAACTTAATGCTTTCTTACAGAAGATAAGCCCAAAAGTGAAGTTCATCTCTTTTATGGTTCTCATCACTGCGACCATCTTCGCTCGCAACGTATATATAATCCTGGTTTTCTTCTCAGCATCACTTATGTTAGCGTCGCTATCTCGTATACCGCTTAGATTTTACATACCTCGTGTATTGATATTCATTCCTATATTTACGGGTATTATCGCACTACCTTACATATTCAATGTCTTCCAACCCTATGAGGGAACGCCGCTGGTTGTGCTTCATGATTTCCAGCGTGTGATAGACCTGCCACTACTCAGACCGTTCTCGAGAATAGAAATAACAAGCGAAGGGGTGTTCTGGGCATCCACTTTCTTAGCTCGTGTGACGACTGCCGTGTCTTTTGCGATTCTGCTCATGCTCACGACACGCTGGTCTGACCTCGTGAATGCGCTTAACGCATTGCGATTCCCGAAGATGTTCGTTTTAATCCTGGGCATGGCATATCGCTACATCTTTTTATTGCTTGACATGGTATCGAAGATGTTGTTCTCTCGGAAAAGTCGTGCAGCAGGTAAGGAGAGTTCAGTGAGCAGTTGGAAATTAAATGCGGGCATTGTCGGTGCTCTCTTCTTAAAGTCTTATGACATGAGCGAGGATATCTATCTGGCAATGCTTTCAAGAGGTTTTAACGGGGAATTCATGCATGTTCATGCGGATTCACAGCCGAGAAGAAGTGCGAAGGATTTTATGTTTTTAAGTACCATAATAATATTTTGTATTTCCGCTTTACTCGCAGAGGTGATGGTGTAAATGACTGCGAAGCAACCAGTATTTGAACTTGAGAATGTTTCTTACAGCTACCCAACGGGAACGAAGGCACTGGAAAGCGTGAACATGAAGATATATAAAGGAGAGCGAGTGGCTATTTTAGGGCCCAATGGAGGAGGGAAGACAACACTGCTTGAAATTCTCGATGGATTAATCCCTGCTTCTCACGGTAGTGTAAAAGCGCGGGGCATGATTCTCAACGATGCAACGATAAACAGCAATGAGATGTACGGATTCAGGAGGAAGGTGGGTTTCGTTTTCCAGGACCCGGACATAGAACTGTTTTCACCCACGGTCTACGACGACGTTGCATTTGGACCTCTGCACCTTGGCATTCCCGAAGAGGAGGTAAACATACATGTAGAGCGAGCGCTGAATCTTCTGGGCATAGAGGAGATAAAGAACAAGCATCCATATAATCTGAGTGGTGGTGAGAAGAGGAAGGCTGCGATAGCGGCAGTGCTGAGCATAGACCCCGAAATCATACTCCTCGATGAGCCAACGGCTGACCTGGACCCGAGTAGCAGAGCGGAGTTGATAGAGATAATAAACAGATTGAACCATAATGGGAAGGCAATAATAACAGCCACGCATGACGTAAATGCTGTTCCTGAGCTTGCAGACCGAGTATACGTACTGAATAAGAAGATAATTGCAGAAGGCACGTCACAGAAGATATTTTCGGATTTTGAACTGTTAAAGGAGAACAATTTGGAAGTGCCCGAAGTATTCAAGCTGTTTGAAGTGCTGCAGTGTTTTGGCTATAACTGCGAAGACCTGCCACTGTCAATAGACGAAGCGATTGAGCACCTGACGAGGGCGGTAGAGGTGAATGGAGGACACATTCACCTGCACATCCATAAGCACACGCATGAGGAGATAGGGAAATTGAGAAGTAAGTATGAGCATCATTAATGAGCACATCTGTCTTGCTCTCTTCTCTCTTTATGGATCCGCAGGCATAGCTTAGCGCTTTTCAACAATTTTTGTAACTTTTGGATGTGCTCGCTCGATAGAAATCTTGCATGGTACCGGGCGTAGCCGCGAATAAAGAAAAGTTTTAAGAATAGATTTTTAAGATGCTAAAAAGCGATAAATTAACATCTTTATGATTACCCAAAAGATATCGAAAAGCTTATATATGTCATCAAATATCATTTTTAAAAAGAATTTAATAAAATTAAGGAGGCAAAAGAGGAATAAGTATACTCGAAAGGGTGAAGGAACTCGGTGCAAGTGGTAAAAGAGTTACTGATGATGACCTGTTTAGCATTGCGGAGGTGGTAATGGGCGAAGTTGCACGGCACGAGCGGGTGGTAACACTGAAAGAGCTCTCGGTCATGACCGGGAACAATATGATACCGACAGCATCACTGAAGGTGGTAGTGCGAGGGAAGGAATGCACATCTGCACAGATGGGTGTTGGTCCTGTGGATGCTGCGATAAAAGCGATTCAGGAGATAATAGGCGGTGAAATAGGCGGTGGCATCGAGCTTAAAGACTTCAGGATAGAGGCGATAACCGGAGGTTCTAATGCTCTTGCGGAGGTAATCGTGGGTGTGGAGAAAGG
>JAODGL010000056.1 GCA_025464585.1 Methanosarcinales archaeon
AAATATTTTTTGGCATACCTGTAAATAGGTCTTCCCAACCAATCCCTCTTCTCAGCCATCTCATCGAGTTTTGCAAGTGCCTGACGCTTATCCATTATTCCTTTTATAACCATTACTCTAAGGATGATTGGCGAAAGAACCACCTTCTCACCAATCTGTTTTTCTATCTCCCCAAGAGCTCTGAAATCGTCCGTCAGTAAATAATCCTGCTCTCCGCTCTCGATAATCTCCAGGCAAGATGCTTCGCCAGCATCGATTCTACTCGTCTTAAATCTTTGATAATTCGATGCCTTCTTCACCGTTATCCGATCAATATTCCTCAAAACTTCGCTCGCTGCATTGGCGGAGGTGTCGGCATACGTGCTCATCTCTTTGAGTTCATGGACAACTACATCGCTCACAACAACGCTGAACTCACTCAAAACCAGCGATAATAATGATACCGATGCCAACGAAACCAGAGCAGAGGCATCAGCTACGAGCGATATCTTCTGCAATTTTATTACCCCTATCTAATATCCTCTTACTAGCTTTTACAGATTCCGCGTTCTGCCGCCCGATAATAATCACAAGTTCGTTGTATTTCAATTTGTCAGCCAGATATAACTCCGTCGCTCTCTCTTTTAACTCCTCTGTATTTTCGATTCTCCCGATATATTCCTTTAACGCACTCTTTATTATCTCTGCCCGATTCTTATATTCAAGCTTAGCAAGAATATC
This sequence comes from Methanosarcinales archaeon, assembly GCA_025464585.1. GTDB lineage: Archaea > Halobacteriota > Syntropharchaeia > Alkanophagales > Methanospirareceae > QMVO01. The sequence continues at coordinate 721 of JAODGL010000056.1, forward strand.
TGCTTTTTCAATCAGTTCCACTGGAAGTCTAAGGGCAATCTCCAATTTTATCACCTTATATTATTGTATTGTATTACCCTATATAAATATCCTTATCACATCACTTTCTTAGAGCATGAATAGAATATTATCGCCAGCTCGTTCATCAATGCAATATTCAAATCGCGCTGGATGTTCTCGATAGCTTTAGCAGCTTCTGCTGTTTTTATGTCTCTGGCTTTGTAGACATTTGTTATCAAGCCGTATAGCTCGGCTAAAATCTCGGTAGTCTCCTCATCCATTCCTGTCACTATCTTCGTTATCTTGCTGAGCGAATGCTCGTCATCACCAGGATTTATCCGCTCCGGCGAGTAGCCGATTTTGAAATCCGCTCCGCACTTCATTCTTGATTCTCGTTCTAAAATTGGCTTCACTATCTCTTCCGTCACGCTTGGATAGACGGTGGATTCCAGAACTACAACCGCTCCTTTCTTAAGGTTCTGCCCCACGATTTCCGCTGCTGATAGCGAAAGCATTTTTTAGTAAAGGTTTTTGCTTGCAAAAACGTTTGATGCACTGCCAGAAAATAGGCTTATATCCTCTTTATCCAGCCTTTACCCTCATACGCCGTTCTAAGAATCGCAGACGAGATTACCAGAATCAAACCCACAATAAGCACCTCTTTATCCGCAATGCCATACCAGTCACGACTGTAATTGAAGATTCCTATACCAAATCTCTGCGTGGATATGGGCCAGAGGAAAGCGTAGCCAGGATTGAATACGAGTGCATCCTCAAACATGTGCGCAGCAAAACCTACACTGGCGAATAAGAAAGAATCTGCAAGTCTAATGCCAGCAGGATGCAATAACAACGCCATTGATACCGCATACACCAGCAACACTGCTATATTATGAAAATAACCATGTGAAATTGGTCTCCCATATATCAACACAGTTATCCCGACCTTCTTTAGCACCGCATCTGCAACCATATCAACATCCGGTGCATACGCACTGGCGATGATGATCCATGAATAATCTCTTCCTGTGAACCTGTAATAGACCATACCAGCCATTATTGCAATTGCAGTTGAGTATATCCAGTGCTCGAAGAGCATATTGCATTACCTCTTACCTATCCTTTTACATTCACCCACAGATGAAGTTCCCGATACGGCTTACCCTTAGCTTCTCCTCCTTTAAACAATAAGATCTCCCTGTTTTTATTTCTGATGTATTCCAATTCCTTTTTTCTTATCCGGTTTTCTACTTTTTGCCAGTGTGCATTCATCGATTGATGGATTCTCCCTTTTCGGTGGATTATCTCATTTATAAACAAGTCAGTGCACTCAACTACATACGCCAATTGCGCTTCAAAAATTATCCTTGCCTGGGTTTCTTCCTGCTGGTGCGTTGGGATAGAAGATAGGAGACTTCTCAGATGACTCCCTCTGGTCAGGATCTGGGGATAGAACTCAACGGGTCTTATGCCATACCTTTCTATGTGTCTCTTTGTATTCGTGAGGCGATTGAATATTTCTTGCAAATCCGCTCCACCGTATGCTTTCAAGTCTGAGAACGTAAACAAGAGCGTGTTTCTTTCGTCAGATACAGAATAATCACTCGAAATCTCGATTCCTCTGACCTTGAACCATGAGTATTTTGCCCCAGATAAGAACTGATACAGGTCTGTTTGTTTCATCGCCCGATAAAAGGAGGACGATGGAAGATTTTGTTCTCCTTTATCAAGGCGATCAGCCCAGATATCCTCAAGAACACGCCTTTTTACTTCTATTGGATTTGAACGCAGGCGTACTTCCATTTCTATGAATTCGTCAAGTGTCACCGAAGGGGGGCGTTTTCCTAAATATCGCAGACCCGAAATTCTTTTATGCTTCTCTTCCACTTCGAGATTTGTTTTCTAAGTCCTCGAGGCGTAACACCCAGTTCTTTGGACAGCTTTGTGACATCGGTACCATAATATCCACCCGATTCTATCTGTCTGTTGATAATCGCTCCAGCACATAATTAACGTCTATTGTCATATTGAATTCATATCGAGTGCGATCATTAAGTAATCAAGAGGATTTTTTGAAATTGGTTCCGATTGTTAGAAAATCATCGTCACAACTTGTTTGATATGGGAGTTTTTATATTACCTCAGGGGAAGGTGTAGAGGTAAAGGGCTAAGGGCAAAAGGTTTTCGACCGTGCTGATATCAATTTTGAATTTGAGAGCATACTTGTATTTCTATACATATAAATGTAAGGAACTCGTGGAAGTTATAAGTGAGTACTTACTATTACCAAATGATGCTCTACATGTAGCCACAATGAAAAGATATGGAATAAAGAATATAGCAACAAACGACCCTGACTTCGAGCGTGTGAAATGGCTAAAGGTCTGGAAACCGTAGCCAAACGTTTTGTGGCGTAGTTGTTTGTTGGTGGAATGGGTGATAAAATAAGCAACCGCACAGGAAATTCGTATACTACCCTGCTTTGTTATTACCGTTGCTTTAGGGCGGTATTTAGGTGCAGGCGACTTAGACTTATATCGGATGGCATCCACGCTATACGGAATCGCAATGCTCGTTGCTGCAATTGGCATCCCGGGAGCGATAAAGTAGGGCTAAACTTAAAAATATAAATAGATGGTTATATTAAAAGATAAGGAGATAAGAGCATGAGTAGTGGTATGGTAACAATAGATGAGAAAAATCGTGTAGTTCTCCCGAAGGAAATCATTGAAAAACTTGGATTAAAGGACAAGGTAGTTTTAGTGGACTTAGGTGACCATATAGGCATTTATCCAGTTCCGCAAGACCCGTTTGGAAGGCTGCATGGATGCTTTAACACAGAAAAAACATTCAAAGAGCTAAGAAAGAAAGCGGAAGAGCTGGCGATTGAGGAAGTTGCAAGGTGATTCGAATGCTTATAGAGAACGACGTCATTTTTGCTTATATGAACGAACGGGATAGAAATCATAAAAAAGCGGAGGTGCTATTTCAAAAAATTCGAGACGGTTTAGTGGTAGAGGCATCATCCGTATGTTTACTGGAAATGGAACTGGTATTCAAGAGTGAAAGTAGAGAGGACGAGCAGGATAATCATCTCGATGGATAGTGCATATGATGACATTCCCAATTTAGACAGGCATGAGCCAGATGAGGTTTTGTAAGATAGGGTGGTGTAGATAAAATAGATGAAAGTTCCATTCCTCGACTTGAAAAGGCAATATGAAAGGGCAATCATTCCACTCCATCTGTTCGGTCAAGCGGCGGATATGGATGCAATAATGGAAATAAGAACACTCAAGATGCACGGAGCTAAACCAAAATATTACCATCATGTTATAGGCTATAATAGCAGATTGGATACTATTCAGGCAGCCATTCTCAGGGTGAAGTTAAACCATCTTGAGGAATGGACAGATAAAAGAAGAGAGAACGCAAGGTTTTACAGCAAGGCTTTGAGGAATATTGATGAATTGGAGATACCTCAAATCGCTGAGGGGAGGAGACACATCTTTAACCAATACACGATTAGAGTAAAAAATGGTAAGAGGGATAAACTCAGGGAATTTTTAGAAAGGCAGGGGATAAGCACTGCGATATATTATCCTTTACCTTTGCATTTGCAGCCATGCTTCTCATTCTTAGGTTATAAGAAGGGTGATTTTCCAGCTGCGGAGAAAGCGAGTGTGGAAGTTTTGTCTTTGCCTGTATATCCAGAATTAAAAGAAGAGGAAAGGGAATATACAGTTGAGAAGATTTGTGAATTTTTAAAAGGGTAGTAAAGATGAAAATAGCATCAGTAGTAGGAGCGAGACCGAACTTCATAAAGTGTGCGCCCGTATCGAGGGAGATAAGGAAAGTCCACGATGAGGTTTTAATTCATACGGGGCAGCATTACGATTATGAGATGGATAAGATATTTTTCGATTCTTTTTGTCTGTTTTTGGGATAGAGCGACCTTTTCACTTAGAAGACCTCTCAGACCTCGGATTTGCCATCCTAACAGGAGTGGAAGAAGGTTCCTGAAGGAGCATATAATGAGTACACCGACCCCGGGGATCCAAAAAAGAAAATCCTTGTCGCTGATACGAGGACAAAGATAAGGGGCTGCAAAGAACCAATTCGCACTATTTTAATCCTGAACGAGAC
>JAODGL010000153.1 GCA_025464585.1 Methanosarcinales archaeon
TCTTTGCCCCAACTATTCTTGCAGATCCAGCTTTGATTCGTATCGTCCCAGCCAACGAGCGTAACTAAGTGGCCGCCCCGATATCTCCCCCACACATGCTCATATATGCCGCCCTCGTAATAGAAGAGCTACAAACAAATAGCCAAAGTATTTCTCAGGGTCAGATATCGTTATATTGTGCATACCCCCAACCATATTGAAAATGAAGACTTCAAAAGAATAAAGTGCCAAAATTGCAGGGATGTTCCACAGATAGAAACGTCTTCTGGATGAGAAAGAGGTATACAAGATGAGGATAAGGGGTGCAGCGAAGAAAACAAGCTGGGAGAGAGAGAAAACGAGGCTGCCAAAGCGAATAGAATTATCAAAGCGTGAATAAAGTATTTCTTCTATGAATGATTCAAAGGAGCTAACCTGTTCGACATCGCCGACGATCAGGGCATCAAACTTTTTGTCAAAGAATTGATACGCATGCCAGTCAACATACCACTCGATTATCCTGTCAGTAACTTCTATCACATCGCCCTTATAGAGAGAATGCAAAGGTCTTTCAATTATGACGATATTTTTTTGCCAGAGATGCTGTCTTCCACCAAAAGAACCGTGCATTTCTCATTAAATGTCGCAACATCTTGAACATCTTCTGGAAGAGATTGAACAGGGACGATTTTCAAATCACTAACAACCCCTGCATCAACTTCGTTCAGGTTTGTATGGACGATATACGGTGTTAAGAGCAAGAAATAGCAAAAAAATAAAAAAGATACAAATATCACTTTTTTTGCTTCGTTTCCATTTCCATTTTTTGCTTATTTCGTATATCTTAGAATTTGAGTAGCCCGTTCCGAACTTATCCTCGTACGAAATACTTATCTTCAGTCCATGTTTTCCTATCTTTGCTTCTTCGTCAACGGATACACCAAAAGTTGTGGTTTGCGATTCACCGGGTGCTATTTCACCGATAAACTGGTGCCCTTCCGTTAGTATATCATCAGCACCGGATATGCTTATCTTGACATCTTCTGCGCTTTCCGTGCCGGTGTTTATCAAGGTTATCATAAATAACCCTTCGGTGTCGATAGTTAATTTATCGGGTTCAAGGAGGAGTTCCTGTATGAAAATCCTTGGCTCCCCTTTTACCGCAATGCCAATGGTGGTGTTTTTCAAGTGGGAGCCGAATTCATCCGCATATCTCAAGATAAGCGGTAGTTCATAATAAGAGCTCGGTGCGGTACTATCTACGCCGAAATTGAAGTGTGTGCTTACGGTCTCACCGGGTTTCAGTTCGGTTATATATTTTTCTAAGTCGGAATCAAGGGGAGTGAAAGGATATTTTTACCGGGCTTTTATCGTCCACAAGTATCTCAGTTGCAACATGGTATGCGGAGTGAGAGCCGATATTCTTTATTGTTATACTCACGGTGGAGATGTCAGAGGGGTGTAAATTTTCTGGATAGATATTAGTGATGATGAATTTATTATTTTCGCGTTCAGCAGCGTTAATGCTGGGCAGGGATAGGGCGAGCAGAATTATTATAACGAGAAAAACTGCTTTTTTCATTTCTCTTCCTTCTCCTAAAAATGGTATTTTATTAAATTTAAATAATGCTTTATCTGACTCGTATCTTCTTTCACACTCTTCAAGGTTTCATTCATCGAACCCAGAGTTTCGTTCATTCTATTCAGAATGCCAATAAGTACTTCGCCCTTCTTATCGAAGCTCTGCATGTATCGCAACATCGCGTCTGCTTTGTCTTCTTTCGGAACATCCGCGCCCCTTCGCTCAAAAGATACGAACTCACCTTTATAATCTTCATAAGCCACGTTCATTTCGTCAATACGAGCAAAGAAAGGTGTTTTTTTCTTTTATCGCTTTGATTAGCTCTTTTATCTTCTCTTCTTCACCTTCGCAGACGACCTTAACGCTTCCGTCTTCCTGATTCTCTGCGAAGCCCGTTACGGTAAGCGAATCCGCGATATTCCCGATGAACGTTCGGAATCCCGCCATCTGCACGTTACCTTTTATGGAGATGTTTGCTCTTTTCAGCATGATTATCTCTTATGCTTCGCTTATTAAAATAGTAGTCACATTTTTATAGTTCTATCGTCTATCATTAACGAAGGGGTATGAAAGCGAAGGAAATAAGGATAAAAGGAAAGGTTCACGATGCAGGATACAGGCTATTCTTACTCAGTGAAGCGGAAAGATTGTTTATCGATAAATTCGATGCAAGAAATATTCTGGTAAACGAGGAGCAGTACCTGATTGTTCTGGTTGAAGGAGCAGAAGAGAAGATTAACAGGTTCGTGGAGTTTGCGGAATCGAATTATCCCGCAGAAGCTTCTGTTGAATCGGTAGAAGTAAAGGATTATGGAGAAGCGGTCAGGAGCATTGATTCTTTTAGACAATCCTTCATGGTATTCCAGCTTACGAAGATAGCGCAGGCAGGTGTGGGTATGCTGAAGAAGCAGGATATCATGCTCGGTAAGATGGATACGATGCTTGCGAAGCAGGACAAGACGATAAAGGTGATAAAAGAGGAATCAGAGAAGACGAGAGAAGTTATAATGGATGAGGGTGAAAAGACAAGGGGAGTCGTGAAAGAGGAATCGGAGAAGACGAGAGAGGTTCCGAGGGAGAAGATAGTGGAAGATGTTGAGTGGGTGAAAGAGGAGATTGTTGCGATTAAGGCAACCCTCGACAGGATAAAGGAGAAGGTTGGTGTTGTTTGAAATTTCAATATTCTAAAATCTCTTGCAAGCACAAAAAAGAGTCAGGCAGAATTTCTTTCCAGAGCCACTCAGCATGCACAAAAAAGCCACGCATCGCTTTAGACACGACTTTACCCGAAGTTATTTTCTCAGTGAGATATTTCTTCCCTTCCCTTCGGTCAACCACAATTTCACGTCCTTCATCATCAATGAACCATATTTCATCTATCCCACCCTCCTGATAGACCTGCCGCTTTTCTCGCAGGTCATAATCACTCGTCCACGGAGACAGGATTTCCACTACCATATCTGGCGCTCCTTCCAGTTCTTTATCCTTAAGCAGTTTCAATCTCTCCTTCCTTACAAACAGAATATCTGGCTCAAACATGCGGCAGTAAGCGAGGTGTATCGTCTCCCGGGAGCCAAGCACTTTGCCAAGTCGCTTATGTTCCACATACATATTCATTAGAGAAAACAAGAAACCAAAGAGGGTTTCATGTCGTGTAGAAGCAGGGGAATGGATTATAAGCGTGCCATCAAAGAGGTCTGCTTTGGTATCCTCATCGGTAAGCCTCTCGTATTCCTCTTCGCTTACGCCGAACTTGCGAATAAGATATGGCGGTTCAATTACTTTGCTCCGGAAAATAAGCTCCGTAGTGTTTCTGTCTCTTTCACCGCTACCTTTCTTCTCTCCTCCTATCTCTTCTCTTCGCACTTTCTCGCCCATTATATAATAGAAAGAGGGGGATTAAAAATAAAAATAAAAATAAAAATAAAAATAAATAAATCTGCGTAAATCTGTGTCTTATAGAAAAAGAGTTATACTTTATATACAAGAACATACCTTAAAGTATGATACGTGGAAGTATGTTTGCGGATAGAGAAATTGACCTCGGCTTTCTGGAGGAGAGATATAAGTCCAACAGCTCGTTATTTTGCCATTCCGAATGTTATTGCAGAATTTTAAGGAGACTTGAAGAAAAGGCAGATGCTGTCAAGATAAAAGGGAAAAGGAGTTATGGGCTCATTGCAAGAAAGATTGAAGGTAAGGATAAGCTCAGGGATTACCTCCTCTATGATTTGAGCGAGTTCAGCGGGAAAACAATTAGAGGTCTCGATTGATGAAGGGCATAAAGCGAAGGGGATGCAGGAGAAGGTGAATTTTTACCTATCAGCACAGCCATGCCCTAATAAATTTAGGGGAGCCGAAAATCCTCCCATTTTTTAGTTTTGCATTTGTCGAATCAAGCCATTCCGATTTTAGCCTTTATCGCTTCTATCGCATGCTCTATCTTCGCCTCCGATCTATCGCTTCAATTGTATCATCCTGCTTCTCCAGCATCAGATTCGTATCTTCTTTCACACTCTTCAAGGTTTCATTCATCGAACCCAGAGTTTCGTTCATTCTATTCAGAATGCCAATAAGTACTTCGCCCTTCTTATCGAAGCTCTGCATGTATCGCAACATCGCATCTGCTTTGTCTTCTTTCGGAACATCCGCGCCCCTTCGCTCAAAAGATACGAACTCACCTTTATAATCTTCATAAGCCACGTTCATTTCGTCAATACGAGCAAAGGAAGGTGTTTTTTTCTTTTATCGCTTTGATTAGCTCCTTTATCTTCTCTTCTTCACCTTCGCAGACGACCTTAACGCTTCCGTCTTCCTGATTCTCTGCGAAGCCCGTTACGGTAAGCGAATCCGCGATATTCCCGATGAACGTTCGGAATCCCGCCATCTGCACGTTACCTTTTATGGAGATGTTTGCTCTTTTCAGCATGATTATCTCTTCTGCTTCGCTTATTAAAATAGTTTATAGTTCCATGGTCTATCGTTAACGGTGAAATTTTTCTTTTTCTAAATATTAATAATGCAATACTAAGTATCATGATACAAAAATTTCTGGACAGGGAAGAAGAGCTAAAGAAAGTTGAGGAGAGATACGGAAGCGATAAATCCGAGTTTGTCGTGATTTACGGTAGGAGACGGATTGGTAAGACTGAACTTATAAAAAAGATTATTGAAGGAAAGAGGGCTTTCTATTTCCTCTGCGAGAAGAATAAAATCGAGGTAGAGTCAGCGCGATTCATGGAGAAATTCAACAGGAAGTTTGATGTGTTTATAGAGGCAAGGGACATGGAAGAGTTCTTTGAAGAGGTATGCACGCGATTCAAAAACGAGAGACTGATCATTGCAATAGATGAATTCTCTTACTGGTTGAAAAAGGAGAAGGATAAAATCTCTTCTCAATTTCAGTACATCGTGGATGAAATCCTTCCCGGAACAAAGATGTTCTTGATAGTTTGCGGGTCTTTAGTAAGCACGATGGAGTCTTTGCTATCCTATAAGAATCCGCTATATGGTCGAGCCACGTTAAGACTGAAAGTTTCCC
>JAODGL010000154.1:0-1025 GCA_025464585.1 Methanosarcinales archaeon
CTGTGGTGGAAGAGCTGGGAGATATTGATAAATACCGAGATGAACTTGGAGATGCAGCCAGAGAGATTATTATGTCCGGTGCAATAGAGAAAGTGGAGTTGAAGAACGAGTATAAGTCTTTAGCTGAGAGGATTGCAAGATTTCCAAGGATAGATAGGGGAGAGGCGGAGGCTTTAGCATTATCTTATCAAATAAACGCTAAGGAATTGGTAAAGAGACGAAGAGTCTTTTAAAAGAGTTAGCGGCAAAAAGAGGGTGGGAACAAAGCGTTTTATATGATACTGCCATTGTAATGCTGGAAGAAGCTAAGAAAGTTAAGTGATATCCCCATCAATGTGTATCGTCTTTGTTGTCATACTTTCCACAATTAAAAATAAAACAGAATATAAAATAAAACCTCCGTTCACTTTTTTATAGTTGTTCAGAATATCCCTTCCTAAAAGGCTTGGAATCTTTTTTATCCTGTCATCCATCTCTCGGTGTTTAAGATCATCTCGATTTTCTTTTTCGTCACAAATTCTAAAACCATATTTCTAAAATCTATTGGATATTTAACCTCTAATCTACCAATTAACCTATCTAAATTCACATCGTGATCAACAACTTGTTTATCATTTCTAAAAGGGTTTTTTATCGCATAGCGATGCTGGAGGGAAAGAGATGGAAGAAATAGTAAAAAACCTTAAAGACAACCATGTACGCCACAGCTAACAAGCTCGCAATTGCGAATACCGCCTCGAAGCCTGGTGTTTTCGGTGTAGGTGTAGGTGTAGGTGTCGGTCTCGGTGTTGGCGATACCGGTGGCATTGTAGGTGCTGGCGTTAATTTCAGTCTTTCAATTTTGAAAAAAGAGCTGAAGAAGTCCGTATCCAATACGATCATGAGTAAATCTCCAACCTTTTTAACTCTTCTTCCATCTCATCCACTGTCTCAGCACCTCGCCTGAGCTTTATCCCGTGTTCCACCAGTATTTCCTTCATTCTCTCGATATCAACACCCGCTATCTCCATCGCTCTTCCAAGCGA
>JAODGL010000154.1:1111-3468 GCA_025464585.1 Methanosarcinales archaeon
TCAAGAAACTCCGAAATATCGCTGTAATACTCAGTATCGGGAATGGCTTTTTGCATTTTTCAGTTTGCACTTTGCTTTGTTTTACCGCTTCTTCCTCATTACTTCACTACCTCCTTTTTATTTTCCGCATTGTGGTAGCGAAACTGGGGAACCAACGAAAATCAACCATCTCAATTTCAGTATTCTAAAATCTCTTGCAAGCACAGAAAAGAGTCAGGCAGAATTTCTTTCCAGAGCCACTCAGCATGCACAAAAAAGCCACGCATCGCTTTAGACACGACTTTACCCGAAGTTATTTTCTCAGTGAGATATTTCTTCCCTTCTCTTCGGTCAACCACAATTTCACGTCCTTCATCATCAATGAACCATATTTCATCTATCCCTGCATCGTGATACACCTGCCGCTTTTCTCGCAGCTCATAATCTCTCGTCCACGGGGAGAGGATTTCCACTACCATATCTGGCGCTCCTTCCAGTTCTTTATCCTTAAGCAGTTCCAATTTCTCCTTCCTTACAAACAGAATATCTGGCTCAAAGATGCGGCAGTAAGCGAGGTGTATCGTCTCCCGGGAGCCAAGCACTTTGCCTAGTCGCTTATGTTCCACATACATATTCATTAGAGAAAACAAAAAACCAAAGAGGGTTTCATGTCGTGTAGAAGCAGGGGAATGGATTATAAGCGTACCATCAAAGAGGTCTGCTTTGGTATCCTCATCGGTAAGCCTCTCGTATTCCTCTTCGCTTACGCCGAACTTGCGAATAAGATATGGCGGTTCAATTACTTTGCTCCGGAAAATAAGCTCCGTAGTGTTTCTGTCTCTTTCACCGCTACCTTTCTTCTCTTCTCTTCGCACTTTCTCCCCCATTATATAATAGAAAGAGAAAACTCGCTTATATCACCTTAAACTGGAAGGCATAAAGCGCGAAGAATAGTGCTCAGAGAAGATGCTAAATGTAGAATAGAGAAGAAATTAAGAATTATTGGTTAAATCCGCTTCTTATGATTGTTTTTCAATCAAACCACTCCGATTTTAGCTTTTATCGCTTCTATCTCATGCTCTATTTTAGCAAACCTGTTCTCCATGTACGCTTTCAGGTCTTCTCTTAATGCTCTTATCTCTTCTGTTGTATCATCTTGCTTTTCAAGCATCATATCTGTGTTCCCTTTTATGGCAGGGATTAGTTTAGTGTCTTCTTTTATGCTTGACGTATCTTCTTTTATGCTTGTTGTATCTTCTTTTATGCTTGACGTATCTTTTTTTATGCTTGATGTATCTTCTTTTACGCTTTTAAGCGTTACGTTCATGTCATCTAAAATAGAGACCAACCGCTCTGCTTTTGAATCAAAACTTTTCAGTACTGTGAGCAGGTCATCGAGCGTTGCCTTCTGCGGAACATCCACGCCCCTTCGCTCAAAAGATACGAACTCACCTTTATAATCTTCGTAAGCCACGTCCATTTCGTCAATACGAGCAAAGGAAGGTGTTTTTTCCTTTATCGTTTTGATTAGCTCTTTTATCTTCTCTTCTTTACCTTCACAAACGACCCTAACGCTTCCGTCTTCCTGATTCTCTGCGAAGCCCGTCACGCTAAGCGAATCCGCCGTATTCTTGATGAACGTCCGGAATCCCGCCATCTGCACGTTCCCTTTTATTCTGATGTTTGCTCTTTTCAGCATGATTATCTCTTATGCTTCGCTTATTTAAATAGTTTTGTATGGAAAATATGAAAAGGTGTTGGGGGATAAAAAATCTCTGTATCCGGGTTTTTGCACTTTAATACACAGATTAAGACACAGATTTCCCTATATTTGCAACGGAATCGAATACGGATGAATTCCCCGATTTCTCACGATTCGAAGACGCAGGTCTTTCCTCTCAGGAAGCCCATCGAAAATATTTAAATGCAACCAGGTTTGTATATAAAATAATAAGAGGTGGTGAAGATCTTATGGCATCGATATCGGCAGAGATGGTCAACATAACACGGAAGCTTGTCTCAGAAGAGAATATTGAAAGGGGGGTGGCGAAATTACTATACAACGAAGCGAGAAGAAAACTAATTGACTACGAATTGCTGGATAGAAACCTCGCTAAGAAATATGGTATGAGCTTCGAGGAGTTCCGGGAGAAGAAAATGATAGAGAAACTTGGATATACGTGGGAAGTGGAAAAGGACTATCAGAACTGGGAAATAGCGAGGGATGGAATCGAGACGATGGAGGAGATAATTGAGAAGTATAGAGGAATTTGTAGATGAAGTGGAAGAGATATTGGCGAATCTTCGATTGCTGTAAAAATAAACAGGGGGATAAAAACTTTTATTTATTTTGTTTGTGGATTTTTCTCTTCCTCAAC
>JAODGL010000060.1 GCA_025464585.1 Methanosarcinales archaeon
GATATATGACGATTATAGTGTGGTGAGCACGACAATGAACGAAACGAATTATGCCTATGCGAAGGTCAGCAGGATATATTATCTCAAGAGGAGTGAAGAGATACATACTAAACCAATCCCAGGACTTGATGTTAACGAAACCGCGAATTTCTCAGTTGTATGGACTCCTCACACAGACGGAGAAAGATTCATTTCCGCAGTTGTAGATCCAGAAAATGACATTCTGGAGTATGACGAGACGAACAACGAGTCAATAAGGTTTGTAACCGTGCGTACCGCGGACTTAAAAGCTTCCAACCTCTCATTGTGGCTCAATGATTCCAGTATCAGTGACGAGACAGAGATAAAGCATGGCGACAACGTGACAATAAAAGCAGAGATAAGAAATATCGGAATAAAGGAGGTTGACACTCCTTTCAATGTTACCTTCTTCGTTGATGACATCCCAATTGAAGAAGAACCAGTGTCGAATTTAACAGAAGGGCAATCAATACACGTGAGTGCTAACTGGACAGCAGAGGTTGGCAATCACGTGATAAAGGTCGAATCCGATTATGGAGACAAGGTGGACGAAACGAACGAGACGAACAATATAGCCGCGGTGGAAAGATACGTCTACGGTGCGGAAGTGAGCGGAAACGAAACATGGGAAACGCTCGGACTTCATGGCGAAATATTGTTCCCTGATGAACCGGAGCAGCCTTATGACGAGGATACCGTGAACATCACGGTAAATATCACCAATAATGGATGTGTGAACGCAACGAATTTCAACGTGCTTCTGTTCTTCGATTATTCGCCCGAATCCGCTCAAATCCTGAACAATCAGGAAGTTGAATTCTGGAGAAATAAGACTTATCCGGATGCCGAGTGGGTATATCTCCGGATAATAGACCGTGCCAACAAATATGACGAATACTGGAACTGGGACCCTATGGATGCAGGCGATGTGGAAGTCTATGACGCAGAGGGCAACGAGATATTAAACGAATCAAACTTTGAAACATGTGGCTGGACTCAGGTGAAAGAAGGAAAATCTTGCTGGATTCCTGTACGAGGCGATACGGCGAATGTGAAACTTCGTGGTGGGCTCTATGAAACTTTTATCGTTTTCTTCTATCCCATCTATCAGAATGGCACCTCGTGGCTGTATGAAGGGATAAGCGTGCCCATAAATAGTTCGGTGAATCTCACACCGCCGATGCAAACAGAGAAGGTAAGAGCAGGTAATTCCAAAGTTATAGCTGTGATAGACCCTGAGAACCACGTGCCTGAAGATAACAAAACTGATAATATCGTTTCACGAATAATGCATGTGAATGAGACAAGGGACTTCACTGTGCTGAACGTGACTGCGGATAAATACAATCTATCAGATGCAGATACCACGAACATAACCGCAGAGGTGGCAAATGTGGGACTGCGGAACGGAACGGCGAATGTGAGCATTACAGATTATGAAACAGGCAATCGCATGTACGAATACCAGTTCAATAAAAACCTGCGATGGTCTTACCTCCCTGTGCCACCGAATGTCAATAAGAGTCTTCTCCACGTAGTGGAGAATGCAAAAGTTCCTTCTTGGAACTTAATGATAATCCATCGCCCGGGTGCTGACTCGATACAGCTCCATTTCGATCGGATACGCCTTGTCGTAAAAGATTATTTGCCTGCAATAGTAATCCAGAACGGGACCGGTGATAATATATTTGTGAAAACAAATACTTTTTATAAAAAAGATTACAATATCTCGGTGCCCGGTGATACCGTTTATATTTATAACAATAGCAATGCAAAATTCTCGCTCCGCGGATATACGACGAAGAAAGAACTTTTATATGCGGAGGCTGTGCCGTTGAATGCCACTGTGGGATGGCACGAACCAGAGAATTTTACCGTAACATGGCTCGCAACTACAGGGAACCACACCATCAACGTCACTGTGTGGAACCACACGATAAAAGAGATAAACGAGACGAACAACTCCTTCATTCTTCCGTTAAACGTGAGTGCTTCCCGTGACCCTTCGGTTGAAGATATTATATTCAATCCAGAACATCCAAAAGAAGGAGATAACGTGACGATTACCGCGATAGTGAAGAACAACGGAACGAGAAAAGCAACATTCATGGTTGATTTGTGGCTGAACCTCACGAGAAACTCATCAATCGCTCATATTCCGGGTGCTGACTGGGTAATTGAGCATGAAGACGAAAACAGAACATCCTATATAATGCATCTCAAACGTGAGAATGTCACGCTCCTACCAGGCAAGAACGGGACTGTAAGCGCTATATGGCATAACATAAGTATTGAAGGTGATGCCACGTATAAAGCGATAGCAATAGTTGACCCGCTTGGTGAGATAGACGAGATAAACGAGAGCCGGAGCGACAACGATATGCGAAAAGAGATAAAGATGGACTATCCAGACCTTACAGTAGCAAAATTCGTCTCACCTTCGAGGGAAGACAGGAATGCATCTGTGGTTATCTCAAACACGGGTATAAAGAACGCAACAAATGTCACGGTAAGGTTTGAGGTGAGTAAGTATAAGGAAATAACTAAAACAGGTAGCGGAGTACAGATACCGCAGAAAGTGGAAGCACCAGAAGAAGGAGCGAAATATATAAGGGTTCATTTCGAGTGGCTCGATGCCCGTGAGAATGGCTGGCTGGAGATAAGGAAGAATAAGACGGATAAGGTCCCTGTAAAGAGATACGAAGATGTAAATGTCAGTGGATGGAGTCCATGGGTGCCTGGAGACAGTTTATGGCTCGTATATTCCCTTAAGACTTATAAGGAAGAGGGTAAATCAGATAGAAACTTTAAAATAGATGCGATAGAATGGGGCGAGATAGAGGATGTCTTGCTCGTGAATAAGACGATAGAAGCAGGGGAAAGTGTTAAGGTGCGCATACCGCCGCAGTGGGGCGACCCGAGGAATTACACGCAGCCGCAAAACTTAAAAGTAACGGTTGATCCGGATAATAATATAACGGAACAGAGGGAGGATAATAACAGCAGAACTGGTGTGATGTATACAGACCTTACCTGGGTGGAGTACAAGAAGAAAGTGGGGAAGAAACCGCCGAAAGAAGGAAAAATGCATTTTATCCAACCATCAGAGGATATGCTGTGCGTGCTCTGTGAGGATTTCGTCATCAGTGCTAAGCTTAAGAATAATAATAACGATACCGGAGGTATCGTATTCCCAGCAAGCGATTTCAATATTACGATTGAAGTACGAGATCCTGATGATAAAGGTAAGGTGGTATTCAACAAATCGAGGTGCTATCAGGATTTCCTGCCAACTAATAAAACGCTATATGCAGGAGAGGAAGAGGAAATAGTATTTACGGAGAAGTCAATTTTCGGTAATACATCGTTTCCTGGGGATTATAAGTATTTCGAAGTTTCGATAATCGTTGATTCTGAGAATGATATAAAAGAGGGAAATGACTTTTATCGAGGAGGAGAGGATAACAATGTCACATCAGAAAATGTACGCGTTTATTCTGGTAGTGGCTACTTGGGTGGGGCTCTTCGTAATGTTGAGCATGGAAGGGTTTACGGCGATGTTGCGTTCTCAATCGGGAACGAGTATCAAGGTTCAAATGATTCCTCCCCATACAATGTCAGTTTCAGTGATTTAAGTATTAAATGTGGAACTATAAGTATAAAGTATGCACGGCTCTATCTCTTCTGGGTTTGGTCTGATGATGAACACCCGAAAGTAGATATGAAATTTAACGACGTGGATTTATCGTCGCCTGATAATAAGTATTCCCAGCAACCCGAGGCCAGTGAATATGATAAGTGGTATGGAACGTATGCTTATAATGTGACGGCTATTGCACGACAGGGTGGACCTTGCGATGCAGTGGCACAAAAAAAAGATAGAACAGCTTTATCCGGCATGCTTCTCCTGATTGTATACGAGGACGAATCAAAACCACTCGTTGAATACTGGATAGATGAGGGTGCAGAGTTGATGATGGCTAAAAATGAGAACTGGCCCACAGGTCTTGATTTTGACCAGTGCATAGCAAATGCTTCTTTTCCAGGTATTGTGAATACAAGCAAAGTGGGCAAAGCGGAATTGCTGACAGTTGTTCCCTCGTTGAAAAAAGAAAAGTTGTGTAGTGGTGTGACAGTGGGAGATGTGGGAGATGCACTTATGTTTAACGGTTGGAATGTAGGCATACCGAGAGGTGAAAGTTATTGGAAATATGAAGGTGGAGAGTGTATGGGTCTTACCGCAAATCACTGGGAGGACGTTACTGATTATTTGAAACAAGAAAACAATAAGGCACAGATACAGAGCAAGGGCAATTTCATGCTGGCGACAAATGCAATATTGAAAGTCATATATTTGCCGGACCTGACAGTGACGTCGCTGGCTGTTACGCCTTCTTCTCCAAAGGGAGGTGATAAATGCAAAATAGAAGCGACCATACGCAACGATGGCGAGGCGAAGGCGGAAAACTTCAAGGTGAGGTTCACTGCGAGCGATGGAACGCCGAAAGAAGATTCCAAGACTATTAAGCTGCTGGATGGCTTGAGAGGTAATAATACAAAGACCGTGAACTTCAACTGGACGGCACCGAAGTTTGAGGGTGGGATACTGGCTGGACCAATCCAAACAAAGAAAGTGAACATCTCGGTTGTGGTTGACCCTGAGAATAGCGTGGAAGAACTTAATGAAAGCAATAATAACGCATCCAAGGAGATAAGTATGACACTTGTGAAACCGCCATTTAGATTATCGCCTGGCGGTGGTCCTGGAAACGGGACTGGACCCGGCGAAGGCGGCGAAGCAGAAGTAAAAACCGGGTCAATAACAGCCGGTAGTGGAGAAGCTGCGATAGGTGCAAGCAGAGGCAAGACGATTACCGGCTATTTGATGAAAGGGCGTGTAACGTCAGGTGGAGCATCAGGAGGCGGTGGTGGCGGCAGAAAGGGTGAGTTCTCATGGGCTGGGCTGCTGATTCGCATAGCGATGCTCGCAGTTGCTATCTCTCTCGTTATGGTTGGATATATGCTGGAGCGGAGGAGACAGAACAACAAAAAGTGAAAAATGCAAAGTGCAAAAGTCAAAAAGAAGAATCTTGTGGAAATCTATGCTATTATATTAAAAATTTTCCAATACTTTTTAAGTATCGAGATAAAAGTAAAATACATGGAAAAAATACCCGGTTGGGTAGAACGGCTGCTCATGCCAAAACTGAACGAAATCACAGGTGAGATAAAAGCCATACACACACGTATAGACGGTGTGGAGAAGGAAGTCACAAGCTTGAGAAGTGAGATGATGACAAAGTTCGAGGCGGCAGATGCTAAAGTTGAAAGCTTGAGGAAGGAGACAAAAGGAGCTATCGAAAGCCTTGAAAAGGTGACGATTTCACGATTCGAGGCGGTGGATTCCAGGTTCGATTCCCTCGAAGCGAGGCTTCCGGTGATGGAGAAGCTCGCGGAGTTTGAAGCCCGGCTTGCCGAAATCGAGCGGAAGGTAGCGGTATAGTGCTTGGGCAAAAACATACCTTTTTATATTCACTCACATAAAAAAAATTATAAATTAGGCGATGCAAAATGAAAAGAGTAGTGATTATTGCGAAAGGCAGAGTTCAAAGGGTTGGATATCGAGATGAGGTGGAGGAGATAGCGAGGGAATTGAAAATAACGGGATTCGTAGAGAACGTTAAACCTTATGACGTTAGAATCGTTGCGGAAGGCGAAGATGTGAATATAGACCAGTTTATCGAAAAAATAAAAATAAAGAAGTATCCGATAGATGTGGAGAGCACAGAAGTTGATTTTGAAGATTTTAAAGCGGAATTTGAATACTTTGAGATAAAAAGAGGGGAATGGGGAGAAGAAATAGCTGAACGCCTGGATACCGCAGGGAAATTGCTTCACAGGTCTGTTGAACTTGGTGAAGAATCAGTGGGGATAGGAAAGAAGATGTTAGAAAAGCAAGATTTGATGTTGGAAAAGCAAGATGAAACCATAGGAGAAATAAGGGGTTTAAGAGAAGACCTGAAAGCATATATGGAGGAGAGGTTCAACAGAATCGAACGAGAGATAGAAATAATAAAGGCTAAAATTGGTATGGTTTAATTCGTCTGGATAGAAAATCTGCTGCTGCCAAAGCTAAACGAAATCATGGAGAAATAAAGGCTATACATACACGCATAGATGGGGTGGAGAAGGGGGTCGCAAGCTTGAGAAGCGAGGCCATGACAAAAAGTTGGAAAAATTATAAGTTTTATATTATAGCATCAATCATAATAATGAAACAAAATGGACGAGGAAAAGATAGTGAGCGGATTTAGAAAAGCAGTTCAGGATTTTTTGGTGCTAGAGTTGAGAGAAGTTGTTGGGGAGCTTAAACAAATGAACAAAAGGCTGGCAAGTGTAGAAAATAGTATCTCTGAGTTAAGAGCAGATATAAGAGAGGATGATTTAAAGTGAAAAATGAAAATTGCAAAGTGCAAAAGTCAAAAGTCAAAAGTCAAAAGTCAAAAGTCAAAAAGTATTTAATACCAACAGGAGCAGCACATTTTATTTTAATTTTAGACACGGATTTACACGGATTACAAAGATTTATTCCGAAATTTTAATCTTACGCTCTCATTGCCTGCTATATCTATAAATGTGCCAATTTTAATACATCTAAAGAACTCATCGCCGACACTCATTTCAATTCCAATTTCTATCAGCAACGGAACAGCGAATGTGAGCATTACAGATTATGAAACAGAAAATCGCACTTATGAATATCATTTCAATAAAAGCCTGCGATGGTCTTACCTGCCTGTGCCACCGAAAGTCAATAAGAGTCTTCTCCACTTCAGTAATACACCAGGCTTAGAAGATAATACGAAAAAACTCCCATGGAATTTGACGATTATCCATCGCCCGGGCGCTGACTCAATACAACTCCATTTCGATTGGATAAGTCTTGTCACAAAAGATTATTTGCCTGCAATAGTAATTCAGAATGGGACCGATAATATATTTGTGGAAACAAATAAATTCGATAAAAAA
>JAODGL010000022.1:0-948 GCA_025464585.1 Methanosarcinales archaeon
TGATATACTTAAGCCGGCTGGCAAATCTGGTTCTCCTTCGCTGGAATCAAAGCTTATGGCTCTTAGATATATCATGTTGGTATCTGATGCGGTAACGTTTGCATTGATGGTTAAAACCATAGTAATTACTATAAACATGCTGAACACCATTATCGCTGTACCTGCTTTACCTACAAATTTATTTTTGTTTTCCATTTTTTTCTTTTTCACCTCCTAAATTTTTATTTTTGATGCACTTACCACGATACCCTCTTTTTGTCCAAACTTTTTTAAAAGTTTGACAGGCAGGTCCCCGTGCATCTCGGACCTTTTAAACCGTGGTTTTTTCTTCTTGTTCTTTTTTCCTCCACCTCCATTCTTTTTCGCCTTCTTCTACTCTATTTTAAAAAATAAAAAAGCGGGATTCAGCCGCTTATTTCTATACAACAGCATTTCAGTTCGTACAGTTCTGGGTAACCGACGTGGTAAAGCAGGTCTATCACGTCCGACATGTCTATCGCTATATCGCAGTTAACATCCGCTGACCACTGGTTGCAAATTGTGTATTGACCCGGATAACCGACGTAATAAAGTAAATCTATCACATCTCCGCATCTCCAGCAGTTTTCAGGCCAGGACATTCTCATTTTTACTTATTCCATATTCTTCCATCCCCATTTTCCCCTTCTTAATCTCACGCCCCTCCATGCGATTCGCACCGCGAAATAAATTTTACTTTGTTTTTCATTCTTCACCTTTTTCACTCAAAAAATAGCCCTTTCGAGAAAGCCTCTTTGCTCTGCTATCTCCTTTGCTTTCCCTGTTACTATTACTTCTGTTTCTTTCAGCTCTATCGTAGTCTTACAGCCTGTTAAAAACATTGCAACCCTCAATTCCTCTCCCATTTCCTCTATTTTATCTATCACTTTATCTGCACTTTCCATTGCAGGTTTCAGGAAAGGCAGAGCC
>JAODGL010000022.1:1080-2571 GCA_025464585.1 Methanosarcinales archaeon
TAAATGTTCACCTAATTCATCCCTCTCTGCTTTTGCTCGATAAAGAGCTGCTAAAAAGCGAGAATAAATCCATTCATCCTTGTGTCATCGCCCTACATATTCCCTCTTACCACATTTACTACATACTTTCCACTTCTCTCCCTGTTCGTCCACTTCGATTTCGTGGATGGTGCTTTGACCACAGGTAACACAGAACTCTTTCTTGTCCCTTCCTGATTTCAAGATTTTTTTTACTCCTTCGAGGATGCTCATTTACTCTCTTCTTTCTTTGATAACATGTCCTCCATATATCTAAGTCCAAAGGAGCCTTTGAGAGAACCAGTGACAGCCTCTAAAGGAAGAACCACCATTTTTGTACTCTCTGACTCCGCGAACTTTCTTAAACTCGCTATATTCTCAAATTTTAGCGCTATTTCAGCATCTTCACCGAGTTCGATGAGTTTCTTATAATATGCCGTAATCCCTTCAGCGTGCAATATTTGTGCTTCTTTCTCACCCTCTGCCTTCAATATCGCTGCCCTCTTTTCCGCCTCCGCCCTCGTGAGTGCGGCATCCCTTTCTGAATTTGCAGCCTCTTTCTCTCCTTCCGCTTTCAGTATTGCAGCTTTTCTTTTTGCTTCCGCATCTTCTACTTCTGCTTTTCTCGTTGCCATCGCCCTTTCAACTTCCGGTTGGAGTTTCAAATCCGCTATTTCAACTGTTGTTATATCAATTCCCCACCTCTCAGCTTCTTCCGCAAGCCTCGCCTTAAGATGCTGTGCAATTTGCTCTCTCTTTGCAATTACATCGGATAGCATCATATCTCCCACAACAGCCCTGAGCGTTGTCCTCGTGAGGTCCATGATGCCCGCTTCTGCATCTTTTATCGTCATGACTGTCTTTCCCGGGTCGGTAATTTTATAAAACACGATTGGGTCGAGCGTGACTGGAACACTATCCCCAGTTATGCAGTGCTGGTCTGGAACGTCCCTTGATAACTCCCTCAGGTCTAGCCTTGCCACCGCTTTTTCTGTGAATGGGTTTACAAATACCAAACCAGGACCACGAACCCCTTTATATCTGCCAGCTATCGAAAACACTACCAACCTCTCATATTCCGTTACTATCTTCAATCCAAACATTTATTTCATCTTCTCCTAATTTTTGCTTCACCCTTTATTCGCATGATTTAAATATAATCCTCGAAGTAGTATTTAAAACTTTGATATGTAAAATTTACATATCGCTATCGGAGTTTCTTTTTCCTTTTTATTCGTTCGATGAACCCTCTTTGCTCTGCTATCTCCTTTGCTTTCCCTGTTACTATTACTTCTGTATCTTTTAATTCCTCTACCGTCTTACAGCCTGTTAAAAACATTGCAACCCTCAATTCCTCGCCCATTTCCTTTATTTTATCTATCACTTTATCTGCACTTTCCATTGAGGGTTTCAGGAAAGGCAGAGCCGCACTGCACAGGTCTGCACCCAGAGCTATGCTTTTTGCAATATCGA
>JAODGL010000022.1:2605-4581 GCA_025464585.1 Methanosarcinales archaeon
GTGGCAATTATCGGTATGGAAAAAGGAAGGGCACTGCACTCCACTATGCTTTCCACGGTTGGAATGCCCCAGTCCCAACCGAAAAGGTGTCCCAAATGCACCCCCAATTCGTCTCCTTCTGCTTTTGCTCGGTATATCTCCGCGGCAGCTAAACTCGTGCCTCCTAAACCGCCTACATCTATTGCAGACACTCCTACCTCATGTAACTTCTTCGCAACCTCGTAACTAATCCCTGCACCTGTTTCCTTTACAATTACCGGCTTCTTTATCGCCTCACACATCTCTTTTATCGAAGCCAGGCAGCCTCTCGCATCTACGTTCCCTTCGGGTTGAATAGCTTCCTGTAAAAAGTTCAGGTGTATAGCCACTGCATCCGCATCTATCATCTCTACAACTCGCTCAACTCCTTCTATTCCATATTCCTTCAACTGTGGAGCGCCAATATTCGCATAGATGAACGAATTGGGTGCGATGTCACGAACCACACGAAAAGAGTCCTCTTGCTCCTCGCCTTCCAACGCTGCTCGCTGAGAACCCACACCCATACCCACACCAAGTGTTTTGGCAGCTTCTGCAAGCACTTCATTTATCCTCCTTGTCTCAGGATGTCCTCCGGTCATCGAAGCAATCATTATAGGATAGTTAAGTGAGAACCCTAAAAACTCTGTCTTTAAATCTATCTCTTCTTTATCTATCTCCGGTAACGCAACATGAACAAGCATAACGTCAGCAAAGCAGTTCGCACCCACTTCTACTTCTTTCTCTGCGCAAATCCGAAGTTGCTCTATCTTCCTTCTCGATGTATCTCCCATCCTTCTTGCTCACCCTCTATTCGTTCTTAGATATGGTAATAGGCTTTATAATTGTTCCCAACCCTCTTTTCCCCATTAATGCTTTCTTTATATTCCTCGGTTCTCCACTCAAAATCTCACATTCAATACCGGAATTCGCAATTTTAAGCAGTTCCCGAACCTTTTTTAGCATTCCTCCAGTAACATCAACTGAATATGACTCTCCCAGATAAGATTCAACCTGGTTAAAATTCTCTGCTGTAATTTCATGGATTAGTTTTGCTTCCTTATCTCTTTGTGGGTCCGCGGTGTAAACTCCACCAACCAGTTCAAAAATTAGAACCCTTGAGGGTGGTATATCTTTGCTCAGACGTGTGAAAATTTGTTCCGTTGATACTACGGTGCAACCTCTTACAGTGTCGAATATGCAGTCACCAAAAACTACGGGGATTATTCCATTATTTATCGAAGTCATTATGGGCTCGGGAAAAAAATCGGAGATTTCTCCATTCTCCGCTATGCAACATGCCGAAGTTTGAATAGATACCGCGTTAATCCCATACTCTACCAACAAATCTACCATAATCCTATTCAATGTTGATGCTGCATTTTGACACAATGCAAAACCTCTTACGCTGTTACCATGTATGAAGCCTTCGATGGTTCTAAAGGATTTGGCAATTGGATGCGGAAAAGAACCCCCGCCATGTCCGATTAATAAATTCAAATCCTGGTTTGTATCAATCGCCTCTTTTATTTCTTTCACTACTCGCTTCATTGCATTATAGTTAATTGTATAGGGGGTATTTTTTTCGGTAATAAGAGAACCTCCTAACTTAACGAAGATTAAATTATTTCTCATGTTATCACTATTAACTTAGGGAGAATATAAAATCATTATTTACTTCGCATGTGCTGCAAGGAGATATCACGAATACGTATATTTCCATAGCTCTCCTTTCTCTGTGCCTTGCAAGCCATTTTACGTTGAAATTCTCTGGTTCGTTCCATTCCACAGTTGTATTCAACGGCACATTCTCCGCATATAAAAGTTCTTTCTTCGCCGTATATCCGTGAAGTGAGAATTTTGCATTGCTATTGTTATAAATATAAACGGTATCGCCAGGCACCGAGATATTGTAATCTTTTTTATCGAATTTATTTGTTTCCACAAATATATTATCT
>JAODGL010000156.1 GCA_025464585.1 Methanosarcinales archaeon
GTTCATTTATTTTATAATAAGCTGTGAGTTCGCATGTCTTCCCTACACCTATGAGCATCTCTTCGCTTTCAAGCGTATCCACGATTTCGTCTTCAAGAAGTATCTCCCCCTTGAACTTCGCCCTTGTATCTATCTCACCGGTGTTCTCGAAATTTGCAACCACTTTTATTGCTCTATTTACTACCGGTTTTCCTTCAATCGAAAGATTATGCAGGACACCTTTTCTGGATAGAGTTCCATAAGGAAGAATCTTGAATGGCAAAACAGTTGCCCCAATAACTTCTCCGCCAAGAGATACCTCCACATCTGCGAGGTAATCCCCCGGCTCACTTTCACTCGTGTTCCACAGCACGGTAATCATATCTTTTTTATCTGGTTTTACACCCGTTTCGTCATGCACGAAGCTATCAACAGGTTCGCCGTTCTTCGTTATATCAACTGCTATACTCGGTTTTGCAATTACATTTCCTTCATTCAGAAACACAACTGTTATTTTTAGCGGATAGCCAATCTCGGTATCTGCGGTTGTGATGCTCTTTACAGTTCCTTTAAGGATTTGCATGCCTGTTACCTGGATAAGAACTTTCGATGGTATGCGAATGACCGCGTGAGCAACTGCTCCCTCCACAGGCTCCTTTTTTGGCATGCTCTTTGCATAAATTGTAGATGTGTAGTTCGCGTTTGCAATATCTCCGGGTATATTAAACACGACAATTATTCTTGCGTTGTCTTTGCCCGGTATTGTAATTTCGGTTATCGGCGTATTGTGATTGTTCTCGGGGTAGAAAGAAATCCAGTCGGCACATTCTCCTTCGGCAGTGAGTTCGAAAGTTTCTATTTCGTCCCCTGTATTAAATACCGTTATCATTCTTTCGTACGTTCCTCCTTTAAGTGCATCGCATACAGTAATGCTTGAAGGAGATATACCGAGACCAATAGCGGCATTTGCAGTAGGGCAGATACTCATCAGGATTAAGAATGCTATAACCATTACTGCTGTCATCAACTTCATTCTATTTTGCTTCATTTTTAGCCGGTTTTTTGTTGCTGTTACAGTCACTAAAGAAGAAAAAAGGGGAAATTTTGATTTTCCAACCATTCAAACCTTTGCTGGTTCGTTTGTTTAGCAGTGCGATGGCGTGAATGTTATCGTTCCCGTGTATACTCCGTTTGGCGTTCCTTCTGGCACGCTCAGTGTAAACGGAATATAGGCTGTGCCAAAACATCCGGCTACGCAAGTTGCCGGGTTCCACGTGGTTGATATCTGGTCATCTGGGATGGAGTTTCCACCCGATGTCATATCTGACCACACAATCCCATCGTCAGGGTCAGGGTTGTCGTACCCACCTGAGCCCACATCAACGAACTTTATTGGATTATTGCCGTAGACAATTATCGTTGAGTTAGCAGTGCCTGAGCCACCAGGAGCTACTGAGCCGAAGTTTACATCTGATGCGGTCATGGCTATCAGGGATAGGTACTCAAATGTGTTCTCCATGCTGTCTGTTTTTCCACTCGCATCAGTCACAGTAACATTTACTGTGTAGATTCCTGCCGGGTCGCAACATCCCATATCAAATGTTCCCGAATATCCAACGCACTCAATGTCAGAATATATGCAGGAACATTCCCCGCAGTCAACACTGGAATTGATGCTCAGCGCAACCGTGGTCTTGGTAGTTTCATTAGCGTATTTCACCTCTGCACTTACATTTGAAATGTCGTCATTGCCGTTACCATCGCATACACATGCGTATATCGTTACAGTTTTAGTGTCAGGACATTGGTTTGGCGTCACTTGAATCCCGTCAGCAACATCGTCATCAGGTTCTTCCCACTTCCCGCATACATCCGGCGCGACGTTGCCTACGGTCACATTACTTGTTACTGTGTTGCCGGGGGGAGCAATGCCCATGACTGGCATTACCATTATTGCAATTGCACCTACAATCAATAATGTCGCTATTTTATTGTTTTCCATTTTTCTTATATCACCTCCATTCTTTTTTATCCATACCTCTTTGAATCCCCAATAAACACATGTTCTAATACATCATATAAGTATTACTATTACTTGCAATTTTTTTATCTATTATATGATTTTTTTGTCAAAATGTTGTATTTTTTCTATCGTTCGATCTTTACAGCTTATGCGATTGCTCCATGCAAGGGTAGTCCCTTATTGAGTGTTGACCTCGTTTATTTCGGAGGCAGTGGAAAGGAGCTGCCAGGAACGGGGTCTATAATAGTAGATGGAAATGCAGGCTCTTATCTTGGAAAGAGCATGTTTTCAGGTGCTATTTACGTTAAAAACTGATTTGGAAGTCTTTTGGGGGCTTGAAGAAAGTCTCGTATGCATGTGCAGAAGCATCCTTATGGACTGGTATCGAGACCAAAGAGAGCGCGTGGAACCATTAGTGTATTCACCTCCACGTCTTCACATTAGAAACAATCACAAAACCTTCTTCTGAATCGTTAACGGCTTTTTCCAGCGCTGCATCCAGCCCATCGGAAAAAAACACGTTTTTACCTTCTATTTTGTCCCTGAACTCCTTACCCACAATTATTATCTCAACGAAATCCGACGCTACATTCTCAACCACCCTTTTCAGTTCCTCCAGGTCCACACCCTCACACACATATTGTGACTCTTCCCCAACAATCAAAATCATCTTTTCTGAAATCCGCCTTGCATTCTCCGTCACTTCATCGAGGAACTCCAATTTCGTGCCCGAATTAGAATTATCAATCAAAAACCGCCCTTTTAACTTCTCTAATTTCAGCCTGCCCTTTACCGCTGAGATATTCTCAGTTTTGACCTCCTCTAATGGGATGCCAAGACTCAAAACGGCGCAAAAAGCCGCTTCCAGCGATTTTCTGTAATAATCCCCGCTGAACGGGTCAAAAGATTTGAACGCGATTTCGCCACTTATAAAATCACCATTTATGGTTCTCACTCGGTTAAAAATGACTTTGTTTTCCCTTTTATCTATCCACAGGTTGTTATCTTTATCACCAAAAGTATTCGCACCTAAGTTTCCTTCGGATATTAATAAATTCGGTTGGACTACGATGCCTTCGTAGTTTTTCAATGTGGCTTTTTTTACTGCCGAAGCATCTTTTGTGCCGCCCGCAATCCTGTAATCTGCTTCCAGACTCGTGAAAACTCCTACATCGCCTACGCCAGTTAAACCGAGCGAGACTTCAAACACCGCTATATCGGGCTTCAAATTCTTCTCTCGCGCTATCCCCATCACTTTTAATACGTTCGCAGGCGTGCCACTTAGCCTGGGAAATCGTACTTCTTTATCTACCGATTTGAACCTCGTAAGGGAACTGGTATGCGAAAGAACCTCAAATTTGTTTTCTAACAATTGACATATCAGCTCGCAGACCGCAGTCTTTCCAACCGTCCCTGTCACTTCCACTGCTTTTATATCTGTGAAAAGGTTTTTTAGAGCTGCAATCTCTTTTACCGATTCGTGGTGATTCATAACTGGTATCTCCTTCTCTAAAGCCTGCTTCATCACCTCAAAGTTCGGATTCAGGTGAACTGGTGCGATAACAAGGTCGTAATTCAACGCTTTAGAAAAGGTCTGATGGTATGGCTCGAAGACCTCTGCCTGTTTCCCAAGTTCTTTTAGCTCTTCTGCAATGACCTCTGCCCCGTGAATAGGGTCTAAAACCAATATCCTGGATGCTTCTTTTATGTTCATTTGCCTGATTCTCTCCTCTTCATTAATTATGTCCCCTATCATTTATAAAATACCATGAAAGTTTTATTGACAACTCCTTATTACCCCCCACATATAGGTGGGATTGAAATTCACACCGCGAATATTGCAAGAGGGATGTGGGAAAAGGGACATGAAGTCGAGGTTGTGACATCAACAGGAAGTGATGAACGTGTAAATGTAAAAGTTACAACCATCCCGTGCTTGCGAATACCTTATTCCCCCATTCCACTTAAATTCCCTGATGTGAAGGGAGATGTCTATCACTCACATATACCCTCGCCCTTTTTTGCCCTGGCGGTGGTGAAAAAAAAATACACGCCTCATATCATTACGTATCACAACGATGTCGTTGTTCCGGATAGGGTGGATGGAAAGCGTATACCCGGCTTTGTATCCAGATGGATTGAGAAAAAGAATGATAGGCTTGTGAGACCTGTTCTGGATAAAGCCGAGGTCATAATTGCAACAACCAGAAGTTATGCGGAAACCTCTCCGGTACTGAAAGATTATTTAGATAAAGTTGAGATAATTCCCAATGCCATAAGGGTGCAGGAATATTCGCCAGGAAAAGATGCAGGAGCTCGAGATAGTATCGTTCTTTACGCAGGCAGGCTTGTTGAGTATAAAGGGCTGCCAATTTTAATCCGTGCAATGCAGAATATCGATGCGAGACTGGTGGTTTTAGGGGAAGGAGAAGACAAGATTAGATTTGAAGGACTTGCAAAAAAAAAGGGTCTCAGGATAGACTTCAGAGGTAAAGTATCAGATAATGAATTAAAGGACTGGATGCGAAAAGCACGCGTACTTGTTTTACCTGCACAATCCAGGCTTGAGGCGTTCGGTATTGTTTTGCTTGAGGCAATGGCATGTAATACGCCGGTCATCGCATCAAATATCCCCGGTGTCGTGGAAATTGCGAGGAATGGAGGTCTGGTGTTTGAAGATGAAGAGGAACTTGTCCAGCATATTAGGCGAATCCTGGAAGATGATGCGCTTGCAACAAGGCTGGGCAGGAGAGGGAGATATAATGTCGAGCAGAACTATGACTGGGAAGTAGTGCTTGATAAAATTGAGACGCTCTATAAAATAAGATAAATCTATGAGAAACAATAACAATGAAAAAAATCGCGGTAATTATACCGGTCGCGGAATCAGAAGACTCGCAGATGGTTTTAAGTTCCGCACAAAGAATTACGGCTTTAGACTATCAGAACCTTATTGCAAAAATTGTGTACGCCGTTGACGTTAACTCAGAGAGCGATGAGCGAATTAAATTGCTTAAAAAAGAGAGTGTAGAAGTCTTTCCGCGGCAGAGGAGAGGGAAACGAGCCGGAGCAATAAATGATGCTCTTATCTATCTTGCAGATTTCAAGCCCGATTATGTCGCTCTATTCGATGTCGATTCCAGACCAGCACGAAATTTTATCACCTGTTGCGTAGATGCTCTTGAAAATGACACGAGGGCATACATAGCCTCTTCGCGCCGTTATATCTCAAACCCGGTGAATCTTGTTTCGAGAACGATTCAGGCTGAATACTACGTACTGAACTTCTTGCTCAAATTATCTGCGTTCAAGCAATTTAATGGATTGATTGGTGTTCTTAGAGCAAGCTTTCTTTACAAGCATAAACTAAATGAAGGTGCGGTCACAGAAGATGCAGATTATGCGACGAGGATGCATGCCAGAGGCTACAAAGCAATTCTTGTCGGTACCACGCGAATTTATGAACAATCTCCTGTTCGCTGGCGTGATTTACTCAGTCAGCGAAAGAGATGGTACTACGGCGGCTTGCAGCTCTGGAGATACTGGGATGATGTTAAGCGCAGCAAGAACAAAAAGTTCATCTGCTCATGGGTGACAGCGCTGACGATGACCTATTGTATAATCTTTCTTCTTCCATTTGTTATCGTTTCTCCTTTCATAATCCTGCTGCATTCACCAAAAATATCTCCATCGGTTTCCGCAGGACTTATTTTGTACCTCCTCGCACTTCAGTACGCGGCAATCGCCGCCATTTTCTTTTTTGTTAGGGGAAGAAGCGTTGAGTGGAAATCAATGAAGAGGGTGGTAGAGTGAAGAAATTTGCTGGTATATTAATTAGTATCGCATCAATAATCGTCATCTTCAAGCTTACGGAGACGAACTTAACATGGAGCACAATCTCAGAAGCGAAGCCGGAGATGCTTTTAATTGCATTCATTTTTCATGCGCTCTTCTGGCTTTTATGGGCATTCCGGCTCAAACTGCTCTTCTCTTTCCTCAAACAGAAGATTTCAATGCAGTATGCGCTCGAAACAACACTTGCAAGTATGTTCCTGGCAGCTATAACGCCTTCTTCGGCTGGCGGAGAGCCGCTAAGGGTAAAAATGCTTGTAGATAAGGGTGCAAGTATTGGCTCAGCAAGCGCAGTTATTTTAGCTGAGCGGCTTCTTGATGCGGTATTTTTTATCGTGGCATTGCCCATTTTTATGTTTTTATCAGGATTTTCAGCCAAATTGGGTCGCGATGTGGGAATTATATTTTTCGTATTCCTGGTGATATTCATTGCATTTCTATACCTGGGGGTAAAGAAACCCGAAAGAGCCGATGTACTGGTTGAAAAATTGTATCCCGCGCTGAAAAGGGTCTTTAAAGCCCCAAAAGCGGAAAGAATATGCCATTACATTACGAAGGAATTGAGAATGTTCGGAGATGCTGCGCGGGAGTTAGCTAACAACTCGTTCAATCAGATAACGACTGTAATCCTGCTCACCGCAGCACTATGGATATTCGAATTTCTTGTTCCATCCGCAGTACTGATGGCTTTTGCACAGAACCCTGTTATTCTCTTTTCCATCACTTCACAACTTATCATCGTCCTTTTATCGCTCATTCCTATTACTCCGGGAAGCAGTGGTATTGCAGAAGCCAGTATGCTTTACCTGTATTCCAGATTCGTCACTGATTATGCAGTAGGCGTTCTTGTAGGAGTCTGGAGGGGGATTACGTACTTCTCCACTCTTGTTGTAGGTTTCATAATCACTGCAAAGGTGCTCAAAGCAAAATACTAAGCCCATGAAGCGCTAAATACTTTATATGACTCAAACAAGAGCGTCACCAATAAAAATAGAGAGATGAGCACGAAAAATATGTAAGATTGGATTGCCCAGTAATCACCAAAGGTCAATAGCAATCCGAACTCATCCACGACTAATCCCAAGCCACCGCCGTAAAGACCTGCGGCAATCCAGGTTACAAGGCGTCGCCCGCAATGAATATGCCCAAGCCAGCCACCGATAACGAGCAGCCCGATACCAAAGAAGAAGTGATGAACCCGGTACCCTTTCACCCATAACTGACATGCGGGATTAATATCTGCACTCAAAAGCACAACAAATGTTCTCGCAATGAAGAAAGAAACGACAAAAGTGGAAAGAACGATAAACTGAATTTGAAGCTTTTTTGAATTGCTTTTGAATTTATAGTCTCGCAACATGGAAAATGTAGAGCTTAACATCCCGAGCAGGAAGATTGCATAACCTATGAACATGAGCGTTGATTCATAGGTCATACGTAACAGCATCGCGGCGTCTATGAAATCATCGGTAAATATATTCAGCACATTAAGTAAGAATACCGCATCTATCAGCGCAGCGATGATGAACGTTACACCGCTGATTATGCACATCTTTACGAGCTTATGTCTTGTAAAATAGGATAGGAAATGACGTATCTCGCTCAATTAAACCACCACAAATATATTCATATAAAAATATTTTATAAAATTTTATTCTAACGTGCTCAATAGACGCATTCGCGCAGCACTGAAATCACCCTGTCTATCTGCTCCTTACTTATAACCAGTGGCGGCACCAGCCTTATCACAGTATCAGACGTGCAATTAATCAAAATTCTTCTTTCAAGCGCCTTCTCCACCATCTCACCGCAGGGCTTCATTAACGCCAGCCCTATCATCAGCCCTCTCCCTCTTATTTCCTTCACTGTCAGGTTTGAATCTATCCCGTCCTCGTGCACCTTTTCCATGAAATATCTACCGAGTTCTCTTGACCTTTCCACTAACCTTTCCTCTTCTATTACTTTTATAGACGCCAATGCCGCCGCACATGCCAGCGGATTGCCGCCAAAGGTTGAGGCATGCTCGCTGGTTTGAAATTCTACTCCCTCTTTTGCGAGCATTGCTCCAATTGGAAAACCAGCACCGAGCGCTTTCGCTACCGTCATTATATCAGGCTCTACACCCTCATACTCCTTACAAAACCATCTCCCGGTGCGACCAAAACCTGTCTGTATCTCATCTAAAATCAACAAAACACCTTTCTCTTCGCATATCTCTCGAACCTCCTTCAAATAGCCTTCTGATGGAATTATTATCCCTGTTTCGCCCTGAATAGGCTCTAATATAACCGCGGCAGTATCCACATCAATCGCCTCTCTAATTGCCTCTGCATCATTGTATCGCACAAATTTCACTCCGTTCAGCAGTAAAGGTTCAAATACGCTTCTGAATTTTGTTTCAAACGTCACACTCAAAGAACCTAATGTTCGACCGTGAAAACTGCCTTCCGCAGCGATAAAGTTATGCTTCCCGGTCACTTTACTTGCCAACTTCAGCGCGGCTTCCACACTTTCTGCTCCCGAATTACAGAAGAACACCTTGTCCATACCGCTTATTCCTGAAAGCTTCTCTGCAAGTTCCACCTGTGGCTCCGTATAATACAGATTCGAGGTGTGCATGAGCTTCTCAGCTTGCTCTTTTATCGCGTTCACCACTACTGGATGGCAATACCCTACTGCGTTTACTGCGATGCCGCCGACACAATCTATATACTCTCTTCCAACTGAATCCTTTACCGTTGCTCCTTTTCCCTCTCGTAGCACTATTCGTGGTCTCTTGTACGTCTGCATCATGTATTTCTTTTCTTTTTCAAAAACCTCTTCTGGCGATGAAAACATTTTTTTACCTCCGTTCTAATATATCCATAAATTTATATCGAAGTATTTCGTCCAAATTCCTCATATCTTCTGGCTCTATGCTTCTCAAATCCAGATGAGCTTGCCTATACTGCCTTTCTTTCACTTCTCTTACTTTTCTATACCACTCCTCGTTCATCAAACCCCAATATTCCACGATAGCTCTTAACTCTTCTTTTCTACGTGTCAATTCCTTTTCCTTTTCACTTATTTCGAGTTCGGCGCGGTTTCTTCTTGCTAATTGCAATTCATTTATCGCCTGTTCATATTGCCCGTATAACGGATTTCGATGTTTAAATGCTCATTTTCTTCTGCTTTTCGCAGAGCCTCGCTTCACTCATTTATATACCTGTATTATCTTAAATAATATAAGAGGTATTGAAAATGGCATTAATCATAGAAACGCTTTTATCAACAGGTCCCCTCCCTACACCTCCGGAAGGAGCAGTGAGGGCGTGTTTAGAAGTGCGAAAGGTCAATCTCTCACAGGCATACGAATTGGAGGATGGAACGATTGTTAGCGGAGAGATATTGGCGATAAAAGGTGGAGGATTGACCGAGAAAGAGAAAGAAATCATAAAGGAAATAGAAGGGAAGGAGATAGATCTTATATTATGGGTGTCTGCCCTTGGAAGTGTGGATTGGTTATATATTTCCAAGAATTCCTGGCTTATTTTTAGGGATTATGCGATACTTCCAGGGATGGGATACACGCTTAAAGTGAAGCTGAGAGAAGCAAAGTATGAAGGAAAAACGGTGCCCATATTCCCGAAGAGGGATGTTATAGAAGGATGAGAATTGATGAAGAAGTTGTCTCAGAAATCGAAAAAAGAAGGAAACTTGCTGATCACTACTATGACAATTTCAGGAAATATTACGAGAATAAAAATTATTCCAAAGCTTCTGAATTCCTTTGGGGATCGTTAAATGCGCTTGCTTATGCCATTGGATTGCTTCACGGTGAAAAGGTAAGTGATCATGGAAAGGTTGTGAATTTTATAAACGAGTTGGCAAACGTATATAAAGACGAAGAAATAGGGGGATGTTTGGCGTCCGCGCAAACTATCCATGCGAATTTCTTCCATGATTTCATGAATGATTCAATGTTTGAAGACAATAGAAGAAGAACCGAAAAACTGTTGGAGAAATTAGTGAAAATTCTGGATGCAGAGTTTAAAGCAAGTTTGGAAGGATAAACTAACATATCCCGAAGAAATTTTTTTCTTTTGCATCATAGCTTCTGGAGAAGATGCTCAATAGATGAGGGGAAAATCCCAAATCACAAGCACCAAATAAGCCCTTACAGGGTTTTCGGGGTGTGTGCCTCGTAACCTAATCAGCCAGAGGGTTAAAATCCCTCCTGCGCTTTTGATAAAACTTTTTCTAAAAGTTTTTGGGGAAACTACTTCAAGATAGCGAATGTCAATTGGCTGTACAAGGG
>JAODGL010000047.1:0-7189 GCA_025464585.1 Methanosarcinales archaeon
TATTTTTCTCTCAGCTCCTCCATCTCCTCCTTTTTGTCCTTCAGTTTAAAATACTCCTCTTCCTTTCTCGCTATAACTCCAAGCCTTCTTTTCTTATCACGCAACGCTTCAAGCTCTTTTTCTTTCTCTTCCCTCCGCTTCCTCGTATTCTCCAGGTCGCTTCTTCTCTCACCCAGTTTATTGCTCAACTCCATGTATTGCTCATATTTCCTCGTGGCGTTTTCCAATTCTTCTTTCGCTTCACCCGCTTCTTTCTCTTTCACCACCTTAACGGCTTCTATCTCTTTTATAATCGGTTGAAGCTCTCCCTTCACCTTCTCCAATTCATTCTGCTCATTTCCGAGCACTTCTATCTTCTTTCTGCCGTCTTTATCTAAAATGGTGGCTTTTATACCCTCTATGAGCTTCTCTTTTCCTCTCTTATCCTCCCTTATCGCCTGAATACTCTTTTCTATCCTCTCTATGCCAAGCATCCGAAGCACGAGCTTTTTACGCTCCGCAGCTTTCATTGATGAGAGCGCATTCAACTCCTTCTGCCTTGCAAAGACCGAAGTAAAGAAAGACGGGTAATCCATACCTATTCTGTCCTCTATGACTTCCGTGACCTCTTCAGCATTGTTAGTTATGAGTTCCCCATTGATAATGAGACTTGCTTTCGGGACTAAGTTCTTACCTGACATCTCTCTTACTACTTTATAACCATCGCCTTCCAGCTCGAATTCCAGGGCAACGCGGCATGCTTCATTAGCCGATGCGCCTTCCCGTTTTATAAGTTCTTTCGTTGTCCTCGCAGCATGATGCCCGAACAAGACCCAACCTATCGCTTCTATCAAAGTCGTTTTCCCTACTCCGTTCAATCCGATAATGCCTATTATGCCATCCGGAAACTCAACATCCGCATTTTTATATTTCCGGTAATTCCTCAGTGTTAGCGTCTTCAGTATCATAGGCAATTCTCACTGCCACACATTCACTTCTACTATCTCACCTTCTTCCATTCCCTCTTTATTCTCCTCTATTATTATAAACCCATCCGATTTCGTCATGCTGGATAGTATGCCAGAGCCGCTCACTCTTATTGGCTCGGCATAATATGCGTTTTTGGTACAAATCAGCCTTACACGCACAAAATCAGTTCTACCAACAGCAGAAGGAATTTTTTTACTTGCTACTGCAAAAATCTTACTTCGCTCTTCCTTCATTCCATGTATTGCATACAAAAAAGGGCGGACGAGCATTTCAAAAGCAGATATTGCCGCTACGGGATATCCAGGGAGAAGAAACACCGGCTTGTTATTTACGACACCAAAACCTGTCGGTTCACCGGGTCGGATAGCCACACCGTGAAATATAAGCGTTCCTATATCTTCTACCGCATCAGCTATGAGGTCCCTCTTACCCACGGAGCTTCCACCACTTATTAATAGTCCATCGCAATTCTTTAACTCGAAGGAAGATGTTATTGCGTTTTTAATTGCTTCATAATCATCTCTCACTATGCCGAGCCTATATGGTATTGCAATTTTTTCAACCAAAGCTTTTAGCACATAACTGTTTACGTCAGCTATCTTTCTTTCTCCTTCAAATCCTTGTGGCTCAGAAAGCTCATCACCTGTGGAGATTATCCCAATCTTTGCTCTTTTATACACTTTCACCTTTGTCCTGAAAAGAGATGCGAGCATACCTATATCATGACCCTTTAACATTCTCCCTTCTTTAAACACCTCTTCTCCTTTCTTTACGTCCTCACCGCAAAAAGAAACATTTTTACCCGGTGTGACGGGTTTAAAAATTTCAAGCGTATCTCCACTTTCCTTTGTATATTCAAGCATAACAACGGCATTGCTGCCCTTTGGTAACGGCATCCCTGTTTGTACAGGCAGATATTCCCCCACTCCTATTTCCTCTTCATTTCCTTTCTTCCTCTTCAAAAATACCGGATTATTTAGAGATGCGCCAAAAGAGTCCTCTCCTCTAATTGCATACCCATCCATCGCAGCACGGTCGAAAGGAGGACTATCTATGGACGAATAAACGTCTTCTGCTAAAACCCTGTTCAAAGCATCGTCAAACCAGATCTCTTCTCTCTCTGTTGTCTTTGCATAAGATAAAATGGTCTTAAATGCATCTTCCAGCGAAATAAGCGTACGAAAAAGTTTCATTCTATCCCTGTTCCCGCGCATTACTTCGTCCTCGTATATCTCCTCCAATATACAACGATAAAACTCATGCTCACGCTTCCTTAATATTCTTGATGCCACTTCAGGACCTATGCCACGAGCAGCAAGTGCAATTACAGCGAGAGCACCATGCGACAAGACCAGATTTGCATTCCGGTACACCCTTTTCACCCGCTCTTTATCCACCTTTTCGGCATCAGAACTCATCCTTTTCACTATCTTGATCTCTTCCTTCTCCCACGGCTTTAACGCTGCAATCAACCTGGAGTTACAAAACGGGCAAACAAGCGATTCCGCTCCGAGTTCAATTATCGTCTTCACACGCCTGAGTGACTCCCACCGCTTGCAACTCACACAGAATAAAATCACCCTGTCGTTCATTATTCTATTCCTTAAAGCATCAATAATCAATTCCTCGTCTCGCTCGGTTGCTAATACGTCCCGCCAGCTCAAATACCCTGATGCACCAATAGGACTCAACCCGTGTGAAGAAAAACAGACTTTTATATCGCCAGATTTTATCTTCCTCATCACCTCTTCCGCCCGCTCAACATCCAGTTTATCAGCGAAAATGTCGTTCACCGTCTCCTCGTAGATTGGCGTCCCCGAGAACAATTTAACCAATTTATCGGCAGAAATCTGTGTTCGGTCAAAGTCCTTGCGCAACGCACCGAATCTCTTCGCCACGTTCAACAACTCCCATT
Source organism: Methanosarcinales archaeon (assembly GCA_025464585.1). GTDB lineage: Archaea > Halobacteriota > Syntropharchaeia > Alkanophagales > Methanospirareceae > QMVO01. The sequence continues at coordinate 2,885 of JAODGL010000047.1, forward strand.
TAAACAAAAGGGAGTTCTTCAGTGTTCTCTCTATTATTGCCCGGACAAATTCGGGCTCGATTGAGCCCAGCGTCTGCTTCAACGCTTCTTTCCCTATCCTTCTTCCTGATTTTAATTTTATCCGATAAGGGTCAATCTCCATGGAAATAGCCGTGCCGAGTCGGGCTCCGAGTAAAGCTACTATCAGTCTGCCCAATGTCTCGTTTACAAGATGCCCAAAGCAAGCGTTTATTACCACCTCTTTTTCGTCTTTTGATGTTTCCACAACCACTTCTTTCGCCGTTGGCACCACACATCCTTCATCAATTTGCTTTTTTATTAATTCTATGAGCGTCTTAAAGCAACCAGGGTTCAACTCCTTACCTGAAGAGAAAAAAGAAGCGATTTTAGCCCTTAAATCACCCACTTCCTGTGCTATCACAAAAGGAACGGGTATTTCCTCGCCTTCCCAATTTGGTATCTCGCCCTCCCTCTTCACACCTGGTTCTACTTTTATTTTTTCTCTCTCTGCTTCTACATCCATGTCCACTACTCGCCATGTCTCGCCCTTTGCAACGAACAAAGCACCGGGAGCCGCAAAATTCAGCACAAATCGCTCATCCAGCATGCATATCAGCTTCCCGCTCACTATGTCATATACCTCGTATTTCCTCTCATCCGGAATCATCGAAAGATTTTCATAATAATAGCCCCTTGTGCTTTTACTCAGCCTTATCTTTTCCCTATCTCTTTTTAACAGCCCCTCCTCCTCTAACTGCTCTATTACCCACATCATCGTATCAAGAGCGATATTCCTGAAAGGATATGCCCTTTTCATCAACGAATAAAGCTTATCCAACGAAATCAGACCGAGGTCGAGTAGCACACCGCAGATCTGATGCGCCAGTACGTCCAGCGAGCCTTCCTTCAGCTTTATATCCTCTATTTTACCCTCTCTTGCTCTCTTTGCAATCACCGCTGATTCCGCTACATCGTCAGGAGTAAGGGCAATGACCTTGCCAGTAGAAGTTTTTCGGATGAAGTGCGAGGCACGACCCACGCGTTGCACCAATCTCGTAACTTCTCGCGGTGATGCATATTGAACCACGAGGTCAATCGAGCCGATGTCAATCCCGAGCTCCATGGAACTGGTGCAAATAAGTCCTTTTATCGCTCCTTTTTTGAATTTTTCCTCCGCTTCTATTCTCATCTCCTTTGACAGCGAGCCGTGATGAACCCCGATTAACCCGGGCTCAAACTTGTTCATGAGAGAAGCAAGCATCTCTGCCGCTCTTCTCGTGTTTACGAATATCAAACTCGATTTCGCTTCTTTCACCGCCTCCTTTATGGCTCTTACATGCGTTATCACCGCGTCCTTCTCATCTCTTTTCGTGCTCGCGGGAGTCAGGACTTCTATTGCAATCGTTTTTGTGGAAACTGTGTTTACTACTTGCGTCTTTTTATGCCCGGCGAAGAACTCCGCTACTTCTTCCGGATTTCCAACCGTCGCGGATAGACATATTCTTTGGAAATTGCCAGAAAGCAATGCTATTCGCTCTAACGCGATTGTAAGCTGTGCACCTCGTTTAGAATTCGCCAATTCGTGCACTTCGTCTATTATCACATACCTCACGGATTTTAAACTCTCTCTCAGCCTTCTCCCCGGGATTATCGCCTTGTATCGTTTCTGGCGTGGTGATGAGCATATCTGGAGGCTCCAGGGCTTGTTTCCTCCTTGCATAACTCGTTGTGTCCCCATGTCTTACTTCTATGCTAATGCTGAGTTCTCTGCCCCAACGCTCTAACCTCGACAGCATATCGCGGTTTAAAGCACGTAAAGGCGTGATATAAAGAGCGTAAATACCTCTTTCCTCATTGTTTCTCGCCTTATCTTCCAGTATTTTATGGAATACAGGAAGAACAGCCGCTTCTGTCTTGCCAGAACCCGTAGGTGCTATTAGCAGCACGTTCTTTCCTTCTAAAATGAGCGGGATACATAATTCCTGTGGTTCTGTGGGGTATGGAAATGTCTTTTCTAAAACTTCCTGAATCTCTCCGTTGAGCAAAGAGAAGGTGTTCATAGCTTTGATTGGTTCATTTTATTTTGTTCTAACATACTTTATATACAATGAAAAAAGGTTATATAGCAGAAATATTCAGTTCCTTCCAGGGAGAAGGACCTTATGCAGGGAGAAGGCAAATATTTATCAGATTTGCAGGTTGTCCTCTCTCTTGCTTTTATTGCGACACTTCTTATGCGAGAGACCCCAGACCAAAACTTTGCAATATACTTTTCCTCGGTAAGGAAACCAGCATAAAAAGAAATCCATTATCCACGAACGAAGTAATAGATTATGTAAGGGAACTACTCACTCCAGACGTCCACAGCATTTGCTACACAGGTGGAGAACCCCTTTTTTCTCCCGCGTTCGTAAAAGAAATAGCAATCGAAGCAAAAAAGATGCAGTTTAAAAATTTTATAGAAACAAGCGGGAATTCAGCAATAGATTTCAAATCATTAGCCGATTATTTTGATTTCGCATCTATTGACATAAAACTGAGGAACCACCGCGCAGTTAAGGAAAAAGACTATGATAAGCTGTATAGTAATGAGCTCGAATGCATAAGAATTGCCGTTGGTAGAGGAATAGAAACGGTAGTGAAGGTGATAGTCCTGAAAAACACACCCGTAGGTGAAATAGAAGGGATATGCAAAGACCTCGCTGGTCTCGATGTAAAGTTTGTCTTACAGCCTGTTACAGAGCATCTGCAAGGTGCCGATGTAGTGCCCGGGATAAAAGAACTTTTTGAACTTTCCGAAGTGGCAGGGCTTTACCTACATCATATTATGGTGATTCCTCAGTTGCATAAATTTCTGGGGATACACTGAAAGAACTTTTAAGGGGAACTACTTATACTATAACCCCCGCGCCTATTAAATGCCATCTCGCTCTTATCTTCCTCCCAATCGCCACTCGAGAGCCTTCTTCCGCGCATACCGGTCTGCTCAGTTTTACATCAATGGTCTCCTTTGTTACTCTTCTCACCTCGCCCATTGTGGTTGCAGTTCCGGCGCTCAGCATTATACTCTCGCCCACTTTTATCGTCGGTATCTCCACTTCTTTTGCTACACCAACAACGCGCTCCAATAAGTGGTATTGTATGCTCAGTTCGTTCCAAGTCGGAGGCAAAGAGCCGGGCATCCCTACACACTGCCCTACTAAGGAGTCTTCTATGGTCATACTGGGATCTAACTTTGTGCCAACACCTATTAGCCCACCGGGAGTCACTTCTTTTACTCTCTCCCCTCCTGCCATTATAGACGTTATCTCCGTTTCTATTGGCACCCATATCTCCTTGCCTCCTGTGGTCACAGCTCGACCGGGTCTTATCTCTAACTTATCTCCCTCTCTTAGTCTTCCTTTGAGCAAAGAACCGCCAATTACTCCTCCTTTTAGCTTATCTATCGGTGTTCCCGGTTTGTTTATATCAAAAGAGCGTGCAATATGCATGATTGGAGGTTCATCCACGGAACGTAAGGGTGTGGGAATTGTTTGCTCTATGCTCTGTATCAATACATCCAGATTAGCGGATTGCTGCGCAGACATAGGCACAATGGGCGAGCGTTCCGCAATCGTTCCTTTAACAAAATCCTTTATTTGCAAATAATGCTTTATTGCCTCATCTCGAGATACGAGGTCTATTTTGTTCTGTACGATTACCGTTTTATCTATACCAATTAAGCTCAGAGCCATCAAATGCTCCTTTGTCTGTGGCTGTGGGCATGGCTCGGATGCGGCAATAAGTAGAACAGCACCATCCATTATCGCAGCACCGCTCAGCATCGTTGCCATTAACGCTTCGTGCCCCGGAGAATCAACAAATGAAACAGTTCGCAACTCTTCGGTCTTTGAGCCACAATGCTTACATATTTCTTCTACGGTGTAACAATCCGGCTCCTTGCAGACCGGACATCTTCTGAAGGTAGCATCTGCATAGCCAAGCCTTATGGAGATACCTCTCTTTATCTCCTCGCTGTGCCTGTCGGTCCACTCGCCGGACAGTGCACTCACTAAGGTTGTTTTCCCGTGATCTACGTGTCCCACCATTCCTATGTTCACAGAAGGCTTTTTCGTTTTCTTTACCTCCCTCTTTCTCTTTTATTTATAGGTTTAATAATAAAACTTTCTTTTTAAAGAAAGGTTCAGAGGGGGCGAAGAGAATGGAATTTGAGTTAAAAGAGGAAGAGAAGGCATTTCAGTGCACAGTGAGACAGTTCGCAGAGAAAGAGGTAATGCCAAAAGCGGCAGAAATAGACAGAAAAGG
>JAODGL010000047.1:7347-8235 GCA_025464585.1 Methanosarcinales archaeon
CCTTTCGCGGGCTCCGATCCTGTTTCTATTGAAACAACAGCTACTAAGCGAGGCGGTGAATATGTGCTGAACGGGAAAAAAGCGTTTATCACAAATGCCGCGGTTGCAGACATATACGTAGTCTTTGCATACACGGATAGGAGCAAAAAAAGGGAAGGGATGAGTGCTTTTATCATAGAAAAAGGGACACAGGGGTTCTCGTTTGCAAAAATCGAGAATTTGCTTGGTATGCGCGGTTGTGTTGTTGGAGGGTTAGTCTTCAGAGATTGTAGAGTTCCTGAGGAGAATATACTCGGCAGTGAAGGTGATGGATTCCGGATAGCTATGGCTACTCTGGATAGAGATAGAATCGCCATGAGCAGCATCGGCACCGGCATTGCTCAGGCTTGCTTGGACGTCTCTAAGAATTATGCAAAAGAGAGAAAGCAATTCTCTCAGCCCATCGCCAATTTCCAGGCAGTTCAATTCATGCTCGCAGATATGGCTATGGAGGTAGAAGCAGCGAGACTACTCACATACAAAGCTGCTTATCTTGCGGATAAAGGTGGGAAATTCACGAAGGAAGCTTCAATGGCGAAGCTTTATGCCTCAGAAGTTGCGCAAAGAGCTGCTATAAACGCAGTGCAAATACACGGGGGGTATGGTTGCACGAAAGAATGTCCTGCGGAAAGGTTTTTTCGAGACGCGAGGATACTGAGCATCGTCGTTGGAACGTCCGAGATACAGAGAATGGTGATAGCGAGGGAAGAGCTGAGGAGCGGTTCTGATTGATCTGAATTAAAGTTTATAAGACACAGATTTACACGGATTTTTTCTTTTTTGGTGGCAAAGTGAAATATTTCTAACGGTATTGCTATTTTTATCGTATTTTTTGGTAAAGCTTTTTGC
>JAODGL010000047.1:8310-14282 GCA_025464585.1 Methanosarcinales archaeon
CTCAGTGCCAATCAAAAATTCATCACCTGCTTCGGCTTCATTGCCAATCTTTACCATGCCACTCGTTGAAGCGATGTAATCCGCGCTGTCTTGAATTTCGGGAATGCATTCTGGATGAACCAGGATTTTTGCTCTCGGATGCGACTCCTTCGCTTTTATCAAATCTTCCATTACTATCTGGTGATGCGAGGGGCACAGCCCGTATTCAGGAACAGGAATAATGAACTTTGAGGTTGCCTTCTGTGCGTAATATGCTAAATTATGGTCAGGACCAAATAAGATGGTAGAGGCGTCCATTGCCTTGACTATTTCCCGGGCATTTGCAGAGGTACAGATACAGTCCGCAAGCGCTTTGCATTCCGCGAGCGTGTTTACATAGAGGACAACATCGGCATCGGGATGCGCTCGCTTTGCTGCAAGCAGAGCCCCTGCGGACAATTGCTGTGCCATCGGGCATATCGCACCGCGATCGGGAATGACAACTTTTTTATCGGGGTTCAAGATTGCCGCGGTCTCTGCCATGAAATCAACACCACAAAAGATGATCACATCAGAAGTCGTATCCATTGCTTTTCTTGCAAGCTCTAAGGAATCGCCAACAAACTCCGCTATATCCTGAACCTCCGCGCGCTGATAATTATGAGCTAAAATAATCGCATTTTTATCCCGTTTTAACCTTTCTATCTTCTTTATCCGCTCTATCCGCTCTTTCTCCATCGCTATCTCTATTTGTTTTGTGGGAATATAAATATTAAAGTGGATGCAAACTAAGGTCTCTGATGGTTAATTTGTTCGAGCAACTCACTTGGATTACCGGAGAAGACAATCTTACCTCCAAGCAGCAAATTAGCCCTATCGCTAATTCCTAAAGCACTCCTGATGTTCTGCTCCACCAGTGCAATCCTCAATTTCAATTTGTCTCTCAACTCAACTATTTTTTGGGACACACTCTCAGCTAATTTCGAAGATAGATGTGCCGTGGGTTCATCCAACATTAAGACTTCGGATTTCCTTATCAGAGCTGTTGAGATTGCAAGGAATTGCTTCTCACCTCCACTCATTACCCCTGCTTTCCTGCCCATCGACTCTTCAAGCTCAGGAAAGATGTCCAAAACAGTCTGTATTCTCTCGTTCAACTCGCTTTTATCAAGAGTATAGCCTGCAATTATTAAGTTCTCCTTCACACTCAGATTTGAGAATACGTTGTTTATCTGTGGAAGATATGTTATACCCATCCGTGTCTTCATATACGGTTTCATCCGGGTGATGTCCATGCCATCGTATATTATTCTCCCGGAGTATATAGTGATGAGTCCGAAAATAGCTTTGAGTAATGTGCTCTTCCCGCTTCCATTCGGTCCGACAAAAGCGGTTATACCCGCATCAATAGCAGTGTTTACATCAAAAAGGATGTGTAGTTCTTTATAGCCTGCATTTAATCCCTTTACTTGAAGCATAGCATGTTGATGACCTCTCTAAATTCCTCGCTTCCCTCTTCTGCTGTCCTCCCCTTCACCATTACGTACAACTTATCAACATACTTAGATATTAGCTCGAATCTATGTTCAATTATTAAAAAAGTTGTATGTTTTTTCAGTTCCATAAATTTGTCGAGTATGCTGGAAGCTAAAGTCGGATTCACACCCATCATTGGCTCATCCATGATTATCAGTTTAGCATCAGCCATCAAAGCCCTCCCAACCTCCAGCAATTTCAACTGCCCTCCGCTTAATTTCCACGCTTCCGTATCCCATAAATCAGCCATTTCAAGGAATTCAAGCAGTTTAAAAGCTTTATCTATAATTTCACCCTCCCTCTTCTCCCATGCCCTTCCGATGCATCCTCTTATTCCTTCTCCTGGATTATCAACCGCTATTAGCAGATTCTCGAGCACCGAAAGCTTCTTCAATGGTTGGGGTATCTGAAAGGTTCTGACAATACCGTATCGGTAGATTTCATGAGGAGGCTTATTTGTGATTTCTTCACCCTCAAAGAAGACATGACCCTCATCCGTCCGGTAGAATCCGGAGATAATGTTAATTAACGTTGTCTTTCCACTTCCATTTGGACCTGCTATCAATGTCAACTTATTTGGTTCAACCTCTGTACAGACCCTGTCGAGAGCTTTGAATCCGTTGAAAAATTTTGTAATGTTCTCCGCTACGAGCATCTCCTTTTGAGCAGATAAGCTACCAGTGCTATCACGATTACTGCGAGCAGTGCCTCAAAGCCTGGAGGTGCCGGTGTCGGAGTTGGCGTAAGGATAGGTGTTGGAGTGGGTAGTACTGGAACTAACCACTCAATCTCGCCAGTTTCATATCTCCAGACACCTGCCTTATCCCAACTGCATTCCTTCACATAGTATATCGCATAATCACCCGATGCCCTGTCATTAAACTCATCGAGCTCTATATAACCGCTCACGGTCTCAACTTCATATTCGCCCTCGCTGTAATTTTTAGTAACCTCTGGTATAATCTTCGCCATCTCATCAGCATCATATTTACCGAGCCTCTCATAAACTTCAGCGTATGAAAGCGCTAAAACCCATGCCGCATCATAAGCATTCATTCCATACTGATGTGGAGCCTTTTTGAACCTCTCGAACATGGTTTCATTAAACTTATCGAAAGCATTACCCCGCGATTCGAAGATTGTGCTGTAAAATTTCGCCTTGCTTGCTCTGTCACAGATTTCCGAAATCTTATCGCTCTTCGCGGTCCCATCGCATCCAATCCAGATAACCTTAAGCATCGGAGAATCCTCCTTCACCTGGGATAGCATAGTGTATGTCTCTTCGTAGCTGAAGGTAACCACCGCTATCTCTCCCCAGCGATATTTTTTGTGAAATTCGTTCAATTGTCTTTCTATGGTTGCTATATAGGGTGAGAAGTCAGCAGGTGGCGGGTCAGGATATTCAACTGCTTCCGCTACTTCTATCCCATACTTCTCAAGTTCCGGAACGGCACTCTCCTTTAGTCCCTTCCCCCATGCATTACCAAGATACGCGATACTCACTGCTTTTATCTCAAGGTCCGAAATCTCCTTTGCTATCGCTTTTGTCTGGTAAGGGTCGAGTGCAACGAACCGGAAGATATATTTCTTTTCCTCCGGCTTCGTCACGCCTATTAACTCAGGAGAGGCAGTGGAAGACGGCGAGATTATGATTATCTTGTTTGCAGTTACGTATCCAAGCACATTCTTAACCTCTCCGCTACCCATAGGTCCCACTATCAGTTCCACTCCCCGCCCATGTAAAGCCATCACTTTATCAAGTGCGACTTTCGGATCAACTTTCGTATCCTCGACATACAACTTTACATTGTAGTCCAGACCTTTCTCCTCGAAATAGTTATTTATCTCCTCAGCGGCAATCGTCAGACTGTTTGATATGTCCTTCCCATAAGTTGTCAGTGGACCAGACAAATCCACCAGAACGCCTATTGATATCTCTTTCTTTTCTTCCGCCGCTGAAACGCCGCAGAGTGCAAGCAAAATCACTCCCAACAAGATTATGCCTGGTGCCTTCTTCACAACTTCCGCTCTCATCGTGCTATACATTGATTAAGATTAAGGATATAAAAAAAATTTCTATTTTTTATTTATCATGTCAGTGCTGGAGGGTGCCGTCGTATATTCAAATCTGATTGCTCTATTAAGTATAGGTCTTACCATTACTTACATCACAACAGGAGTCCCAAATTTCGCACAGGGCTCTTTTGCTATCGCAGGCTCATATATCGCTCTTACACTCTTCAGACTTTTTGCTCTCCATCCTTATTCCTCGCTTCCCATCGCATTTATTCTTGGAGGATTACTCGGCGTCTCCATCTACGTATTTACTCTCAAACCGTTGATAAGGCGCGAAGCGAGCACAGTCACGCTTATGATTGCAACTCTTGCCCTTGATTTCATCCTCCTCGGAATCTTTGGTGCTTATTCAGATTATCTGGAGGGCATGACCGGGAAGACGGCGAAAAAATTTATCTTCACTCCCTACGACTTTGAGGTGGCTAACATCTCTGCAATTCTTTTATTCTCAACCCTGGTAATAGGCTTATTGCTTATCTGCCTCTTCCTGCTTCTATACAGGACCAAATTCGGGATAGCTTTGAGGGGTTCAATGGAAAATCCCGAATTGGCAGAAGTGATGGGCGTGAATATTGAAAATACAAGGCTCTTCTCCTGGTTCCTTTCGGGCTCTTTGGCTTCAATTGCTGGTTGCTTTCTACCTTTTAGGCTGGAGATTGTACCCTTGACAGGCTCTTTGATCATTGTTTCAATCTTTGCTGCGAGCATCGTTGGTGGTTTGACAAGCGTGTATGGCGCCTTGCTTGGAGGGTATGTGATAGGTTTTTCGGAATCGCTCGTAACATTCGAGTTTTCAAAAATATTTGGTCCCGGAATCCTGATTTACAGCAGGATTATATCGCTCGCGATAATGATAGCAACGCTGGTTGTAGCTCATAACGGATTGGCTGGGGTGGTTAAAAAATGGAACACATCCTCTTGAACATCCTAATTTGGTTTGGGTTATATTTGATTGTATGCGTTAGTTTGAACATAGAGTATGGATTCGCGGGCATTCCCAATTTTGGTAGAGCTTTCGCGGTTTTAGTTGGGGCTTTTGCGGTAGGAGGCATAGTAAACAGGATTTTGATGCTGATTTTGGGTGTAAGTGGTGAGCTCGTGGAAGGAAGTAGTGCGGTTAAGGGTGCGACGAACGAGATTATATCTCAGCACCCGGCTGTGGGTATCCTGGTCCTGATACTGTGCTTAATCATCGCAGCTGCCCTCGGCGCTTTTTCCGGCGCTTTGTTCATCCTGCCGAGTGCAAAGCTCTCAGAATATTATCTGGCGATGACTTTACTCGCCATAAGCGAGGTCATGTTCATGGTGGGTTACTACAATCCGGATATAATAGGCGGATATTATGGTGTTTCAACCCCAGATGTGATTGCCTTCATACCAGGTGAGCATAGGCTTGAAGCTTTCTCTTTGATGACCCTTGCAATAGCTTTTTTCATCTATTTCCTCGTATGCCGGATGCTTAACACGCCTTATGGAAGGCTTTTAAGAGCTATGAGGGAAGATGATGCGGTTGTAGAAGCATATGGAAAGAACGTGATGATGCTAAGGATAAAAACATGTGCAGTGGGCTCAGCTATTGCCTCACTTTCAGGAGCACTGTATTCGCTTTACGCAACGAATGTGATTGCAAGCAGCTTCAACCGCGCTGAATGGGCGTTTTATCCATTCTTGATGATTATACTTGGCGGACTTGGGAACAACCGCGGAGTTGTTGCTGGTGTCTTATCGTTTGTTCTTGTAAAGGTTCTCCTCTCCGTTTATAAGTGGGAGCTTACCGAAGTTCTTCATTTGCCATTCGAAGCCGTCTGGCTGGAATACATAATTTTTGGGATTCTAATGCTTTTAGTCCTCATGTATAAGCCCGAAGGTTTAATAAAGGAGAAGCCCATAATGACCGAACCAATCAAGAGCAAAGTAAGATGAAAGGGACATACGTGTTAATCATAGAAAATCATGAGGATATAGAAGTAGAAATAGGCAGGTTAGGGAGAGTCAAATTCAAAAAAGATTTTTACGCTTATGTCGGCTCTGCGCTTTCGGGGTTAGAGCAAAGAGTAGGAAGACACCTGCGTGAAGTGGGTAAGAACAAGAAATTGCACTGGCATATAGATTATTTCCTGGCAAGTCCGTCAGTAGAAGTAAAAGAGGTGTTGTTTGCAGAAACGGAGGAAAGGAAAGAATGCAAAATTGCTGCGAAGATGCACATGGAGAAGAGGTTAGAGTCCATAGAAAACTTTGGATGCACCGATTGTGCATGCAAAAGCCATCTGTTCTTCTCTACTGACTTAGATAGACTGAAAGAGCACGTTTACAATAGTTTCCACGCATCAGGAATTGAGAATGTTTTAGTGCTATCTTCACTTTCTCCCCATTATCACCTC
>JAODGL010000158.1 GCA_025464585.1 Methanosarcinales archaeon
ACCATCTGGCTTTGGAATATACACCCTTTTCACGGGTTTTGGCACATACCTGTTCTGCCGCAGTAGTCGTTGAATCTCATTGAGATTCTGCTCCAGATTACGCTCGAACTCGTCCATAGACACATCGTCTATTCCGCCTGCTCCTCTGTTCTGCTTCACTTTCTTCCACGCTTCGTTGAGATTCCTCCAGTTCCAGACCTTGTCAATCAAGGAATGCCATTTCCTCTTTTTCTTCCGCTCTTTTCTCACCAACCCCCAAAACTTCCCAAATGGGATAAAGGTATATTTCCTCTATATTTTCACATTTTGTATACACATATAACAGTTCGAAGTGGCATTACGAGACCCGAGGGTGAAAGAGAAGATAGAAGGTAAAGAATATGAAATTAAGGAGCATACAAGAAAGGCTGGTGGTGATAAAGAGATAATAGTAGATGTATATATATGCATAAGAGAGCCTGAAAAGACCATTATTGCTACCGTGGATGTGGTAAAACAGGAAGTGATAGGGATAAACGAGACAGCTTCGTGGATACCCATACCCGAAAGGTAATCCTCTATGCCACAAAACTTCCTCGACCTGCACATCCAAATTTCGTTGAGACGTGCAACATCGTGAGAAAGCTTAACGGGCATATAACAATGAGCACAAACGGAATATTAATACCGAAATATATCCATACCTTTAAGAAAAACGATGGAATACAGGTGAGTGTGGATGGAGACGAGAAAGCACATGATTTCATACGTGGCAGAGGCAGCTATGAAAAAGCGGTAAAAGCTTTGAAATTGCTTAATGAGTATAAGATACGTCATATCTTTCACCATCAATCAGGCGAACAAGCACTGCATTGACCATATCATAGACTTATGCGTTGAAACCGGGACACGCACACTCAATTTCAATATCTATCAGCCCATAAGGAAAAGCGATTTGAATGTTGTAGGAATTTGAAATGGTGAAAGATTATGGTTATAATTATAACACTCGCACAAAAATCTGAAAACGGTGAATGGACAACTTGTAACACTTCAGCTTATCAAACCAGCCAGATCAATTAACTTCTCATGCTTCCAAAAATATTTTTGAAAACAAATCTGGCATACCGTCTTGCCTCTAAGTCATCCAAAAAACAAAATCAGTTTTAATCTCTATACTAAGAGCTATCGCTTCTGATTCCCCGATGCCAAGCTCCGTATTCAAAACTCGCACTCTCTTTTCATATCAAACACCATTTATTGTTCTATCTTGCTTTTATAGGGACATTATTACACCTCATTCTTTGTGAAGATAAACCCTCCTCTGAGAGAAAGGGCGTTGGCGGATTGAATATAACTCCATATATCTGCAATACTTCGTATATCATTCCGATTTGGTGGTATATATGAATTTCGCATATCCTCCCATTTTAGCAGTATATCTGAAGTACTTCACCACTCTTCGCCATTTTCACAATTTCTCCCGGTATCTTTTCCATTTTCATATCGCCTCCCTTTTTCATCTGAGTGCATTACCTGATTCTTACAAATATTGTTCTGGAGCCTTACAAATTTTACTCCCTCACGTGGAAGCGTCTTCGCAGTTCCCCCTCTGGAAAAAGTGGAGTAAAGGGGAGGAAGAAAGGCTCGCCTGCCACGGCTAATGAATCTTCTAATTTGGACATGCTTTCAAACCTCCTTTAGCTCATTTCATTCCAATTTTGTGTATATTCTTCATCTCATAAATGTTTTTCGTATTGATTTGATATTGAATATTCTTATACTTATCAAGAACTCTTTGCCACATTCTATAAGCTTCTTCATAGCCCTTTTCCATTATCATCTCCACAAATCTCAAGTGGTCCCCGACCAACCCCCTCACCTCTTCCTCTTTCACTACTTCGCCCTCCAGAATTTCGCGCTTTATTTTCTCAGCTAAAATGTCTAAAGGCTTACATGGCTTATCCACCACGATTTCCTTTACTCGAAAGTCAAAACCTGAAAGAGAAGTTAATAGCTCTTCTGATGCATCCAGACATATATTCTTCTTTTCCGCTCTATCTGCTATGTACTCTGCTTCCCCCTCCGCTGATTCTATCTCATTATAAATATCGTCTTTCATCACTTCCTTCCATTCTTCTACTTCTATTTTGCCTGCCCCCGCTTTCGCAGTTAAAATCAATATTCTTACCGCTACATCTCTTGATAGGATGAGGGATGCTTCCTCTTTGTAGCAATAGATATCGGTATCTTCTAAGTCCAAGCTCGGAAGACTCTCAAATAATGGTTTAGCAGCCCTGAAAAACTGTGTATCTTCTGGCTCTTTCACCAGCCCCAGATCCTTCATGTGCTCTACGGCTAACTCAGGCTCAACTCCTTTTGCGATATCCCTTATAAAAGTCTCCTGATTTCGTGTAAAATCCATGAAAAGAGAGTCGTAACTACCTCTCTTTAAAATCTCAGTCGCTTTCTCTTTCGAATAACTCGTGTTAATTGTTATTAGATTTGTTATTTCCTTCACATCCTTATTTTATTTTTTATATTTTTTTCTAAGACACAGATTTACACGGATTTACGCTGATTTTCTTCTGTGTTAATCTGCGTCTGAATTTGTTTTTTTATATTCTATATTCTATCTCATCTAATATACTTTTATACTTTTCCAATTTGACAATAAATTAATGACTAACCGTAGCGCCAGATTTGAGGAAGAGTTAAAGCTATGGAAGTGGCTTGGAAATAAAGTGCTCGGTAAAGCCTTCAATGCCTTAAGGATTGCCGATTTTGAAGATTTAAAGAAAGTAGTGAAGAATGCTTTGTTTGACGATGTTGAGAACCTCGTAGAGAAAACAGGGCAAAAAACACCCCCTGTTAATCCAGAAATAGTTGCGAAGGAGCGAAAAGTGATTGAAATCGAGCGAGCTGCGTTAGATACCGATGCATTGATTGTTCCTTGCAGAGGTGGCTTTTTAATGAAAATCAACGAGAAGCTACCGGTCGTCAGGCAGCGATTCGCATGTGCACATGAGATAGCACATACATACTAAAAGATTTTAGAGCGATGATGCGTTCTTTTTTCGTTTCCGGGGAATTGCTTTCTCACCGAATTCATGATTTAGCAAGATGGAATGTGTTGATGCTCATTTTCGAGCTTAGCGATAGCAATGGAAATGGTGCGATATCGTTGTATAAGGTGTTGAAATCGGGGAATAAACTGAATAACATTCACGTGGCGAGAAAGGGTTTGAAGGTGAAGGACCTGGCGCTTCAAGAGTTACTTTTGAGAGCTTTTAAGGATAAGGGGGAGGTGGTGGAGGGAAAAAGTTTAAACATATCCTTTGGTAATTTGAAAGGAGAAATTACATCGTTTGGTGCTTCGTATATGGGTTCTTATCCTCCAAAAGTTATTGCTATTTTATGTTTGTAAAACAGGCTGATAGTCCCTTTTTCGGATGAGCGTATCTTTTACAAGCACGTAATTTATTTAAATGTATCGCATCATTTATTATATAGAAGATGGAAGGAAGCTACAGCGCTAAGGATATTCAGGTGCTAAAAGACTTGACAGCGGTGCGAAAAAGACCCGCGATGTATATCGGCGACACCAGCACCAGGGGTCTACATCATTTAGTAAGCGAAGTGATAGATAACAGTGTAGACGAAGCTTTAATAGGTTTTTGCACCTATATTGACGTGATAATTCACCCTGATAATTCAGTTACGGTAAATGACAATGGAAGGGGGATACCTGTTGACCTGCATGAGGAATATAACCTTTCTGCCGTGGAAGTAGTGATGACGAAGCTGCATGCGGGTGGTAAATTTGATAACAAGGTTTATAAAGTGGCAGGTGGGCTGCACGGCGTTGGAATTTCAGTTGTAAATGCACTCTCAGAGTGGTTAGAAGTGGAAGTGAGGAGGGATGGAAGGAGATACTTCCAGAGATACGAGCGTGGGAAGCCGGTATGCGGATTAAAAGATTTAGGCTACTCGGATGAAAATGATGGAAGTGGTACGAAGGTGACATTTAAACCGGACGGCGAGATTTTCGGCAGTTTAGATTTCGACCCCAATATTTTAGCCACTCGCCTGAGGGAGCTGGCTTTTTTGAATCGTGGGCTTTCGCTTAGCTTGAAAGACGAAAGGAGCGGGGAAGAGAAGATATTTAAGTATGAAGGTGGCATTGCGTCGTTCCTGGAGTATATAAACCGCGATAAGAGAGTGCTGCACCGACATGTACTTTTTGAAGACGAGAAGGATAGCGTTAAAGTAGAGATTGGACTGCAGTATAACGATAGCTATGCGGAGAACATCTTCTCGTTTGTGAATAATGTGAAGACGGTAGAGGGGGGTAAGCATCTGAGTGGATTCAAAGCAGCGTTGACGAGGGCGCTTAACGAATACGGCAGAGCAAATAACCTGCTTAAAAAAATCAGTCTGGATGGAGAGGATGTGCGCGAGGGACTCACGGCAGTAATAAGTGTGAAGCTGAGAGACCCACAATTCGAGGGGCAGACAAAGACAAAACTCGGAAATAGTGAAGTGAAGGGAATTGTGGAATCAATTGTGCGTGAACACCTGATGGATTTTCTGGACGAGAATCCAAATGATGCAAATGCGATAATACGGAAAGCAATGGATGCGGCGCGGGCGCGAGAAGCAGCACGGCATGCTCGTGAAATAGTAAGGAAGAAGGATTTTTTCGTCGATTCGCTGCCCGGCAAGCTTGCGGACTGCTCTGAGAAGGACCCCGCGAAAAGGGAGATTTATATCGTGGAGGGCGATTCCGCGGGTGGTTCTGCGAAACAGGCACGAGATAAAAACTTTCAGGCTATTCTGCCGATACGAGGTAAGATTTTGAACGTGGAGAAGGCGCGGCTGGACAAGATATTGAAGAGCAATGAAATCCGTGCGCTTGTTACTGCTCTCGGTGCGGGAATAGGCGAGGATTTCGATTTACAAAAAGCACGCTATGATAAGATAATCATAATGAGCGATGCAGACGTTGACGGTGCGCATATAAGAACGCTATTGCTTACTTTCTTCTACCGGTACATGCCTGAGTTAGTAAGCACGAACCACGTGTATATTGCGCTGCCGCCGTTATATATGGTGAAGAAGGGCAAAGAGACGAGGTATGCTTTTTCTGATGACGAATATGCAGAGGTTTTGGAGGAGTTAAACGTGAAGGAAGGCGATGCTGGTGTGAAGATACAGAGATATAAGGGTCTGGGAGAGATGAATCCGGAGCAATTATGGGAGACGACGATGAATCCTGCTACAAGGGGTATAAAGCAAGTGGCTCTGGATGATGCCGCAGAGGCGGACTGGTTATTTACGGTGCTGATGGGGGAAGAGGTAGAACCGAGAAGGAAGTTTATACAGGACCATGCGAAGGAAGTGATGAATTTGGATGTGTAATAAGGCACTTTTTTCGTCTATCTCGGATGATTTATGCCCTTTCCCGGAAGTACGACAGTATCAAGCAGGTAAACCTTTTCCAGCGCTGACCCGGATTTGAACAAAATCCCGTGTTCCGCACCTTTACCTATGCCTACAATTACCGAAGTGGGAGTGGCGATTCC
>JAODGL010000160.1:0-788 GCA_025464585.1 Methanosarcinales archaeon
GGAAGTTAGTAAAATTTTAGAAAATGAAAATAAAGAAAGTATCTTTTGATACAATGAGCATTGTTGACGCCGCTCAAAGCTTGGAAAGTCTTCTTTACATCAACAAAAAATGGAATTTAAAGCATCTATAATCGGTCATAGAGTTTCTCAGCTTTTTCGAGGTCGCCATTAACCGCCTTAAGGCACTCTTCCCACCTTCTCCTCGCATTCTCTATCGCTGTTTCCGTCTTTTTCGAGTCCACTGTGCTGAAAGCAGACATTAAAGAGTGAACCAAATCCAAAAATTCATGTTCTGCTTCCGTTAACGGTAAAGCCCTTTTTACTTCTTTACCTTCAAATACATCAATCAAGATATGTGATATAACTGTGCCTTTTCCTTTAACGTCATTCATTAATAGGTGCAAATCCATGTCCTCAACAGGGAGATTTTTTATGTATTTCCTTATTTCAGGGTAAGGTGTCTCTTCCGCAGGTATCTTTCTGAGGTCAAGCAGCGGAATTTCAACTTTTCTTTCCATTTTTTCATCCTCCTATATTAATCCAAATAATTCTAAATAACTCCATGCATCCTCACATATCTCTTTATTGAAATAAGGCTGCTTATCCATAACTTTATTGATTATTCTCTCTTTGCTTTCACCCGGATACAATTTCTTCAGAAAATGTATGGAAGCTAATGCTTCTAACCAGTTGGAATCATTTTTCCTCTCACCTAAGAATAGTAAAAATTTCAAAAAGACTTTTTCATTTCCTTCTTCCACAAAACCCATCTCCGGCACTTTATCATA
>JAODGL010000160.1:912-6519 GCA_025464585.1 Methanosarcinales archaeon
AACTCTCTTTAATAACCCACCTAAACTGTGTACATCCATCTTTTTTCTCGCCCCCTTTCCTCCTTCTCCGCTAAATTGTTATGTCTTGATGTATATGTTTAATGTTACAGTATAAAAATTTTTCGTTTACCTAAGCCGACCTCTCCACTTTATGTCCTGCCAGTCAGCAGAACTACTTGTCGCCGATGTTGTGGGCACTGGCAAGACCTACATAGGAACTGCTCTTTTGAAACATTTACAGATGCTTCACGGTGATAGACCGCTGATAATCTGTCCCAAATCGCTTGTAGATACCTGGAAAGACTTTTGCCGCGAGTATGGGATACAAGCAGAAATACTGTCCATGGGAATAATAAGCCAGGGAACCGTTGATTTGATAAACGACCCGGAATACCGGAATCTTAACACAGTATTAATTGACGAAAGCCATAATTTTAGATTATTTCCCCAGGCGAGAGTTGGAAACGTGGACGTATTCAATAGACGATACATATTCCGGCTTTTACGATGACATAATGGGAAATATCCGAGCGCTAACTTTTGCTAAATATGGATTATGGAAGACGAAAATCCGTTGAGATTACCCGAAGGATTTAATAAATCCGTTACGAAAGTAATGAAGCGATTTAGAAGAGATGTTGGAGAGCGAATGACAAAAAGAGTTTTTTTTAACATCCACTCCTGCCTGCGCCAACTCTTTCTTATAAGCGGCAACAAGCCGATAAATGTGCCGCTCTGAATATATCTTATCAGGAGGTACTCCATCCACTCGGGGATAATCGTCGCCAATGACGTTACACACAGTTAGAGCCGCAGGTGAATAGTACGCGGGAAAACGTGGGATACTCAGCAGAAAGAGCGAGTATGAGTATAACGGTAAGCAGGTGTATGTCTATTACGGTGCGAACTGTGGAGAATGCCCATTCCAGGCGGAATGCGCGGGTGAAGGCAAAATAAGGACGATCTGAAGGTAATGTGGGGTAAATTAGGTAGCAGTGTGGCTGCTTTAGGTAATATTGCAGGTTTTATTGCTAATTTTGTAAAATTATGAGGTCAATTTGTGGGACCGCCTCTACAAGAAGCTAAACATAAACAATTTATTTATCTACGACTACTTAAAATATAGCTATCGAGGAGCCAAGCGATGGATACATTTGAAAAGATAAAATGGATGGAATTGCCGAGGGATGTTTTAGTTGGTCATGGCGTTCTGGACGAGATCGGTACGGTGTGCAAACACCTGGGAATGGGAAAAGAGGCTATCATCGTTACAGGAGCACATACAAGAAAGATAGCGGGGGAGAGGGTCTTTGAAATTCTGTCTGATGACGGATATGAAGTCAGCCTGGTAGAAGTACATTCGGTAAGCGAAGGAAGCATAGAGGAAGTAAAAGAAGCATCGAAAGAGAGCAACACGAAGTTTATGCTTGGTGTAGGTGGTGGAACCATCATAGATACAGGTAAGATAGCTTCTTTTGAACTCGGAATACCTTTTATTTCTGTGCCTACCATCGCTTCTCACGATGGGATAGCATCACCAAGGGCATCTGTAAAGAATAAAGATAGAGGCAGCCCTGTTTCTATGCAAGCGCATGCACCACTCGCAGTTGTTGGTGATACAGAGATAATATCTTCGGCTCCTTATAGATTTACCGCCGCAGGCTGTGGTGACATTCTTGCTAACTATACCGCAGTACGTGATTGGCGGCTTGCACAGCGCTTGCATAATGCCGAGTTCAGCAATTATGCCGCGGCTCTTTCTGAGATGACCGCAAATATGATTATGGAAAATGCCAATGAGATAAGGAAGAAAGACGAAAGGTCGGCGTGGACTGTGGCAAAAGCGTTGGTATCCAGTGGTGTTGCGATAAGCATTGCAGGGTCCTCAGCTCCTGCTTCCGGGTCTGAACACAAATTCAGCCATGCTTTAGATATGATAGTGGAAAAACCCGCTTTGCACGGCGAGCAATGTGGAGTCGGAACCATAATGATGACCTACCTATATGGAGAGGACTGGCAGCGAGTTCGGGAAGTGCTGAAAGAGATAGGTGCTCCAACAACCGCAAAGGAGTTGGGCATAGAAGATGAGTATATAATAGAAGCGCTGACCTCGGCTCACAAGATAAATCCGAGCAGATATACAATATTAGGCGATTCCGGACTTACTTATGAAGCAGCAGAAAGACTTGCAGTCGTTACCGGGGTGATTCTATAATGGAAGAAGAAGAAAAAATCGTAACGTTAATTGGTACAAAGCAGGCAAATGTAGGTGATGAATTCATATTTTTAGGGGTTTCAAACTCGAAGAGATGTGAAGAGTGCAGGTTAAAAAAATCTTGCATGAACCTTGAAGCTGGCAGAAGATATAGAATAGAGCACGTAAGAGATGAAATAAAACACGATTGTAGCATCCACGAAGAAGGCGTGCGTGTGATAGAAGTGATAGAACCGCGGATAAGAGTAGCGATAGATGCAAAGTACGCTTTTAAGGGCGCCAGAATTGTTTTTGAACCCGTAAATTGTGAAGAAACCGAGCTGTTTGATTTATGCCATCCTTCAGGTCTAAAGAAGGGGGATAAATGTACAATTCTGGATGTAATAGGCGATGCCCCGGGCGACCAGGGTTTAAAATTGGTGGAAGTAAAAAGGATGTGAAAGAAATATGGACAGAAAAACAGTAAGAATTTCGATAATCGGTTTTGGGAACGTAGGAGGCGGCGTAGCGGAAGTAATAAAGAGGAAACGAGAAGATATAGCGAGAAAGTATGGTATAGATATAAAAATCGTCAGCATAGCGGACTTGAAGGGAGTTATTGTAAATGAGAATGGGCTGAGTGAAGATGAGATAATGGAACTCAAGACCGGTGAAAAGCCAGCAGATATGACAACCCTGGAGGTGATAAAAGAAGTAGAGCATGAGGTTATGGTGGAAACAACGCCAACGAATGTCGAGAATGGTGAGCCGGGATTAACGCATATAATTACGGCATTGGAATCAGGCAGACATGTGGTAACCTCGAATAAAGGTCCTCTGGCATTACAGTATAGAAAGTTGATGGAACTCGCAGCGCAGAAAGGAAAGGAACTAAGATTTGAAGCATCAGTAGGCGGAGCTATGCCGATAATATCATTGGTGAGGGAGAATCTCGCAGGCAATGGAGTAATATCTATAAAAGGCATTTTGAATGGCACCTGCAACTATATTCTAACAAGGATGGTGGAGGAAGGGTTACCCTACGAACACGTGTTAAAGGAAGCGCAGGAACGCGGAATAGCAGAGTCAGACCCTTCTAAAGATGTTAAAGGAATAGATACCGCGGTGAAGCTCGTCATTTTGGCTAATTCTGTTTTTGGTAGGGACGTGACTTATAAGGATGTAGATGTATCTGGCATCACAGAAATAACACCGGAGGCTTTGAAGCTGGCTAACGATGCTGGATACGTGATAAAATTGATAGGGGAAGTGGACGGAGATGAGGGACTGAAAGTCGCACCCCGGTTAGTTCCAAAGGACGACCCGCTGAACGTTGGCGGTACGCTGAATGTCGCAACCATAAAAACTGACCTGGCTGGCGATGTTACGGTCATCGGAAAAGGCGCGGGACCTATTGAAGCTGCAAGTGCTATTTTATCTGATATAATAGGGATTTATATGTAGCTAATAACCGCAACTTATGCTATCCTTTCGCAACGAAATTTGCAAATCGGCATTCACCTTGTCCACTCCTCTGATTTAATCTTTTTTCGATTGGACAAAAACCGAAAACCTTTTATATCGAGTAGTATATCTTTGCATATCGGTGATGAAAATGGGGAGAAGAAACTTTTTGGTATTGGGGATAGCGATTGCAGTAATTGCATGCGTATCAATTGCCACTTTTTGCACCCCTCCCGCAGAAACAGAACAAGCTAAAACAGTCAAAGTCTTCCACGCGGGCAGTTTAGCAGTTCCTCTGGCGGAGGCGGAGAGCCAATTTGAGGCTTTGAATCCGAACATAGATGTGCAACGAGAATCAATGGGCAGTATCTCAGCAGTAAGGCAGATAACTGACGTGGGGAAGAACGCAGACGTGCTTGCATCTGCGGATTACTCGCTCATACCGAGCATGATGTATCCGGAGTATGCCGATTGGTATGTGAGATTTGCAACGAACGATATAGTTCTTGCATATAATCCAGAGTTGAGCATGTATGCGGATGAAATCACACCGGAGAACTGGTATAAGATTCTTCGCAGAGATGGTGTCATCTTCGGGTTCTCAAATCCGAATCTCGACCCCTGCGGATACCGCGCAGTAATGGTATTTCAGCTCGCAGAGTTATATTACGGCGATGAGCAGATATTTGACGATTTGATTCTTGACAACACGGGAATTACGATAACCGAGGAAGGAGAAGGGACGTATTTAATAAAAACGCCAGAAGACCTGAAGCCAAACAGGGATAAAGTAAATATAAGACCGAAATCAGTTGAACTCGTGGCGTTGGTCGAGGCAGGTGGGCTGGACTACGCATTTGAGTACCGCAGTGTTGCGGTTCAGCATAATTTGGCGTTTGTGGATTTGCCTGAGCAAATAGACCTGAGCAAGATGGAGTATGCAGACTTTTACAAAAAGGTCAAATTGGAAACCGTGGATGGTAAGACAAAAACAGGAAAGCCTGTTGTGTATGGTATCACCGTTCCGACGAATGCGGAAAATCCAGAACTTGGATTGGAGTTCGTGAAATTCGTGATAGGCGATGCCGGGCAGAAGATTTTTGCCGATATGGGACAGCCGCCAATTGTACCTCCCGAAGGAAGCGGTAATTTGCCGGACGAGCTGAAAAGTTTGGTGAATGTTGAGCACGTGGAGCCAACGCCATCACCAAGTCCAACGCCAACACCAGCACCGAAAGCGCCGGGCTTCGGAGCAATATCTGCCGTTGCTGTAATAATAGCGGTCGCATATCTGGCGCTGAGAAGGAAGGAAGGAGATTGAACCTGTGCGGCACATCGAACATCCTTCTGCTGAGCGCCTTTGCCCATTGATCGGTATTACCGCTTACCGCAATCTGAGCATAATCTGCTATTGCAGCCCAATAAGATGTCATGGTATTCCTCGCATTTTGGACAGTAATAAACATAACATCCTCTATCGGGACCTTTGCATGTCAGCATCTTCTCTACTACTTCTTTTTCCACCTGCCTTATTTCCCTTCGGTGGGAGTAATAATATCGGTCCCAATTGTGATTGTCGGCGAATATGCCATTCACTGAGAATTCAGAGCGATGAAACCAACCAATTTTAATAGGAGGTGAGATAGGCACTTCTTGAATAGCTGGTAGATAGAGCAGAAGAAAAAGGAAAGAGATAAATGGTGAGACAAACACCGCTTCCATAATTCAAAACATGTACGGCTTCTCTATTTAAGAATTTCTCTTCTAAGCAATAAAAGAAAGAAAGACATAAGTAGGAAGGAGGAGCGATGAAATTACTTTCGTGCTGGTCAATGGAGAAACTAAAGCGGGAGAAGATATATGTCTTTTTCCTCTTTTTAGGGCTCGTTCTCGTTGCTTTTGTCTTTATAACACTTTGGGATATGTTTTACATACAAATGGAAGACTTT
>JAODGL010000073.1 GCA_025464585.1 Methanosarcinales archaeon
TATCCATTTAAACATCCCTTTCCCTTTCCTTTTCCCTTTTCTTTTCCCTTTCCCCCCTTCCCCCTGTATCTGATACCCGCATCTTCTTATCTACCCCCATACCTGCAAGGGGTAACGCATCTCGTATCCTGCCTTATAAATAATACTTTCGATATTATAAATATAATTTTTTGTTTTTTAAACTTATGTATTTATATATCTAAAGAATAGTAAATACGAAATATGAACGAGAATAATAAGAACATCCCGCGGATGTTATTAAAATTAAGCATCGCGATACTTGCTGTTTCGCTGCTCTCAGTCGCTCCAATTGGTAGCGTTAAAGCAACTGCAACCGATACTGTTGTTACACGCACATTATCCACGACAACCCCAATTCCAGATTCAACCTTCGATGTCATGCTGAACATAACAGGGCTTCAAATCGGCGGCATCGTGGAGACAATTCCTGCCGGTTTTACTTTCGTCAGCACCATGCATCCTTCAAATCAAACTTACATAGCGGGACAAAAGGTTATGTTCGCAGTGGTCAGTGAAACTTCGATAAAATATGAGGTGCGAGCACCATCAGAAGGAAGCGGAACTTTCTGTGGACTGTGGTATGATGCTCTGAGCGAAAAGGAAGGGGATACAGGTAGCACAAGCGTTTCTGTAAAAGTTCCAGAAACACCTACGCCTTCTCCCACTCCAGCTTCTACACCTATACCCTCGCCTTCTCCCTCAGTACCCGGATTTGAAGTAGTACTTGCGCTTGCTGGATTGCTTGCAGTTGTGCGTCAGCTTTTAGTCAAGAGGAAGAGAAAAGTAAAGGGAGGGAAGTGAAAAATGAGTGATAGGATAAAAAGGGCTATTTTTTGCATATTGCCAGTGGTTCTCTTATATATTTCTGTGAATCTGAATCCTACTTCCGCAGATGAAGTGGATGACCTGTTAAACAAGTGTGCAATCGCTCCCAATCCTAAGCCCTCTGTGATGGTGTATGATTACGAACTCAATCCAGAGACGTTAATGCCCGGTGATGTGGCTGTGCTTACGATAACGCTTAGGAATATGCAGGAAGAGCCGATAGAGAAGGACGTAGATATAAAGGATGAGATAGTGCATAATTATACGATAAAAGAAGGGAATTATACAACAGGTGGGAAAGAGAATCCAAAAATCTGGGAGGAGAAACTTATAGAGCGAACCATAGACATTGACACTGAGACATACTATACAATGGATGCGTACATAAAAGATGCTTATATCGTTGAGAATGAGTTCAAAGTTTACAACAGATATCTCTCTGCCGGAGTAATAGGACCCGATGAGAAGGTGGACTTCGCATTTAAAATAAAAGCGCCGCATGAAGAAGGTATATACATGCTGAAGTTTATTGCGGACATCGAAGACACGCAGGGGCAGAGCAGCAAAGGGATTCGTTATTTTATCCCTGTTACAGTCAGCGGCACGGTAAGCATATTGCCTTTGGAAGTTTCGCAGAATGAAGTCAGGTTAGAGGTTATAAATGAAGGGCTATCCGATGTTGTCAGCGTCTATGTTGTGGTTTCAAACGCAAACGGGTTGGAAGTCCAGCCGAAAAAAGTATATATTGGTAAGATAAAGCCCGTCGAGTCCGCTATTGCGGTATTTAATATCAATAAAGCTGAGAATGGAGAGGAAAGTGCTGTTCTCAATTTTAAGGCAGTCTATTGGAATGGTGTGAACAGACACGAATCAAATCCGGTATGTGTGAGAATACCGTGTTCTGCTGAGGAAGAAAAGGATAAGGAGAAAGGAGAATCATTATTGGAAGAGCATTCTGAAACAGCTCTAACTGCAACAACCACACCAATTCCTTCATCCTCCAATTTAAGTTTAACACCAGCGGTATTCGCATTTGCTGCACTGCTTGTGCCGGGAATACTGTACCTTTTTTTGAGCAAAAGAAAAAGTGGAGGAAAAGGCGAAGTAGGAGGAGAAAAATGAAAATGAATAGTGGCATAAGTATAAGAAAAAGATACAAAGGTATGTTCTCTTCTCTGCTGGTTATGTTGATTTTGATTTCGGGGATAGCCATAGCATCTACACCCATAGTTGCAGCTACCTCTCCTGCGGATATACAGTATACCGGAGGTATTAGCGTTGGCTCTGTATCGAGGACTGAGCTCATTGATGCAATCATGGCTTACATGAAAGCAGCGTATTTGGGAGAAGAGGTGGAGTATCTCCAAAAAGAAGAACTTTGTAAACTTGCCTGTATTTATTTTTACCACGGCAGGTATCCAAGAACAATTACGACTGCGACTGGAGAGAATGTCACGATATACAAGCCGTTGAAGCGAATAATCGTGCTGAATACGGATATTGCGGAAACGATTCGCGTTTTAGGTGCCGAGAACAGAGTGGTTGGCATTACTGACACAATAGCAAAAAGACCTGATTTCTTTCCTGAGATGAGTAAAAAAACGGTAGTCGGCGGATGGAAGGAGATTGACCCTGAGCTGGTGCTGCAATTAGAACCCGATGCTGTATTTGCCTACGGGACATGGCCGGGTCCTGAGTATATAGAGGACAAACTCCCTCCTACCATAACGGTCATTCGATTGGATTTCTTCAAGCCGGAAGAACTCAGAAAGGGCATGGAAACATTCGGATATTTGCTTGAGGAAGAAGCTAATGCAAGTAAATACCTCGAATGGCATGATAAATATGTTGGCGAAATAGAAGATAAAGTATCGAGGATTCCAGAGGATGAGAGACCCAAGGTTTTCCTCGATAAGAGCGGAGAGGACTCAATAAGTGAACGCAAGACCTATTCAGAAGGAACAGGAATGCACCAGCTTTGTAAACTCGCAGGCGGGAACAATATGGCTATCACAGCAGAGCTTGTGGGGGCGTACCCGGTAATAGAGACAGAAAAGATTTTAGAGCAAGACCCGGATGTTGTGGTTGGGCTTTCTCGCAAGGGTGGTTACAAGACCGACAATGAATCAGGCATGGAGGAGGAATACGAGCGGATAATAGAATTACCAGGATTTGGTAATGTTACCGCGGTGAAAGACAAGCGTGTTTATTTAATAGATGGGAGCATCTCTTTTGGCTCTGTATATCCTGTTGGTCTCGCATACATGGCGAAGTGGTTCTATCCGGAGGAATTCGAGGATTTAGACCCGCAAGCAATCCATCAGGAATACGTGGATAAATTCTGCGGTATAGACTTCGATGTGACAAAGCACGGCGTGTTTGTGTATCCGGGAATGGAGTGAAGTTGAACCAGCAGTTTTTCTGTTTTATCAAACCAACTACCGAAGTAATCAGCCAAAAATTCAGGATTCACATACACTTCAGTTCAGGGTAGTTTACAGGATAATGAGTATATAAAAATTAAAATGATTATACCGATTATACTCACTTCGCTGCTATATGCCCTTTACTGGATGGCAAGAATTGTTCCCGTCATAGCCATAGGCATCCTTGCAACGAGTTTCGCAGTTAACGCCGGGCTGATGAAAAAGTTTGACCGGCTGATCAAACCTCTATCAAGTAAAGCGAATATCAGCACGCTATCTGCTCTCTCAGTGGTAACGTGCACGTTCAGCACTACTGCTGGCTATTCTATGCTATCAGATGGACTGAACGAGAAAATGATTTCTGAGCGAGAAGTCATCGCAACCACGGTAATCAGCTCTTTTCCAAGTATTCTCTCTCACTTCTTCACTTTTTTCATACCCGTGGTGATTCCTGTTCTGGGGTTAACTACCGGAGCAATCTATGTGTGCCTGGTGGGGCTTGCTGCATTCCTGAAAACGTGTTTTGGGATAATCCTTGCGAGGCTATGGCTAAAAGATGCAAAAACCCCTTCATCCAAATCTCTGTTATCCACAAAACCGGACGATGCTCTGGTTGAGGATAAACAGCACGCATTGAATAAAAGTGCCAGTGGCACATACAAAATGCTCAAACGAATCGTGCCCACGATGTTCATCACCCTGTTTCTGGTATCTGTGGCGGTGGAACTGAACCTGTTCGATTCATTTTCTACAATTTTGGAACCTCTCACAAACATTTTGGGATTGGAAAGCGAAGTCGTTCTAATCAGTGCAACCGAAATTGTGAATACTTATTCCGGGTTAATTCTTGCGGGCAGCCTTCTGGATAAAGGGCTGATAACGACAAAAGGAGTCCTGATCGCCTTATTATTAGGCAACGTGGTATCATTCTCGACAAGATTTGTAAAACATTCTTTGCCATTGCACGTGTCGCTTTTTGGACCCAAGTTAGGGGGCAAGACGGTTGCGGTAAATGCTGCAACTACTCTTGTCATAGATGTATTGTTCATAATAGTATTACTGACACTTTGATGATTTTAAGAAAGGATTTTTTTTAATAAAAAACGACAAATTCAACTTTTTAAAGATACTAAAATCAATATCGAAAAATTTATATTCATCAATATTATGATTTATTTAAAATAGTTACAAATAAAGGGAAGGAAAAAAAGAAAATGCCACATCACATTAGAAGAGAGATATTACCTTTTACCTCGATCGTAGGGCAAGAGAAGATGAAGAAATCGCTTATTTTGAATGCCATTAACCCGCGTATAGGCGGAGTGCTTATAAGGGGAGAGAAAGGGACTGCGAAGTCCACCGCTGTTCGTGCACTTGCAGACCTGTTACCAGAAATCGAAGTGGTTAACGCCTGTCCGTTCAACTGCAACCCTTATGACG
>JAODGL010000163.1 GCA_025464585.1 Methanosarcinales archaeon
TTTCATCCTTTTACACCGCCTCCCTTATTTTCAAACAACCTATCTAACGGGCTTTTTATCCTCAACTATATCCTTATTGCTTATGTGCATATATACACCTTTTACTTTAGACGAGGATATATTAAAACCTTCGGTATCTGATATCTGGGTATCTGGTATCTGCTCCTTTTATTTGTTTTCCTCAAACGATTTTTGTATCGATGCGGAGCGAGGACTTACGAGCCTGCATCTTTTATAACCTTTTCTGGAAGTTCAATATCTTACCCTTCTCCTCGATGAGCGAAAAAAGCTTTGTCTGTTCCATGATTTTTATGACCTTATCCTTTTTTATTATTAAACAATAGCGAGTGGAGAGATAGCCGGTCGGCTTTAGAACCCTGTATAACTCCTTTAATACTGCATATTTATCCCTAATTTGATGAATTACGCCATAAAACAGGATTATATCTATACTCTCATCGGGCAGACTCGTATCCTCATCGGACAATATTGTATGAATATTCACAAGCCCTTCTCTCCTGGCTTTTTCTTCAACCCTTCTCAAAGCTAAAGGCTCTCGGTCTAAAGCATAGACTTTCCCTTCTCTCCCTACGACTTTAGCAACAGGGAGTGTGTAAGAACCAGTGCCACAGCCAAAATCAAGAATTATCCCACCTCGCTTCACATCAAGCTTTTTTATTTCTTCTTCGGGTTTAAATGGTATGCCAGTTATATCCCGTAGCTCTAACAGGAGATATTCCAATTTAACCATTTGAACCTCTCTTCTCGTTTAAAACGCCCTCTCTGCCTCTCTACTGTTTCGAGACAACCTTTAACCGGGCATTCAACCGTTGTCTCTGTTATTTTGATGCTACTTTTTAGTTCCTCTATACCGAGCATCTTCGAGCTCCCCCGCATTCATATGCATGCCTGTGAGCGCTCTACGGAGCATAGCGGGGAGTTCATCCATCATGACACCTTAATCTCCCAGTTACATATATCATTTGCACAAATCACTCCTGACATTACCACAGCTTCAATCCCACCTCCTGGAAAAGTTGATGCACCTGCCAGATACAAACCTTTAATCGGCGTTTTAAAGTATGGTCTTTTAACACCAATTGACTGGTCAAAAGAATAAAGAGCACCCTCGGGCATGGAAGTGTATCGCTCAAATGTCTTTGGTGTTGCCGCATCTCGAACGATTATGTGCCTGCTCAAATCAGGAATGGTTCTCTCTGCCTTTTTGATTAGCATTTCAGCAAATTCATTCTTCTTTTGTATATATTCTTCTGTCCCTCTTTCCGGGAAATCGTAATAACCGGCATCCGTTAATAGTGTAATGCTGGCTCTATCCTTTGGTGCTAAGTCTGTATCAGCATTTGAATTGATAGCAATCTCATAACCCTCATCCAGATTCTTAATGAGCGTTGGATAGCTGGACAGATCCATATCAACACCGAGGAAGACCATAAAGCAAGAAGGGGACATTTTTAACCCCTTTATATACTCAACAAATGCATCATCCAATTTATCCACGCCAATGAGTTCTAAAAATGTGGTCCTGGCATTTGCGTTAGCCACAACGATAGGACTTCTAAAAATCTTCTCACCGACTCTTACTCCTCTGACTTCCCCGGTTCCAACCAATATCTCATCCACTTTATGCCCTGTCAGAACTTTGCCGTTATGGCTTTCAATGACATCCCTTAGACTATTCGCAAACCTTTGTGCTCCACCTTCCGGGAAATATCCTCCGTGAAGATAATAAGCGACGCATGCAGTAAGCGCACTGCTCGCAGGTGTTTCCTCGGGGCTTGTCCCGATGTATCCCAGTAAAGCACAGAGCAGCTCTTTTAAATCCTCATTCTTAAAATACTCATCAAGTTTTTGCTTGTATGTTTTATTCATCCAGTCGTAAAAGTGGGGGTGTTCTCCAGGATAATTCAAAAGCTTCTTTCCCCCGAAAACCTTTACTATAAGCTCAGCAGGTAAAGGAGTGCCGTAGGTTGTATCTTTGTAACATTCATCATAAGCTTTTCTGGCTTCCTCGAAGAAAGCAAAAATGCTATCCTTTTCAGCCGGAAACATCTCCGAGAGCTGTTTTACGAACTCTTCCAGATTCTGAAATTCTATATCACTTCCTTTGAAAATATATCGCGTTGTGTTTTTCACGAATAAATCCTCTTTTTTCAGTCCAGCTTCTCGTAAGAGATACGTAATAGGTCCTTTATCCCAGAGACCACTTACATCCTCAACTCCGGTATTAAAAACAAACCCGTTTCTCCTGAAGGAGGAGCAGTATCCACCGACCCGGGAATGCTGTTCTAAAACCATGACTTTGTAACCCCTTTTTGAAAGCAAAGCGCCACAGGTCAAGCCTCCTATCCCGGAACCAGCGATGATAGCGTCGTATTCGTCTTCTCCCTTTGGCTTTTGCGGGTCCACTTCAACTCGCCAGTCGTATTTCTTGAACTCCTTCGTTGCGAAATAAGCGGGTGCTTTCAGAGGGAAAACAATTGAGAAGATTATACCGGAGGCGATTAAGATGTTTGAAAGGACTGCTGTAAATTTAGAAAGAAGAAATACGATTGCATTTGATAGAAAAATTACCATCCAGACGATTGTGATGAGGTTGTTTATGGCTAAAAACGATTTATCCTCCCAGTAAATTGCCGGATAGTCTCGTTTTGAAACCTGTAATGTGAAGGGTTGCTTGATAGCCAGCGAAAATAGCGCCATGAGAAACAGGACAAAATAGCCCAGAAAACCACTGCTTTCCACAAACAGGCTCAAGTTGAGGATAAATGTGCCTATCATAGCTATGCTGAAATAGAGTGCAGAGGTGAGGTCCATCAGATTAAAGCCCAGGTCCGGTTTGCGGATTTGAGGGAGTAGAAGAAGCAAAGAAATTGCAAGAGGGAG
>JAODGL010000165.1 GCA_025464585.1 Methanosarcinales archaeon
ACGATTTGCTTGAAATTTGAGTATGCGACCTTATCAGGAACTGCTATTGCCATCTTCCGGTCAGATAATTTTGGATACGCCTCTTTAAACACAACTTCGATTTTTCCTATCCATTTCGGGATGTCCTCAGTTATAAAGACTACCGGGAAGTCTTTCCATTCCCTTGCTTCATACCTCGATAAGCTATCAGTAATTACGAAGAAAAGTGAATCATGCTCTACTAACGCACTGCCGGTGATAAAGAAAAAGGTGTCATCGTTTGTGAACCCGCTGAAATATCCCGCCGTATCCTCTACTTTTTCAGTTTCGGGTATGCCAAGAGTCTCAGCAAGTGCTTCCTTTCGCTTTTCTCGCTCCATTCTTCTCCTCGCATCCAATATAAGTTTTTCTATCTCTTTCTCAACTGTCTCTTTAACGGGCATTTTAGCCAGTTTATTCGTTTTCCACTCCCTTACCCTCTCCTTCACTTCCTTTATTTTATCCTCACGCTGGTATAACATCAGAAATTCATTTGCTTGTTTCTTACCATACACGCACAGATTCTCCCTGATAAGCTCCTCTTCCAATGAGTCAAAGACCGCAGGAGAAAACATTTCGGAGATGTCTCTTTTTAGAATGTTATACTGTGAGAACTCGCCGATTCTATGTATGCCCATCTTCAAGAGTAATTCTATCATCTTTAGCGCCGCTTTATTTCCTTCTTTCACCGCTTTTTCAAAATATTCCGATAAATCGGATGGCTGAGGTGAAAATCCGGCTGCAATATCGTTGAAAACCTCCTCATAGCCCGACAGGCAAAGATACTCGTTATAAGCACCTACCTTTATAATACCTTCCCTTCTAAGCAATTTTAACAAATCTTTACAGTCCTTTCCTGTCTTCGCGCGGAAGTTCTTCGCAAGTGCTTCTTCTGTTGTATATCCTTTCAATAGATAAAATATCCCCAGCAGTGTCTTCATATCCTCATTTGCCTCTGCTAACCTCAAGAGGGTACTTCTATACTCCTCAGGAAACATTTCTTACACCTCCTACACTTCCGTCTTCACTCAACAACTGGTCCACGAGCCATTCAGCATCGAAGGGCTCCATATCCTCATATCCCTGCCCCGTGCCCAAGAATAAAATGGGTTTAGAAGTAGAATGAGCGATGGAAATAGCAGTTCCTCCTTTCACATCTATGTCCACCTTTGTCAGGATAGAAGTATCTATTCCTACGACTTCGTCGAATTTCTTCGCTCTTTCTACCGCATCGTTCCCCGCAACCGCTTCATCCACGAATATCACCAGGTCAGGCTTTGTCACCCGGCATATCTTCTTCAACTGTTCCATAAGATTTATGGATGTGTGCATTCTTCCTGCGGTATCTGCCAGAACCACATCTTTTCTGTTTGCCTTCGCATATTTCATCGCGTCATATACAACCGCGGCAGGGTCTGCACCATATTGGTGCTTTATCACTTTTATCCCTAAATTAGATGCGTGCTCCTCTATTTGTTCTGTCGCACCAGCTCTGTAAGTATCCGCAGATGCGAGTACCACCGAATGACCGCTCGCGAGTAACTTCTTCGCTACTTTTGCAATACTCGTTGTCTTTCCAGTGCCATTCACGCCGACAAAAACGATATTTACGGGCTTATCTCTTGTATTCACGAACTCCTCGAAATCAAGTTTCTCGCCATGAAAAACATTTAACAACGCATCTCTTATCGCTCCTTTCACTAATTCGCCAGTATCCACGCCCCATTTCTTACTCTTGCCCACCAATTCTTCCCTCACACCAGAAATCAACTCCTCAACTACGGATAATGCAACATCACTCTCTAATAACGCCGTTTCCAACTCCTCTAAAGGCTCATTCAAATCTTTATCAGCTAAAATCTTCTCTCCTTCTAATATCGCCTTCCCCTTCTCTGTTACCTTCTTCTCGATGGTTTTAGTAAAGTCCCGTAGCTTCTTCCTCAGTTTGTCAAACATTTTTTGGTTCGTTAATTCATCTTCCCGCAGATGCAATTTCTTGCAACCTTGTCTGTATTTTCTGTGCCTCCTGCTCCATCCTTTGCAATACTCCTGCCATTTCTCGCTGCGAATTCTCTAACTCCTTCTTTTTTTCCTCAAGATACTCTATTGAAGAGTCCGGGTCTTTTTCTGCACTCACACCGCCACCTATTCTAACTATTATTTTGTCAGTATTGGAGAGTGTAACATAAACAGAAGAGTTTGCTCCTATTGGCACTATTAGCTCGTCTCCTGCTTTCATGCGCTTCAACTGTTTTATCGTCTCAATCGCCTTCTCATGCTCCCCAATCGCCTGCCGGACAAAAATCAGCTCCTGAGATGTCGTCTCGGCTTGCGCCTGGTATTGTCGCAATCTCAAAACCAGGGATTGCACTTCTGCTTGCTGCGCCTGCTCCCTCTCTCTCTCCGTTAGCTCCCTTTCTTCCATTTTTATCGCCTTCCTTCAAGTATTATTACAACACTTTTTCTTTATAAATTAAATTTCACCGCAGAGCACACAGAGCACGCAGAGGCATAAATTTTTATTTACAAATAAAAGAGGAGGTAAGGAAGGATGGAAACCGTATGTATCCCCAGGGAGAGGTATGAATACCTGATAAAATGATTTTATAGCAGAGGTCAAAGAGAGAGAGGAAGCTTATAAGAGGGGCGAATACATAGAAGTAAAGGATAGAGAAGATGAAAATAAAAGGCAGAAGCATCTCAAAAGGAGTAGCCACCGGGAAAGCGTTAATTTCAAAGCAGAAGATTTCATTCCTCGGTGCAGTAAACCCTACCACTGGCGTCATCGTGGATAAATCGCTTGACGTCTATGGAAGAGAGATAACAAATCGTATTTTGATATTCCCCGGGGGTAAAGGCTCAACTGTTGGCTCTTATATAATATACCAGCTTAAGAAGCATGGAAAAAGCCCTTGTGCCATGATCAGTCGTCGTGCAGATACAATAGTGGCTGTGGGGGCGATAATAGCAGAGATACCAGTTGTTGATTCGCTTGAGATTGACCCAATTGAAGGCGAACTGATACAGGAGGGGCAGGAGGTGCTTGTGAATGGAACCGAAGGCTACATTGAAATTGGTTCACGATGAGGAGAATGGGACGAGGAGAAGACTGGAAAAGCAGGGATATCATTTTGTGGGACTGCATAAACATAGTGCGGTAAAAACATGTTTTTGGCTGTGGAAATCAATAAGAGGTGAAGGAAATTGCTATAAAGGCAAATTTTACGGCATTTCCGCGCACAGATGTGTCCAGATGACGCCTTCTATCTTCTGCAACCAGCGCTGTGTCCATTGTTGGCGTCCTCTTGAAGCGTTCACGGTAGGAAGAGAGACCAAACTAAAGAAGCAGCCAATCGAGTGGGATTCTCCAGAAGAGGTAGTAGAAGGATGCATAAAAGAACAAAAAAGGCTTATTTCTGGGTTTAAAGGCTCGCAGAAGACAAACCGCAATGCCTTTGCGGAAGCTGAAGCCCCAAAGCACGCTGCTATTTCACTCATAGGTGAGCCTACTTTGTATCCATATTTAAAGGGGCTTATACAGGAATTTCATTCGCGCGGCATGACAACTTTTGTGGTGACGAATGGCACGAATCCGGAAGTGCTGCGAGAAATAAGCCCTTCTCAGTTGTATTTATCCCTGAATGCACCGGATGAAGCCATTTATAAAAAAGTTGCACATGCTGACTACTGGTCTCGAATAAACGAATCGCTGGCAGAGATGAGGGCGAAGAGGGGAAAAACGAGAACGGTGATAAGAATCACCTGTATAGAAGGGCTGAATATGGTGAGTCCTGAGGGATATGCAGAATTGTTAAAAAGAGCCAATCCGGATTTTGTAGAGGTGAAAGCATATATGCACATTGGATATTCAAGAAAACGATTGCCTCGCGAAGCTATGCCCTCGCATTCGCGCGTGAAACAATTTGCAAGCGAGATTGCGGAACAGTTGGCTCCCGCATCTAATTATAAGATTGTGGATGAATCGGAGATAAGCAGGGTGGTTCTTATTTCAAACCGTTCTTTTGACCGGCTTCGCCTTTTATTTTATATTCTTTAATCTTTCGGAATCATACATTAATCGTGAATGTGCATCGGAAGCTAAAAGCCGGTATCTGTGAATAAATCCCTTTATATCCGAGGCAGACATTGACTTAAGTGCCTCAATCTCGCCCAGCTTATCTCGTGCCCAATATTCCACTGGATATACTTCCGTTGCTGGTTTCTCTTTCGCTATTTCTCCCTCAATCTCGAATATCTCATTATAAATAGCCTCCAGAGTGGACATGGATTTTCTTATGAGCGCATCACCATGCCCCCGTAGCTTTTGCATCTGAGAAGGCAATTTGCACGTCTCGATGTTTTTCCTTATCTCTTCCACCTCCTTTTTATCTTCTTCTCTATCCGAAATTTCAACTAATACCCCGGTCAGCTCAAGTGCGTGGGCTTTATAGCTTTCAAATGCGTCCTTCAGCACCCCTACCAATCTTTCAATCACGCTTTTCAATACTTTTGCTGCATTTTCGTAGTTCCCATGCTCTATGCTGTGCTCGGCAATTTTTATATCAGTTCTGATTCTGGCTGTATCTGCATTTGCATTCTCTCTCGCATCCACTTCTAAATCATGTGCATCGCGCAAACAGATTCTCAGTGCCTCTTCCAGGATTGACGCTACTCCATTCATAAACATAGACAGCTCAAGTGAATCCACTTCAACACCTTCGCCCCCTCTTATCCTTGATTCTATCTGCTCTATCTGAGCTTGTATATTCTCATACCCTGCATCTGCAAGCTCTTTTATACTTACCAAATAATCTCTGCATTTGTCTATCACCCGAGAATAAAGGACGACCTCATGCCTGTCTTTTATGCCTTCGAACATCTTAATCACCCATTCAACATCTGCAAAAACTACTTTCCTGACCTTCGCTCTGTCTATCCTTACCTTTCCATTTACCTCGCATCCCAGCTCAAATAAACCCTCTTTTACCTTCTCCAAGTCATTCCTGAATTCTTTTGTGCTTATCGCATATTTGTCTTCGAAATCGTATAAAATCCGCATTTGTTCTGCATACCGATTTGCAATTCCCTGAATGTCCCGTTCCATCACCCTCTCCTTGATACTTCTCTTTCTTACCGTAACGAGGTATCGAACTAAGAAAGACACACCTATCATTGCAGGGATGAAGACGAGTATAATAGTTATTGCAAGGTCTGACTTAGGAACCAGTGCGAAAAGTAAGAGGACACCCATAACGATCAATGCTAACAGAGCAAGTGGGACAAATATTTTATACCCTTTCATACGCAAGCCCTCTTATCTCCCGTAGTCTTTCCAACTGGTCGAACTTATAGGTGAACAAATTGGTTATCGCTGCTATATTTCGCCTCGTGGTGAACACAGCCAGGTGGCACTCTTTTGAATGCGAGAGTATGAATTCCTCTATCAGTTCTCTATCTATACTTCTGCTCCTGATATAATATTCCGGGACTTGAAGAAAGGAGATGCTCTTTTCACATCCTATCGGTGCATCAGAAACGCTGAGCTTATCCAAAGAGACATGAAGAAGTGTTCTGAGGTCAAGAGGTTTGTGTTTTATAAAGGGGAAGATGTACCCCCATAAACCCTTCGTAAGCTCTGAAGCCCTCGATAATGCCACATATCCTGGTTCATCCTCAAAAGATAAAGCGTTTATGACCTCATCCACAGGCATAGACAATTGCTTTTCTTCCATCCCAATAAGAATATCTGCGATACAGGATGCGATATACCTGTTATACTGTGGATAATAATCTTCGAAATTAGGAAGGTGCGCTATCCTCTGATTATCAACGATTATAAATGAGTTAACATGCTCCTTTAGCTTTTCCATCGAATAATAAGCATTTATCAGCTCTTCTCTTTTTTCTCGCCTCTTCGCAGGCAAAATGCCAAGAAGAAATATTTTTATGTTCAGCCCTGTCAGCGTTTCTGCTATATGAAGTGTTGTATTGCGAACACCAAGTGCGGAGAACAAAAATGCAAATTCGATGCCTTTTACTTTCTTTACCCTTGCCACAATTTTATCCTCCTTATCGCGCTCTTTTCCCGACTCGGACTTGATAACCATTGGCTTGGTTCTTCTCACCTCTTTATATTCCAGTAAAGCGTCAAGAATTGCTCCCCCGGCGTTTCCTATTCCGATGAATAGGCGTGTCATATCACTCTTCTTTTGCTATTATTTTTAATTGCTTGTATGCCACATATATATTTTTGATGAAAAAGCGAAGTCTGGTTACATTGGTGATATTAATGCTGAGTGCGATTATGCTCAGCACTCTCTCTTTTTCCACACCCGCGGCAGGGTCAGATGAGCAGAAGAGGGAGCTGCTTGAAGAGATAATATCCGTGGATAAGCCCGAATTGTTTGACGATTATAGTGAGTTATATCTTGCAAAGGTGAAGACACAAGCGGTAATACAGGGTATGGAAGGCTGGGAGGTAACCTGGAGTACAAAGGAGTGGGTAGATATATTTCTTGGCATTATTGATGATTTTGAAGCGATGACGAATTTAAGCAAAAGTGCTGTGCCCTCAGACCACATGGAAGCGATTGAAATCGCAGACAATGTGGAGATAAATGCGCTCAGAAGATACGACATATCGGAAATACCCCTGCTCACAGAGCTTGCACTTGAACGGTTTTACAGGTGCGAGGGTAAATTCTTTGAGGATATTTCAAGGAACGAGAAAGAGACAAAGCTTAAGGTCGAATATGAGAAGATAAGTGCAATTACATATAAAAAAGGTGGCGTATATACGCTAAGCGACGCGAGCAGGATGGAGTTCGAGTCGAGGAGAGACGAATGGGTATATAAAAGAGACATGAGAAAGGCATCGGGATTCATTGACGAAGCGAGTTCACACCTTGATAAAGCCAGGAATCCTTCTTCAGAAATCGTTGGTGCTGCTTTTATGGAGATATTAAAAGCGAAGGATTCTTTTGAGAAAGCGAAGAGAATATACGAGAAGCATGAGGATAAAGAACTGGAGAATGTGAAAGGGATTGAAGATGAGATAAAAAGCGTTTATCACAGGTTGATGCTTGACACGCTCAGGGTGGTAGCAATGTATCTTCTTATCCTTTCTCTTTTTACCTTTATAATATGGATGGATTTCAAAAGATGGAGTGAGGAGTTGGATGACACGAGGTTGGGAGAAGAGCTTGTTGTTTAAATACCTAAAACACAAGTAAAATATATGGATGAAGCAGTTTCAGAGGGGAAGGAAGAGGAAGTTGTGATTTTATCAGTTGGAACGGTCAAGAGGTTCTTAGAAGAGGGTGAGAGGCTACTGGAAAATGGCGAAGTTGTCCAGGCATGCGAGAAGATTTATAAGGCTGCTGAGGATGCCGTTAAGGTTCTTGTGAAGGCGCATGCGCAAGATATTCAGAAAGAGGTCGAGCGTAAGGGCAGGTGGACTGTTTCATTACTGGATAAAGCAGTCATGAGTCTGGAAATGAAATTAGGTGAGGATGTGAGTCATGGCTGGGCTGAAGCTTGGATCCTGCATGTTGAGGGCTTTCACGAGGAAAGACTGGATGAGGAAGCTGTAAGGTGGAGACTAAAACACGCCAGGAGGCTTGTAGAACTCACCAACAACCTTTCTTTGTAGCTTGATCATAAGGCATAAAGTAGAAAAGGTGGAGTTAAAAGACCGATTTCAAGAAACGGGGTGAGAAGTTGGATGACACGAGGTTGGGATGTCATGTTGTTTTGTGTTTTTGTTGCCGCATTTATCTTTTCTTTTCTTTTAATATGCACAGGTATAGAGTGCGCGAGTGCATCAGAGCCTCAAATTGATGTTACTCCCGATGAGGTAGAGGTATTATTCAATTCGGAAAAAGGCACTCAGGATTTCTATACCGCGAATAAACGTGTAAAGATTACTAATAATGGGGAAAACGCCACTGAAGTGAGTATAGTTGGCTCTTATCCCTCCAAGATTAAATCGAGTCGTGATAAGGTTACACTTGCTCCTGGAGGAGACTATGAGTTTATTACGATTACGGCACTCGATGGTGCGGACGATGGATCGTATTACCTTTATATAAAAGTTGGTAACGATACTGTTGACACTGTCACTGTAAAGATAATATACTGTGCAAAGATGGGGGTATCTCCTTCTCCAGTCGATTTTGGAGAGGTCCCCAGCAAGAAATCCGAAGTCACAAAAACGATTGAGATCAGCGAGGAATACGGATACAAAACCTTGTCTGATGTAAGAATAAAACGGGAAAGTGGAAACGATTGGGTTACGGCAAGTCCAAAGAAGGATATTACGGTCTCAAGAGAAATACATCCTAAAATTACATTTACGCTGGAACCAAAATACTTCGATTACGAGAGAGCGGATAACAGATATACGTGGAGGTTTATCATCGAGAGCGATAGCAAAAATGTAGAGTCAGCTACGATAACAGTCGAGGCACGTATAATGAGACCGCCAAAACTTGGCAGTCTTCACAATGAAGAATTAGAAATAAAATTCGATAAGCCAAAAGGCACGGTTTCGAAATATGATAGGTATATTGATGTACCAGTGAGAAATTTAGGAGATGAGCCAATGCATTTCAGCAGTAGCGTCTCAGAGTCACCAGGTGGTGGAATCACTATCAGGATAGACCGTTCTCCGGGAGTAGTTTCTAAAAGGGGCAGTGAAAACATTAGACTTCATGTCATTGCACCATACGACGCACCTGAAGGGACATACACTGGAACGCTGGATATAAAGGCAACAGATGAAGGGGGTATATACGATGCCGGACATGGAGAAGTGGACATAACCATAAAAATAATATGGCCGGTTGGTCTCACCATCTCCTCCTCTTCTCCTTATTTCTCTCCTTCTCCCCTTTCTATTGATTTTGGGTCTTTAGCGCTGAAAGAGATAGGGTACGAAAAGAAACATGCTAATATAACATTAACAGAGTTCTATCGCTATAAGCCGGTGCGGAATTTACGACTTTCGACGAGTGGGGAATACGCCGAATGGCTACGGGATGATAAAGATTTCTCTGAAATTCCACCGGGAGAATCGAGGAGTTTTACGCTTAAAATAGAACCCGGATTGGAGGCAGTGCCTAAGAGTTATTCGTGGCAGTATGATATTCATGCTTCAGAAATAAGTAGAAAGAGAATAGAAATAAAGGCGAATATAGTGCCGATGAATATCCCAGAGATGATAGAATATTTGAAGTCATTTAGAGAGAGCATCCTTTATAAGAGTTATCCATCATCAGAAATTATAATATCTAATGGAATGGAGCTGCTGGAGGTGGTACAGAGAAGCGAAATAGGTGCAGAGGACTGGAGGAGAATACCTGTTTTAATGAAGGGTACGCTCTCTCTGCTCTCATCGCTGAATGATGGTATCATATTTAGTGAAGAGACAAACTATGGAAAATCGGTGGAGAACTTAGTGAGTGCCTCGGTGTCTGCATCCACGATAGAGTCGAATTCTGTGCTGAACAAGCAGGATATATCTGGATATGCAAGGGAAATCTCAACGGGTGCGGATAAGACAACGGAGGAGGTGTTGATTGACGAGGCGAAAAAGCTTGAATTACGAGGCTGGAATATAAAGAAGGCAGTGGAACACGCAATAGCAATGGACGAGATAAGCGGGTTAAAAGATGAGGAAAATGTGCTTGAATCTGCTCTTTCTTATCAATATGCCGCTACGATCTATGGTCTGCTCGACAATAAAGAGAAGAGATTGGAATGCAACTATGAAGAATCTTTGCTCATGGATATGCATGATGAACTGGTAAGTGATGCAACAGACCTGCGTATCAAAGCGGAGGGTTACATATCGAATAGCAAGGAGAATGACCTTGTTAGAATCGGAGACGTATATCTTCTTCTAAATCCTTATAAATATGATACTTTCTCTGCGAACTATGGCTCGGCGAGGGCAAACCTGGAGGATGCATCAAGTAAGTATAAGGTCGCAGGTGAGTTGCTTATGTCCGAGGATACAAGAGCGGATTTGAATGAACTAAGAGACGAATGGAGCCGTGTATTATCTATGTTCTTCCTTGCGTGCATTCTGTATTGCGTAGTGTTTATCTATACAATAAACCGGATCGTTATGGGCACGGTGGCATATATAAGAGACACGTATGAGCGAGAGGTAGGGGATATTGTAGTTACGTAGCGGGTAATTGCAGCTTTTTAAACTAACAAAAGTTTTCATATCATATTATAATAAGCAAAAGATGTGCAATAACATGTAATTGCTCAATATCTTGTGGGAAGAAAATCCTAAATCTCAAATCCGAACTCCTAAACAAATCCCAATGACCAAAATTACAAATTCAAAACTAAGGGTCTTACAGGCTCGTGAGGTCGTATGGGGGTGTTTAGGATTTTCCAAGATGCATTACTATACCGAGTGTGTGAGACCGGAGGGTATAGAACCTGAGCTTTTTGTGGATAGAGAGCAGGAGAGGGAAGATTTAAAACTCAGAATTAGCAACGCTCTGAGAACGAAGAGAATAGAGGGCATACGATTCTTAGGAACTGGAGAGAGGGGTATTGGTAAGTCCATACTCCGAGAAAAATATTTCTTTTGATAAATCTTTTATAGAGATTTATGCGAAAGGTAATAAGAGACCCCATACACGGATACATAGAGATAGACGAGCTTGCAATTGCGATAATAGACACGGTAGAGATGCAGAGGTTGAGGCGAATAACACAGCTTGGCTTCTCTTACCTTGTTTATCCCGGTGCAACCCATACGAGGTTTGAGCATT
Organism: Methanosarcinales archaeon; assembly: GCA_025464585.1. Lineage (GTDB taxonomy): Archaea > Halobacteriota > Syntropharchaeia > Alkanophagales > Methanospirareceae > QMVO01. Next base: position 10,815 of record JAODGL010000165.1, read on the forward strand.
CGCTCGGCACTTATCACCTGATGAACGTCTTGCTTGACACACTAAAAGTAGCGAAAGAAGAAGCGAAAGAGCTTATTGTCGCTTCTTTGATCCATGACACCGGACATGGTCCTTACTCGCATGTGATAGAGCCCGTGATAAAAAAGTTCACGGGGAAAAGCCATGAAGACATTGAAGATATAATCTTCAATCAAGAGGCAGGCACCTCTAAAACGATTGCAGAAGTATTAGAAGAACACCATCTGGACAAGAGAAAGATAATGAGCTATATAAAAGGAGAAAAGGTAGAAGAGAATGCAGAACGAGATTTTTCAAGGATTTTAAACGGGGAAATAGATGTGGACAGGATGGATTATTTAGTCCGGGATTCGTATTATACCGGCGTGGCATACGGCGTTGTGGATAATATAAGACTTATTCAAGGACTGGGTTTCTTCGATGGTAGCCTGGTCATAACGGAAAAAGGGATACTACCTGCGGAATATTTGCTCTTTTCTCGATTCTTAATGTATCCTACGGTTTATTATCATCATACGAGCAGGATAGCACAGTTGATGTTCTCGAAAGCAGTTGAGGATTTCATCGAATCGTCTAAGGAGCACTACCGGCAATACGCATTAGCATTGCGAAAAATGGATGATTCCGAGATAAATATTGCACTGAGGAATGCGAAAGGCTATCCAAAAGAGATGATTACAAGGCTAAATGAGCGAAGATTATTCAAACGCGCGGTATATGCGGGTGTAAATGAACTGGAGGAAAGTGTAGCAGCAGAATTAAGCGATGAGAAGCGAAGAAAGGAGATAGAAGCGGAAATAAGCAAAAGAGCAGGTGTGGATGAGAACTATGTCATATTAGATTTTCAAGGTAAAAATGGTGAGGAGTTAAAAGAAAGCGCAGCGAAAGTTGTTGTTGAGGGGCACAGGCAGAGCGCGCGAGAATTAAGGAGTTTACGTGAAGTTTCTTCGCTCGTCTCCATGCTCAGCCGGGCATTCCAGGAGAATTATAAAGTGGGAGTCTATACGCTTGAAAAGTATAGAGGAGAGGTAGAGAAAGCTGCGAGGGAGATTTTATGGGATTAACTATCCTCTCCTTTTTCAAACAATTCCTCAATTGGCTTCGTACCATACTCCTTTATCTTTACGTTTATCTGCGATATCTCGGCTGATATCTCGTTACCCCGGACCGACTTCCTTCTCCTTTTTCCCTTCTCTTTTGGTCTGTAACCCGGTGGAGAAGTGATTAAAATCCGTTTTCGCGCAGTTCCAGATACATCCTTCCGCATCGGCATGCCTTCTTTATCTGAACCCCCGGTTATTTCCAGTACATAGCCGCCCAAGCCTAAAATATCTGCATCCACGACATCGCCTATTCGTTTACCGATGAACAAAGCACTTGCTTCTGTATCCTTGCCTTCCACCTTATATGCATTTCCTGTTTTCGGATCGCTTATTACGATTTGCATTTTGTTCTTCCTTCTCCTTTATTTATATGCTCTCTTCTTCTAATAATTCTTTTTATACTCGCGGTATAAAATAAAATGGATGGTGAAATAATTTCAATCCTACCTTAGTCCGTGTTTAACGTTAGCGGTTTAGCGGTTTAGTTGTTAGTTGTTAGTTTAACTTTCAATCCTACCTTAGTC
>JAODGL010000004.1 GCA_025464585.1 Methanosarcinales archaeon
TCTATTAACTTCAGTTGCTCGCTAATGCAATATTTTCCTGCTGCTTCATCCATATTTATCGCATCTCAATTATGCTGCAGGTCAGTACCCCAGCATTTCTTCGTAAACTCTGCTCTGCTCATCTCTTTCCTCCTGTATGCCATTAACATTGCGTTAAACGCTTGATACCAGCTTTCAAATGAGTTTATTAGTACGCCATCAAGGTCGAACAGGATTGCCTCTATCTTTCTCTCTTTCATCGGATATACTAATTGCTCATCCATCATTTTAATATTTATTTAATATCAAATTAACAGTGGGATGAAATTGTCTTTTATCAATAACAATTTTGAGGAGACCAAAGAAGGGCTTTCATGGGATGGAGAAGTTGATGGCATCCTTACAAGCATCACCGTTAAATTACCACTACAAGAGTCGGTATACGAAGCATGGCAACACCCTGTGGGGCACTGTCATGGGCATGTCTGGTGGACTATGCCTGCACCTTCGCCAAGCCCAACGCCTACACCACCGGGATTCGAAGCAATTTTCGCCATCACGAGCACATTAGCCGTTGCTTTTCTGGTGCTTAGGAAGAAAAAGTGAGAGGCGATAAAAGGGCTTTAGTGGAGATGATATTGGAAAATGATTGGGGAAGGTTTTGAAAAGGGAGGGGATTCGTCAAGAGGGATGTATATACGAAGTATTTCAGATATATTGCCAAAATGGAAGGTTATGCGAAATTCGTATATACCCCCGGATTGGGAGGATATGCGAAGTACTGCGGATATACCGGAGTTATACGCAATCGCCCTTATTTCTTTATATAGATGTAGAAATAAATACATCTCTAAGATGTGGAGGTAAAAGATGGCTTTGATTCCACCTTTCTTCCCGGATTGTGTTGTTGCTCTAGGAATTGAGGGGCCAAGTAGTGACCGGAAATGGATAGCTTCAGGGTTTCTATATGGTCATTATATTGCTGATAACGAAGATGGTACAAAGGCATACAAAGTTTATCTTGTCACAAATCGACACGTATTTGAAAAATTATCGAGAATATACCTGCGTTTTAATCCAAGGACAAATGAACCTGCTCGTGAATACACGCTTAATCTTCTAAATGAAAATGGTGCACCGCTATGGTTCCCCCATCCTAATGCCGAAATAGACGTTGCTATTATCCCAATTAATTTTAACTTGCTTCAAGAACATGCTATGCAAGTCGCTTATTTCCAAAGTGACCAGCACGTGGCAAACGTGGATAAATTAAACGAGCTGGAAATTATTGAAGGAGACTTTGCATATGTCCTTGGCTTTCCTATGGGTCTTGTAGGTGGTGAGAGGAACACGGTTATTGTTCGCAGTGGTTCAATCGCACGAATACGAGACGCTCTTGTTAGAGCCAATCCGGAATATCTAATAGATGCTTTTGTATTTCCTGGAAATAGTGGAGGCCCAGTCGTTTCCAAACCTGAAGCTCTTGCAATCCAAGGCACAAAATCACAAAGTGCAGCATACCTTATAGGTATCGTAAAATCGTACGTCTCATATCAAGATGTGGCAGTTAGTTTGCAATCGAAACGTCCACGAGTTATTTTTGAAGAAAATTCGGGACTTGCAGCAGTTCATCCAATTGATTTCGTCCAAGAAGCAATCAAAGAACACCTAAAACTAGTAGAGAAGAATAAAGAAGAGGAAAAATCACAAAATGGCGACAGCGTATAACAGAGCGTATCTGGCTTCGTGCCTTTGGCACTCCGCCCAACTCATGCTTCGCAAGACTTCAGATACGGTCGTGACGTTAGGCGAAATTTGGAGGGCTAAACAATGAAAAAATATCTGATGGTGACTTCCTGGGATAATCACCGGGATAAAGTAGGTAATACTTATTACACTAAAGGTATGTTTCGAGAAGGAATGCACGAAACTCTTCTTGATGAAGAAAATGTATTTATCAAATGAAGTAGTAAGGTTAATATGAACTTAAGGATAACGTATGCATGAAGGGGTTTTTTTCAGGGATGAATAACGGAAAGATAAAGATAACCCTGAGACAGCTTGAGACGCATCTTTTCAAAGCTGCCGACATTCTCAGGGGGAAGATGGACCCTTCTGAATTTAAAGAGTATATCTTTGGCATGCTCTTTTTAAAGCGTGCATCAGATGTTTTTGAAGTTCGAAGGGCAGAATTAAGAGATAGATTCAAAGCACAAGGATTTTCTGATGAGCAAATTGATGAGCTCCTGGAAGACCCTAATTCATATGGCGATACATTCTTTGTTCCCGAAAGAGCAAGATGGCAAAATATCCTTAACTTAAAGGAAGACGTGGGCAATCAGTTAAATAAGGCATTAGCCGCATTAGAGGAAGCAAATCCAGAGCTTGATGGTGTCTTAAAGCATATTGATTTTAATGCTGTTAAAGGTAAAACCCGCCTTAAAGACCAGCAACTCATCGACCTGATTCATCACTTTAATAAATATAGACTCACGAACGAAGACTTTGAGTTCCCGGATTTGCTCGGCGCTGCTTATGAGTACCTTCTTAAACAATTTGCCGATTCTGCGGGTAAAAAAGGCGGTGAATTTTATACACCTACACATGTAAAGAAACTGATGGTTCGGCTTGTCAAACCGCAAGAAGGTATGACAATTTATGACCCCACCGCAGGCTCAGGCGGTTTCCTTATAGAATCAAGACATTATGTTGAAGAGCAGGGGCAGAACTCCCGAAATATAGCTCTTTACGGGCAAGAACTCAATGGGTTGACATGGTCAATATGCAAGATGAACATGATTTTCCACGATATTCCAGATGCGCATATAGAAAATGAAGACACTTTAACAACCCCTATGTTCATAGAAAAGGGGTATATAAAGCGTTTTGACTGTGTTTTAGCCAATCCGCCATTTTCACAGAACTATAGCCGTGCAAATATGCAATTTCCTGAAAGATTCAAGTATGGCTTAACCCCGGAGACGGGCAAAAAAGCGGATTTGATGTTTCTCCAGCATATGATTGCCAGTTTGGAAGGTAGTAGCACCATGGCAACTGTGATGCCTCATGGTGTATTGTTCCGGGGCGGGCAGGAGAAAGTTATTAGAGAAAAGATTGTGAGAGATGATTTAATAGAGGCGGTTATAGGCTTACCTCCTAAACTCTTTTACAACGTTAGCATCCCGGCATGCGTGATCGTTATCAACAAAAATAAACCAGAACAGGTGAAAAACAAGATTCTATTCATCAATGCAGACAGGGAATACGGAGAAGGCAGAAATCAGAATTATCTGAGACCAGAGGATATCGAGAAGATTGTAACGGTATTCACAGAGAAGAAAGAGATACCAAAATATTCAAGGCTTGTAGATATTAAGGAGATTGAAGACAATGATTTCAACCTGAACATCAGGAGGTATGTGGACAACTCTCCAGAGCCTGAGATTGAGGATGTTCATGCCCATCTCGCTGGTGGCATTCCCAAAAGAGAGGTTGAACTTTATAATGAACGATTCCGGAAGTTTGGCTTCTCTCCCGATATTCTACTGAAAGGAAAAGACGATAAATATCTGGAGTTTAATGATAATATTGATGAAAAAGGAACGATAAAAGAAGTTATTGATAGCGATGATGAGGTAAAAGATACATTTTTAAAGCACAGACAAAAACTGCAGGAATGGTGGGATGAGGTTAAGTCTGAAATTGGAGAGTTCAAAAATAACAACAACCTCTGGAATTTCCGGGACAGGGCTATGAAAAGGCTAAAGGAGAAACTCCTGCCGCTTGGCTTGCTTGACGAGTTTAAAATCTCTGGCATATTCGTGAACTGGTGGGAAGAGCTCAG
>JAODGL010000204.1 GCA_025464585.1 Methanosarcinales archaeon
CAAGATATTGAACAATTACCTTTAACAGTGCCAGATGGCGAAATTATATGCACTAAATTCACTGCAACAATAAAATTATTTCTTTAGCAAACCCTTTTCTTGTCTGTGCTAATCTGCGTTAATCTGTGTCAATTATCAATAAGCCGAAACATTTGGAATATAAGAGCAAAATTTTTAAACTCATGAAGAGCAATGTAAATCCATGCCTCTATGGATAATCTTTCTCATCTTCTCCTTCTTTCTCGGGCTTTCCATCTCCTTTCTTTTAGACATTCGTTTTTACCCCGTGGAACGTGCTTTTTTCTCCTTCGTCGTTGGACACGCAATATCTATATGGATTATTTTCCTTCTCTCCTGTCTGAAAGGGTCGTTAAGCATTGATGTTATCCTCCTCTGCATCGCTATATGCGCTTTAGCGTCGGCTATATTCGCCACCAGAAAGCAAAAACCTTCTTTAGAAAAGAACCGAAGTTTTCTTTTAGCACAGGTTTTCTTTGCATTCATTCTGCTTTACCTGCTGGTTATGAATTTATACGGGGTTTTCCGTCCTGACGGCGCGGGGAATGTATATGCTATTCACACTGTTTGGGCGGATTATCCATTTCATACCTCGGTCATCACCTCCTTTGTTTATAGACCAAATTTCTCTTTCCCACTGAGTTATCCGCAGTTTTTACACACTGAAATGCACTATCCATTTCTCATGGATTTCTATTCTGCGGTATTAATGAAAGGAGGGTTGGACCTGAGGAATTCTATTATCATCCCAAACATATTATTTCAACTTTCCTTTTTTGGACTGTTGTTTTTTCTTGCTTATAGATTAACCGGGTTGAAAAAAGTGGGAATATTATCTACGCTTATTTTCATCTTCTCTGGTTTCCCTTCCGGTCTTCAGTCCTTTAGCATTCACTTCCTGAACCCGATGTATGCCGTTATCATGCCGCAAAGAACAGCAATGATAGGTATGGGTATCTCTTTTGCTGTCTATATTCTTTTATTTCACGCACTGTTTACGGAGGAGAAGGAAAAAGAGAAAAAGTCTGCGTCAATGCATAAAGAGCTGTTTCTTGCGGGAACGCTTATTGGCTTGCTCCCTTACATCCACGCTCACTCTTTTATGGTCACTGCTTTTGTTTCTCTATCCCTTTCCCTTTTCTATTTTTATTTTGCGGTTGTCAAAACAGGAAGAAGGGATTATAAAATCTTCATCCTTTTGTTTGCACCATTAATCCTACTTTCGTTACCACAGGTATTGTGTATAAGAACAGGGGTATCCGGGGATTTCTTCGTATTTTTCCCCGGCTGGACAGAAGAGAATAGAAACTTGATATTGGGATTTGATTGGTCCTTCCCGGAGTCGCTTTTTTCCTCTGCGAAAACCGTCTTCGTATTAACGAAATTCTGGGTACTGAACATGGGAATTCTCTTTTTTCTGCTTCCTTTAGGGTTTTTAAAATCCGCACAAAGACTAAGAACTTTCTATCTTCCCTTTCTATTCATCTTCTTCATTGCAAACTTCGTGAAATTCCAACCATGGTATTTTGACAACTACAAGATATTCTTACACTGGCATGCGATGACAATCGTGCTTGCTGCGGTGGCGATATTTTGGATAAGTGACTGTGTAGGGAGGAGATATAAGAGATTGTACACCCTGTCGCTTGCTTCTTTGATCATCATTTGCACTTTATTTGGCTTAGTAACGCATGCAGCGATGATGAAGAACGATTATATGGTTTGGTCAGGAGAAGAAATAGGGATTGCAGACTGGGTGCGTGAGAACACTGCACCTGATAGTATATTCTTAACAGGGGCTGCACACAATCATCCCATACCTTCCTTATCTGGCAGGCAAAGAGTGATGGGTTATGAGGGATGGCTGTGGTCGCACGGTATAAATTGGACGCGCATTAGTGAACGGAAAAAAGATGAAATAGAGATGTATAAAGGGAATTACACACTTATTAAGGAATATGGCGTGAATTACGTGTGCATTGGTCCATATGAGAAGACTTTTGCAGTGGATAATCACTTCGACATAAATTATTCTGCTTTCGACAATGAAACACAGTTTTATTTAAAATATGATGAGGCGATAGGAGGAGAGAAAGAGAGATGGAGGATATATGAAGTCAAGTAACCTTCACATTCTTTATCCGCCCCTTCGTCAGTTCAAAAAATCCCATAATCTTCAAAAAGCCCAGTATCCCTGTGTAAAAAGAACCAGGAAGAAGCTAAAAAATAGCAGAAATGCAATGGTCATCATATAATGCAGCTCTTCTCGCTTATCGCCAATAATAGCGAGCACGATGAAAATAGGGAACATAGAGAGCGTGTAACGTGGCATACTCAACCAATATGAGGTTGAAGCCACTGCGAGCCATGTAAGAAGCATATAAATGGTGTAAGAAGGGCGTAATTTTGTGATGAATGCGTAAATAATGCAAATTAAGCCAAACAATCCGAATACGAGTTCTGCACCTCCTACAAGCACTTTTTCCGCAGGCTCTCTCCATAAAATACTCCACAAGGCTCCCAAGAGCCCTTCCCAGGGAGGAGCTAAATGTTTAAACCAATGTTCTCTTTGTACCTCGAGGAACGCAAAAGCATCTCCAAATACCGCATAATTTAACATGAGATAAGATATAAACCCGAAGCCGATCATGCACAGGAATAAAGCGTCCTTCACGTTCTTGCTCTTAGATTCGGATTTGAAATTTGTTTTTTGCGAATAAAACTCGCATATCAAAGCAGGGATAAGAATAAGTCCGGTGATTCTTGTAGCTGATGCGAACATCCCCGTTACACCTGCTGGGAACCAATTCCCTTTCCTCGCATAATAGAAGCAGCCAATCGCCAGGAACAAAAACAAACTTTCGGTATAGCCTGCGGTTAAGAAGTAAGAAGTGGGGAAAATGGCGAAATAAAAAACGCTTTTTAGTGCCGTGCTATGAGAATAATCAATTTTTGCGAGTCTGTAAAGGTAGAGGCATGCAAAGACTGATGCGAAGTTTGATATTAGCATGGCAGAGACTTCGTAATTCCTGATGAAAAAGGCTAAGACTCTTATCAGAAAAGGATACAAGGGCATAAAAACAATAAAATATCTTCCTTCTCCGACAGCGGTATAGCCGTTCTTTGCTATATCTATATAATGAGGGGCATCCCATCGGTTCCAAAGGAAAATGATGTCAGCAGGCTGATTTTTTAAAACCGCCCAGGATAGAGGAGCTAAGATAAAGGAAAAAAATTTTATCGCAATTATAATGGTGATAATCTCAATTATTACGCTCTTCTCTATTCTCATTTATTTCTCCTCGCTTTTGCAAGGTTTTGGGAAACTATCCGGTAATTCCCCAGGTTAGGCGACTTTCAAAGATATAGTTCCATATAAAAGCGCAAACGATTCCAAAAATATTAGATATAAGGTAATATACACATGCATACTCGGTTAAAAGATAAAGAATTCCGATGTTAACAACCAATCCTCCTGACCGCCACAGGTTGCTTTTAAGGATACGTTCAAGGAATTGTTTCATATCTTTAGTTTTATTTTCCCTGAATGTCCACCGGTCATTTAATATAAATTGTATTATTATCGCTATTTCAATAGCGATTGCTGAAGAAAACAAATAGAATAGCCCAGCGAGGTCAGTCAAGAGCCAAAGGAGTCCTGTATTAATTCCTGCACCAATAACACCTACTGTCGAGAATCTAATCAGGCGAATAAAATCCTGCTTAAAAGATTTTAATTGATAAATTATCGCTCTTTTCATTTTCTTGTTAATTGATACTCGCTTGCTACCTTATTAAAACACCCATCCACTTAACCATCTTAAACTCTCCTTATACAGATACGCTACCGGATAACCGGATATAACTGGATAGAAGAGGAAGAAAAGAACAGCGGTTAAAATGAGAAACGAAACAGATAAAATTTTCCGTTCTAAAGAGTTTTGCCATAATCCATTTAACCAATAAGTGAGTGCAAATATCATAAACGGCACATCAGGAACAAAATGATAGATGAACAGGATTCTTGTGATAAGTGCATAAGGGATCCATTGAAATAGAAAAGGAACGAGAATAAAGAGGGAAACAAAGCTAAGCAAGCTACGTTCATCCTCTCTTTTTCTTATCTTATTAGCTACGAACCTTACCCCGATAAAAATCAGAGCAGGAATGCTGCACCACCATATAACAGGATTGCCCATCAAAACAATTGTCGAAACCATTGCTGGTCCATTTGAGGTTAAAGTATTGGAATACAGCCAAAGAGGTTTAAGCATAAGTTGCCAGGACCACCAGGGCGAAGAGAAAGGATGTGTCGCTTCCAGCCCGGCATGGTATCCAAACATTCCCAATTGCAGATCAAAAACGGTTGATGGTACGGGAGGTGTAATACTCACGTTGCCTCCGGTCATGTATTCTGAAATGTATCCAATGTACAGCGGCAACCTGTGAATATCCAGAAGTTCATGCCCCCCACCCGAAAACATGTACGGGATATAAGTTGCGATATAAATAGCTGCGGACGCCAATAGCCCTGCGAAAACAACTTTATAATCGCTAAGTATTGGCTTCCTATTTCTTAAGTTGCTGACAGATAAAAGCACCAATACTGCTGCTAAACCAAAAACGGCAGTCCATTTTACAGCGAAGCAAAGTCCGAAGAAGATAATGCTGAGGAAAAGCGAAGTTGATGTTTCCCTTTTTTCTCCCTCTCCTTCCTCTTCTCGCTTGGAGAAGTAATCGAAGGCGAAATAAAACATCAATAAAGAAAAAAGGAGGATATAGATTTCTCCTGTTGCCAGCCTCGCCAGGGAGAAATGCATAAAATCAAAGGTGATGAGGAAAGCAGCAAAGAAACCTGCGGTTGCACTTTTAAACATGCGCTTACCAAAAAGGAAGATTAAGGGTATCATCACAGCGGCGGCTAAAACGCCCAAAATACGCCAGCCAAATGGATTCATCCCGAAGCACAAAATGCCTCCCGCGATTATGAGCTTTCCAAGCGGTGGATGCGTCCATTCGTAAGGCTCCTCAAGATTCAAATGCTCCTCTGCGGTTCGCACAAAATACATCTCGTCGAAGTAAGCGCCGTATTTTTGCGTAAGCGGAAGTTTTATCATCTCCTGCTCGTCAACCAATCTCGTAGCATTTTTACCGCTCACCTCCAATGGCTCTATCTTTTTATTCCACGCAGAGCTCACCAAAATCTCGCCGATTTTTCCTTCTGATTCCTCACCGAAGACGAACTTAAGAAATCTTGTGCTCCT
>JAODGL010000167.1:0-1842 GCA_025464585.1 Methanosarcinales archaeon
CAGTTGGGAAGATGCGCCAGGGTTATCCAGTAGGGGTAATCTATCATTTCCATACTATTATCTCTCCTGTTCTTTTATAATTTTTATAATCTCTTCACCATATTTTTTAATCAATCCGTGAGATATGGGTATCCCTAACTCGGCGGATACTTTTTCAGCAAAATTCTTTACCAAATCGCCAGATTCCGTTGGTGGGGCATAGATAATTAAGTCGAACTGTTCGTCTTTAAAGTAGCTGCGATAGGCTCTCAAAACACCTTGTAAAAGAAAATCCGGGAAGTCCCCTCCATTCTCATATTTGCAATGGTGAATAGTAGAACCCACGTTGGAAAAGCCATAATACGAGAATGCAACCCCGTTGACCAATTTTTTACTTTTCTTGGAAACCAATTCAATCTCAGGAAAATAATTGTTCTTAAAGTCATCTACTTTTTGTTGCTCGTCAGCATTGATCTCATAAGTCCGTTTTTTACCCCTGCAATTGTCACATTTATGGCATTCGCTTACCCCCGTATCTTCTAAATACTCACAGAGATAAGACATCCTGCACCTGTCGGTTTCAGCATATTCTATGATTTTATCAAGTTCTTCTAACTTGAACTCTCTGAGCCTTTCAAAAGCCGTAGTGTTAAGAGGAGGAGCATTAGATAGACATTCATATTTTTTGGAACGCCCCTCTACAACCTCTCTTACGATACCCTGCTCAATTAAATCTGCAATTATCACGCGAATTTTGTTCTTATTCTGATTTGTCCTCCTCATCAAATCATATTGTCTTAAAGGTTCTCTTTTTAATTGCTCGATAACTCTGTGATAATACTTGATGGCTGGGCGACTATTTTCAATAAAATATTCAGGCAGTTCTCTATCTTCTGGATTATATAGGAGGATAATTTGAGCTTTCTTACCATCCCTACCCGCTCGTCCAATCTCCTGATAATAATGAATTGGCGACTGCGGGATTTGGGTGTGAATAATAAATCTAATATCTGGTTTATCAATGCCCATACCAAGGGCATTTGTAGCAACGACACACTTCCAGCGGTTATTAAGCAAACCCTCTTCTATTTCTCTCCTCCTTTCCGCATCGAATCCTGCATTGTAATTCACAGCGTCAATGCCCTGACGGTTTAAGAAACTTGAATACACTTCTGTATTAACCCTTGTGCCTGTGTAAATAATACCAGTGCCTTCCATAGCCGGTAAATACCGGGCTAAAAAGGCTAACTTGTCGTCTTCCGAAGAAACTCTTACTACGTTTAATACAAGATTTTCCCGCATCAAATTACCACGAATACACTTCACATTACCACCCATTTGTTGAATAATATCCTGAGCTACTTTTTCGGTGGCTGTTGCCGTGGTGGCTAAAACAGGAAGTTCTTGTGACAATGATTCCACCAGATTGGTGATTCTCCTGAACGCAGGGCGGAAGTCATGCCCCCAAACGGAAATACAATGTGCTTCGTCTATAACGACCATTGAAACATTCATTTCCTTTACGGCTTCCAACCATTCCGGGTTTTCCTGTCTTTCGGGGGCGATATATAAAATCTTTACTTCGTTTTGTCTTGCTTGTTCAAGAATTTCACGGTTCTTTTCATTTTTTTGCTCGCTATTAACACACTCAGCAGAGATTCCTAAAGAGTTTAGCTGTTGAATTTGGTCACGCATTAAGGCAATAAGAGGTGAAAATACTACTGTTATCCCCTTGAATAAAATTGCGGGAAATTGATAGCAAAGCGATTTTCCAAAACCGGTTCGGTGTATTAGTAAAATTCTTTGCCCCTTGAGTAAACCCTCAATTGTTTCCCATTGTTCATCGTAAAAGTGATTTAACCT
>JAODGL010000167.1:2023-3151 GCA_025464585.1 Methanosarcinales archaeon
TGGTCAATCACGTGTATTACTCTCTTATCGCCCTCTATTGCACCCTCTGGGCAACTCTTCAGACACTTCAAACAAGCTATACACTTCTCTGGGTCTATGTAATACGAAATCAAGTCCTTACAAACCAGTGCCGGGCATCTTTTCTCCTTTATATGCGCTTCATATTCATCTCTAAAATACCGGATGGTGCTCAGAGCAGGATTAGCGGCTGTCGTTCCCAATGCACACAGCGATGCCTCTTTCATTACCTGTGCAATTTCTTCCAGCAGTTCAATATCTCCTTCTTTTCCACGTCCGGCGACTATATCTTCCAATATCTCACGCATCCGTTTCAAGCCCTCGCGGCAGGGCACGCACTTGCCACATGATTCATCGCAGAGAAAATCCACGAAATAGCGTGCTAAATCCACGATACATGTATCTTCGTCTATAACAATCATCCCACCTGAGCCCATCATTGAACCTAACTTCGTGAGTTCATCGAAATCCACCGGCGAATCAAGATACTGCTCAGGAATTATTCCGCCTGAGGGTCCGCCTGTTTGCACACCCTTGAATCGCTTACCACCACGAATTCCACCCCCTATTTTGTATATTATGTCCCGCAACGTGGTGCCCATGGGGACTTCTACTAAACCTGTGTTGTTTACCGTCCCAACAAGCGAGAAGATCTTTGTGCCCTTGCTACCCTCAGTGCCAATCGAGGTGAACCAATCGGCACCTTTTTCTATTATTAGTGGTACAGTTGCGTATGTCTCCACATTATTCAAATTGCTCGGCTTATCCCAGACACCTTTTTCTGAAGTGTGTATATATTTAGGTCTTGGCTCCCCCACCTTCCCTTCTATCGCATTCATCAACGCACTGGACTCGCCGGAGACAAAAGCGCCTGCGCCTCGATGCACCTTCACATCGAATGCGAATCCCGAGCCCAGTATTGCATCGCCAAGTAATCCATATTCCTTCGCCTGTTCGAGTGCAATCGCAAGATTATTCACCGCCAGTGGATACTCCTGACGTATATAAACGAATCCATGAGCAGCACCGATGGCATAAGCCGCGATAGTTAAACCCTCAAGAACCCGGTGTGGATTGCCTTCCATTATTGACCGGTCCATATAGGCTCCC